>JACPRB010000331.1 GCA_016190155.1 Planctomycetota bacterium
CCCTATTCGCCTTCCTTTTGGCGTTTCTGCGTTTTGGCGGTTCTTCCATTCCTCCACGTGATTGCATCAGCCTTCCCGATGGCGAAGGAGGGTTCGTTCGTTCCGGCAGCTGGACGCCAGAACGGGGTTTTCGAACGGGTAAACCCTCCTCTGCCGTCGCAGGGAACACCAAGCTGTTGGAAAGGCTACCCCTACTCCGCTGCGGCGAAGCCGCAGCTACGAAGGGCCCTCTGTAGCTCGCCTTCGGCGAGCGGAGGAGGGGGAGGGTAAACGGTTACCGCGCATGAAGCGCTTTTCATGCGCCCTTCCACGTGGCTTCACGACCTCGCGTTAGGGTGGAGGTATGATCGCAGTCACCTCGACGGCCTCGCCCCTGGACCTCCTGCGCCCACTGGGAGGAATTCCATCGGTGGTCATCGGGCTCGACCCGTGCGCGGAACATGCCTACTTGGGCGAGCTGACCGTGGCGGCCCTGAAGTGTCTCGACGAAAGCGGGTTCCAGCAACTCCTGGGCATGCGTCCGGGAGGGCGCCGGGACGCCTTGTACGGGCGCGTTCGGTGGTTGCTCGGCGCCGAGGCGGCCGCATGGTGGGATGATCGCCTCCGATCTCTTCGAACGGAGCCGATGCTCCGCGGACGTTTCGACGAGCTGAAGGTGCGGGCGAATCGCGTGGTACTCGTGCGCGCCCGGCCGGAGGCGTACTTGCGCGGTCTGCCGTCGGGCTGGGCGGAGACGATCTCCCTCCACGAGCCGCTCAGCGCCGCCGCGCGCCTGCAGATCGAGCGCGTGTCGCGGCGGCCGGCGCGTCGTGTCGTGGAAACCGTCCCGGCCCGGCCTCTGGAGGTTGCGATCGCGTGAAGGTCCTTCAGAAAGATTTATTCATGCGGCGTTCATAGGGAGCTCACAGGCGCGTGCCAATATGGCCATAGAACGAAGAGCAGGAGGACCGATGAAACGCAGAGTCGTCATCACGGGTCTCGGAGCCATCACGCCCTACGGGGAAGGAGCGGAGCGCTACTGGGAGAACCTGCGGGCCGGCCGGTCGGCGGTGGGTTCCATTCGCCTCTTCAAGCCGGAGCGCGTGGCGTCGCGCGTGGCCGCGGAGGTGCACGATTGGTCGCCTGGGAAGATCGTGTCCGAGAAGGAGCTCAAGCGTCTGCCGCGCGTGGCGATCATGGCGATCGGCGCGGCGCGAGAGGCATTCGCCGACGCCCGGTTGGACCCGACGCAGCTCGAGGTGGACGCTTTGCGCCGGGTCGCGGTCATTCTCGGGACGAGCTCCGGCGGCATCGAGTTCGCCGAGGAGCAGTACCGGAGGTTCTTCACCGGAGAGGTCGAGGAGCGGTGCTATCCCTTCGCCGTATCGTCGGCGTTCGTCGGGATGCTTTCCAGCGAAGTCTCGATCGCGTTCGGATTGCGAGGGCTGAGTCACGTCGTGTCGACCGGCTGCACGAGTTCGACGGACGCCATTGGGCATGCGCTGAGGACCATCCAATATGGAACCGCGGACGTCGTCGTCTCGGGGGGCGCCGATTGCTGCATCACTCCGGGCATCCTCGAGTGCTACGGCCGGATGAAGTGCGTCAGCACGCACTTCAACGACACCCCGGACAAGGCGTCGCGGCCTTTCAATCGGGACCGGGACGGATTCGTCATCGGCGAGGGCTCGTGGATCGTGATCCTGGAGGAACTGGAGCGCGCGGTGGAGCGCGGCGCGCCGATCTACGCGGAGGTGCTCGGCTACGGAGCGACGTGCGATGCGTTCCATCGGGTGCAGATCATGCCTACCGGCGAGGAGTCCGCGCGGGCCATGACGATCGCGCTGGAGGACGCGGGGCTGACGCCCGACGAGGTGCGATACATCAATCTGCACGGCACGTCGACGCCGCTCAACGACAAGACGGAGACGGCCGCGATCAAGCTGGCGTTCGGCCGCTGTGCGCGGGCGGTGCCGGCGAGCGCCACGAAATCGTTGATCGGTCACCCGCAAGGGGCGGCCGGAGCGGCGGGGGTGGCGGCGACGCTGATGTCGATCCGCGACAGTTTCCTTCATCCGACGATCAACTACGAGACTCCGGATCCGGAGTGCGACCTGGACTATGTGCCGAATACGGGCCGCGCCCGAGACGTTGAGATCGCGATGTGCAATACGATCGCGTTCGGATCCAAAAACGCGGCGTTGGTCTTGGGCCGATGGGAAGGGGGGCGCGCGAAATGAAGATCCTCTTGATCTCGCAGAACCGGGAGAAGGTCCCGTATCCGGTGCTGCCGATCGGGCTGTGCGCCGTCGCGGAGGCGCTGGAACAGCGCGGGCATCACGTCGCGATGCTCGACCTCTGTTTCGCGCGCGACACCGCGCAGGCCATCGAGCGCCGGGTGAGGGCGTTCGCGCCCGAGCTGATCGGAATCGGCGTGCGCAACATGGACAACTGCGACTATTACGCTCCGAAGGACTTCGTCGGGGATGCTCGCCGGATCGTGGGGGAATGCCGGCGCGTGAGCCGCGCGCCGATTCTCCTGGGCGGGTCGGCGGTGGGCGTAATGCCCGGACAGATCATGGAGGCGGTGCGGCCGGACTACGCGATCCACGGCGACGGTGAGCTCGCGGCGGTCGAGTTCGCGAAGGCGTTGGAGGAGAAACGGGATCCTTCGGAGATTCCGGGCGTCTGTGCGTTCCGGGACGGCGCCGTTCGGGTGAATCCCCAGTGGCGGGTGCCCGCGCTGAACGCGAGCGGGCCGCCGCGCATCTACCGGTGGGTCGACACGCGGCAGTACATGAAATATGAAGGCGTCTACCCGCTGCAGTCGAAGCGAGGGTGCGCCTTGAAGTGCGTCTACTGCACGTACACGAACATCGAGGGGCGGCTGTACCGGTTGAAGTCGGGCGAGCGGATGGCGGACGAGATCCAGGACGTCATCGAGAGCTCGGGCGTGCGCGACTTCGAGTTCGTGGACAGCACCTTCAACGTCCCGGAGGCGCACGCGCTGGACATCTGCGACGCGATCATCCGCCGGCGGATTCGCGCGAACTTCGTCGGCTCCGGCCTGAATCCGATCTGCGTCTCGGAGCGACTGTTGACGCGGATGAAGGAGACGGGCTTTCGTTCCTTGATCTGCACCGCGGAGAGCGCGTCGGAGCGCATGCTGAAGGTCTACGAGAAGGGATTCGAGCGGCGGCACATCGAGCAGGTGGCGCGGCTGACGCGGAAGGTGGGGCTGCGGACGCTCTGGATTTTCCTGATCGGCGGCCCCGGCGAAGACCAGGAAACGGTGTCGGAGACGCTGCGGTTCTTTCATGAGTGCACCGCGCCGGGCGATGTGGCGTTCGTCTCCAACGGCATCCGGATCTACCCGAATACGCCCTTGGCGCGGATCGCGCTTCGGGAGGGCGTCATCGCGTCGGAGGACGAGCTCGTGGCGCCGGCGTTCTACATGTCGAAGGCGCTCGATCCGCGGTGGTTGCGGGAGACGATGATCCGTCACGCCGCGTTCGACGGGCGCCTGGTGACGTCGGAGCGTTCCCAGAGTCCGCTGGTGCCGATCGGCCTGCGCATGCTGGCGATGCTCGGCGTGCGCAAACCGTTCTGGCGGTTCGCGCCGATCCTGAATCGCGTGATGAGGCTCGTGTCGTGAAGACGGACGTCATCATCGTCGGGGCGGGCCCCGCGGGCAGCACGTTGGCCGCGTTCCTGGGCGCGCGCGGCCTGCGGGTGCTGCTGGTGGACAAGGCGCGCTTCCCGCGCGACAAGGTGTGCGGAGAGTACATGAGCCCGCAGGCGCTGGCGACGCTCGACCGCTCGGGCGCGCTGCCAAAGGTCGAGCGCGTCGCGCATCGCAAGCTGCGCGGCGTCATCGTGGCCGCGTACGATGGGACGCGCAGCCGCGGGACGTACCGGTCGTTCGGGCGATACGCGCCCTATCGTCCCTACGGGCTGGCGATTCGCAGGCTCGTGTTCGATCAGGTGCTCTTCGAGCACGCGAAGTCGTTGGCGAGCGTGACGGCGATAGAGGGATTCCGCGTCGAGGAGTTGATTCGAGAAGGCGAGCGCGTCGCCGGAGTACGCGGGTGCTGGGATGCGGGAAGGGCGGAGCTGCGGGCGCCGCTGACGGTCGGGGCGGACGGAGTGCGGTCGGTCGTGGCCCGGGGCCTCGGGTTGAGCGAATTCGCTGCGGACCATCAGAAGTACGCGCTGGCGGCGTATTGGCGCGACATGGAGCACGAGGACTACGGGGAACTTCACATGGGCTTCCCGGGGTACTTCGCGCTGGCGCCGGTAGAGGAGAACCTCGTGAACGTCAACTTCGTCGTCGATCGCAAGGACATCGACGCGGCGCGCGGGGATGCCGCGAGCTTCTACGTGTCGCACCTGCGATCGAATCCCCGGCTGAGCGAGCGGATGCGGCGGGCGACGAGGGTCGGTCCGGTGCGGGCCACAGGTCCGATGGCGCGCCGGTGCAAGGGGCCGGTGGCGCCCGGGGCGATGCTCATCGGCGACGCGGCGGAATTCGTGGACCCGTTCACGGGCGAGGGGCTCTTCAGCGCGATTCGAAGTGCGGAGGTGGCGGCGGGGGTGATCGAGCTCGCGTTGGCGGATGGGGAGTTGAAGGATGAGGTGCTGAACGGATTCGCGCGCTTGCAGGCCGAGGAATTCGGGGAGAAGGTGCGCGCGTGCTGGACGTTGCAAAGGTACCTGTACCGGCCGCGGGTCGCGAACTTCATCGTCAGGCGGATGGCCGCGAACGGGGCGTTGGCGGACAAGCTGA
The DNA here is from genome assembly GCA_016190155.1 of Planctomycetota bacterium. Lineage (GTDB taxonomy): Bacteria > Planctomycetota > MHYJ01 > MHYJ01 > JACPRB01 > JACPRB01. The sequence continues at coordinate 4,766 of JACPRB010000331.1, forward strand.
CCGCGCTGTCCGGCGATTACGTGCCGCTGGCGGCGGCGGTGAAGCTCTCGGTTGTGATGAGTTTCGTTAACTCGTTCGGTAAGGCGGCTTGCCATTAGGAGACGCGGGTATGGAACTGCGCGATCGGGTGGCTTTGGTGACCGGGGCGAGCAAAGGTCTGGGGGCGGCGATCGCTCTCGAGTTGGCGGCGCAGGGGGCGAACTGCGCCCTGCTAGCGCGCTCGACGGAGCTCGTGGATCGGCTGGCGAACGTCGTCCGGGGCATGGGGCGTCACGCACTTGCCGTCACCTGCGACGTGTCCAAGACGAAGGATGTTCGTGAAGCGGTCCGTCGCATCGAGTCTGAATTCGGCCGCGTGGACATCCTGGTCAACAACGCGGGCATCGAGCAGAACGGACCGATCGAAGGCGTGACCGATGAGGCATGGAGCCGGCTCCTCGGCACGAACGTGACGGGCGTTTTCCTGATGCTGCGAGAAGCGTTGCCGTTGCTGCGTCGCTCGGCGCACGCCAGCGTGATCAACGTGGCGTCGGCGGCGGGATTGGTGGGGATTCCTCTCACGGCGGCGTACGGGGCCACGAAGGCCGCCGTCATCCAAATGACCCGCGCGCTGGCTCTGGAGTGGCGTCCGCACGGAATCCGCGTCAACTGCGTCTGCCCGGCGTTCATCGAGACGGATATGGCGCGGCGCGGGTTGGAGTACTTCCAGGATCTGGGATTTCCGGTCGACTTGCTGCTCTCTTATCGACAGGGACGATTGGGGACGCCGGCAGAGGTGGCGAAGGCCGTCGCCTATCTCGCTTCCGCGGACTCGTCGTTCGTCACGGGACACGCGCTGGCCGTCGACGGCGGCGCGACGGTCTCCTAGGATCGGAGGACGGGTATGAAGGCATTAGGAAAGGCTCTTCTGTGGATGGTCGTGGGGGCGGCCTTGGGGGCGGGGGCAGTCTTGGCCCTGCGGGAGTCCGTGGAGGAGCCGCCGCCGAAGAGGCCGTCGCTTGCGGCGCCCGAGATCGCGGCGCCGCCCGTTGAACCGGAGAGTCCTCCGGCGGATGAGCCCTCCGAAGCGCCCGCTCCCGAAGCGGCTCAGAGCGAACCGGAGCCCGAGCGCGAACCCGAGCCACCCCCGGCGCCGCTTCCGGCGCCTGTGGCGAAGCCCTTGGAGGGGCCGGCGGGTCCTGAGTTCTTCGGCTTTGCGGTCGCATCTCTGGACGCGGCTGTAGTAGAGGCGCCGCCGCCGCCTCCTCCTCCGCCTCCGGTCGCGGAGCCGCCCCGGAAGAAAGAGCCGCCCAAGCCGGTCGTTCGACGTTTCACGCCGATGAAGGGCCGCTGCGCCGTCGGATTCGACGGCGAGTCGACGTTGCACAAGTTCGCGGGGAATACGATGGCCGTCGAAGGCTACATCGAGTTCGTGAAGGAGCGCGTCGAAGAGACGGCGCGGGCGCAGTTCGTCGTGGATGCGCGGACGCTCGACACGGGGAACGAGGGGCGCGATCACGAGATGCACGCGAACTACCTCGAATCCCAGAAGTATCCGCAGATGCGTTTCGACCTCGGATCAGTCGCGCTGAGGACGCACGGGGAGGCGCTGGGCGATTTCACGATGAAGGGGACGCTGGAGATTCACGGGACGCAGAAAGAGGTCGAGATCCCTTGCTCGGCGGAGCTGCGCCGGGACGGCTATGTGCACGTGAAAGGGGCGTTCAGGACGAAGATGTCCGACTTCGGCATCACGCCGCCGTCGAAATTCGGGATCATCAATGTGCGCGACGAGATCGACGTATGGTTCGAAGTGTGGGCGGGACCCGAGGGAGGAAAGAAATGAAAGTGATCCTCACGAGCGCGATCGTGGCGCTCTTGGCGGCGGGTTGCAGCGGGGGGCCCCTGAAGCAGCGGCCGGAACTGGCCCCGCCGCCGGCCGAGCCGGAGCCTGCGGAAGAGCCGGTGGTCGAGACGCAGGAGGCGCCGAGACCGCCCGAGGCTACGATGCCCGCGATCGAGCGGGACGAAGTCGTGGAGAAGCCGGCCCCTCCGTCCCGGGAGGACGTCGTCGGATGGTGGATCTCGACGGAGGTGCGCGGTCCCGGGTCGGCCGGGGTGCGTCGCGTGGAGATGATCTTCAACCGCGACGGGACGTACGAAGGGATGGCGGTGATCCAGGAACAGGACCGCTTGAGAATGTGCGTCAGTCGCGGGAAGTGCGTTCCGACGGGGCTCGATCTGCAAATGGACTTGGAGGACGGCCGGCGCGAGAGGTGGAAAGGCTCGTGGGAGGATCACCGGCTGGTGTTGAAGGACGGTGAATCTGAAGTGGTGTTGCGGGAGGCGGGCGGAGAGAGCAGCGACGTGAGGACTCAGGAATCCGCACGGTGAGGGGCTGAGTGCTTGCTCGACGTCTCCCCTTCGACTTCCGTGTTTCGAGGAATCTCCGGCCTCGGCGGCGCCCGCATGATCAATGAAAAGTGATTTGAGTTGACTAATCATCAAACATGATGTACCTGATGCTGCTGCGGCGACGCGACGGAGCGTCTCCGCGCCCCGGTTGGATGAGGAGAGGGGGAACGATGACAGGATTCGCTCCGCGGCCGCGCGTGAGGCGGCGTGGGCGAGGTGTCGGCTCGGGAGAGCGGGGCGTCTTGTGCGGGAGGGGTGACGCTTATGGCGACGATCGTGATCATCGAGGACGATGCGGATGTGTGCGATCTATACCGGGTCGCGTTGGAGGAGGAAGGGCATGAAGTCGTGGCGACGTACGCCGATCCCCGCGGGCCGATCGATTCGGTTCCGCCGGCCGCCGACGTCGTGATCCTGGACGAGCGGTTCGGCGATGCCTCCGGAATCGCGTTCCTCCCGGAATTGCGCGCACGATTCCCCCGCGCGCGCATTCTCGTCGCCAGCGGCGATCCCGGAGCGGTCGAGGCGGCCGTGGGGGCGGGGGCCGACATGGCCCGGCTCAAGCCGTTCACGCTGGGGGACCTGGCGCGTGACGTGAACGCGGCGGCCGCGGACGGGGCGGAAGCGGCCGAGGATCTCTTAGGGTCGACGCGTGAGCGGTACGCGTTGGGAGACTTCGTCGGCGGTCTGGCGGCGTGCGAGGGGGCGATGTCAGAGCAGGGCCCCACCGCGGAGGGCTTATTCCTGCGCGGGCTCGGGCGCCAGGGGTCCGGGGATGTGGACGGTGCATCGGCGGACTACAACGCGGCGTTGCGCCTGGATCCGGGACACACCAAGGCGCTGTGCAATCGAGGGGCGATCCGCCAGAGGAAGGGCGATCTCAAGCGGGCCGTCGACGACTTCAGTGCCGCGATCTTGCGCGATCCGGAGAACGCCCGGCTGCTCTGCAATCGGGCGGGGGCGCGCATCGCCCTCGAGGAGTTCCAGCTCGCGGAGGCGGACTGCACGGAGGGCATCCGGCTGGATCCGGGTCTGGGTCTGGCGTGGTACAACCGGGCCCTGGCGCGCGACGCGATGGGGAATCTGCCGGAGGCCGTTGCGGACTACACTCAGGCCATTCGGTTGAATCCGAAGGACATCGACGCGCTGCAGAATCGGGGAATCGCCCGACATGATCTCGGCGACGCGCGCGGGGCCGTCGAGGACTTCAACGAAGTGCTGCGTCTGGCGCCGGGCAGCGTGGAGGCGTGTTTCAATCGGGGGATCGCGCGATGTCAGATCGGAGAGGTCGACGCGGGCATCGCCGATCTGCGTCGAGCGCTGAAGGAGGCGCCGCGACGCTGGGCGTATCGCGCGCAAGCGAAAGAGGCCATTGAGGCCTTCGGCGGAGAGGGGTGAGGTGCGGACGGCGGGGGGGGTGGGGGAAACATGGCACAGAAACTTCGTATCCTGTTGGTGGAGGACGACGAGCGGGATCGGCGCGCCATCGTGCGGATGCTGCGGTCGGCGGGGATCTCCGCGGAGGTCGAGGAGCGCGACGACTGCGCGGGCGCTCTCGAGGCGCTCGGCGGCGACGGATTCGATTGCGCGATCGTGGATCATCGACTGCCGGACGGCGACAGCGTGAGGCTCTTGAGGGAGCTGAGCCGTGCCGGGCGGTTCGGGGTCCCGATCGTGGTGCTGACGGGACTGAACGAGCAAGCGACGGCGACGGCGGCCTTGCAGCACGGAGCGCAGGATTACCTTGTGAAGGGACAGATCGATGCGAACGCGCTGGCTCGTTCCATCCGGTATGCGGTGGAGCGCCACCACCTGCTGGTCAAGCTGCGCGAATCGCAGCAGATTCTCCAGTGCGGGCTCGACGCACTGGCGGCATACATCGCGGTTTTGGACGGGAAGGGCAGGATCATCGCGGTGAACGAGGCGTGGCGGCGCTTCGCAATCCCGGGGTATCCGTTCGGCGCTTCGTGGGGTTTGGAGTGTAACTACCTGGAAGCATGCGAGCGAATGCCCGACGAGGAGGGCGCGAGCGCACGGGCGATCGCCGAGAAGATTGCGGAAGGTCTGGCGCAGGAAGGGGAGCGCTCGCTGGAGTACTCGTGGACCGTCTCGGGAAGAACGAGGTGGTTTCTTGCGCGGGTCAATCGCGTCCCCGGGACCGGTCCGGCCCGGATCGTGGTGGCCCACGAGGATTGCACCGGCCGCAGACAGGCGGAGCGGCAGTCGCGCGAACGAATGGAAGAGGTGGCGGTCCTGAATCATCGTCTCGCCGCCCGCAAGGCGGAGTTGGCGACGTACCATGACCTCCTCACGCATGATGTGTCGAATTTCGCGATGGCGACGCTGGCGATCTCGGAGCGGCTGCTGGCGAAGGTGGATGGTTCGCTCACGGCCCGGCAGGAGGAGTTGTTGCGACGCGCGAGGCGCCAGGGACTCGAAGTGAGCCGGATCGCTGAGAACGCGCGTCTGCTCGGTGACGTGCGGGATCGAGGCCTGCCGGGGACGGTCGCTCCCATCGTGGTGGGGGACGCGTTGCAGGACGCCGTGCGCACGGTCCGCGCGCTTCACTTCGATCGGCCGTTCAACGTGGCGACGGAATGTCCGGAGGACCTCTCGGTCGTGGGCGTTCCGTTCCTTCAGAGCATTCTGAGCAATCTCGTCGACAACGCGGTGCGGCACACGCCGAGCGAGAGGCGTCCGTCGCTTCGCGTTCAAGCGTGGGCGGAGGGTGCCACGGTATGGATCTCCATTCGCGGTGGGGCCGCGCCGCCCAAGGAGATCTTCTCCCACCTGTTCGAGCGTTATGTGCGAGGGCATGGCTCGAAAGGGTTGGGGCTGGGATTGGCGCTCGTGCGGGAGATCATCGAACGGACGGGCGGGACGGTCGAGGCGCGTAGCGTAAGCGAGGGGGGGATGGAGACCTTCGAGGTGCTGCTGAGGCTGTCGGGAGCCAAGGCGAGTCAGGCCGTGGCGCAGTGAAGAATCAAGGAAGGGAAACGGGTCCTTCGGAGTAATACGCGGCGGCGGAGGTGCGGAGAAAACCGCCGTCGTCGTCCGGCAGGGTGGCCTGGAGAGTGTTGCCGTTGATGGCCGGGGGATTGGTGACCCCGTCGCCCCGGGTATCGCGAATGCCCGTCGTGCCGTCGGCGCCGCCTCCGAAGAGGATGCCGATCGCTCCCGCGGCGGCGTAGGCTTCGATGTTGGGACGGTGGCCCGCCTGCAGGAAGTACTCGGGCCGGTTGTCCTGATAGTGCCCCCAGGTGTTGTCGCAACTCCGATAAAGCGTATTGCCGCAGGGTACCTGCCAGAGCATGACCTTGCGCGCGGTGCGGGCGGAAAGGGTCGCGATCCAACCGCGATAGCGCTCGAAGTCCGCGGCGTCCCACCTGTGAGCGCCGCCGTCGCCGTAGACGTGCTGATAGAAGCCTAAGTCGCGATCCGAGGGGTCGACGAAGAGGAGATCGTAGTTCGCCTGGAGGGCGAGGAAGAAGTCCGCGGTGCGTGTGGCGAGCGGGACCGGGTCCGAATCGCTGAGGACGAGATCGGCGCCCGCGCTCCAGTGGGAGGCGTGCCACGCCAAGATGCAATTCGGGGCATAGGCCTGGCGCAGCGCGAGGAGGGTCTGCGCGAAACCGCGCGCGTTGTCGGGCAAGCCGGCGGCTTCCGCGAAGCCGGAAGAGGCCACGGCAACGGGAACGGTCGTCGGATCATCGCTCGTCGCGGATTGCTGCATGAAGCCCCAAAGATCCGGCTCGACATGCACGACGACCACGCCGCCGAAGGCCCCGCATTTCTGCATGAGCAGTTTGAAATCGCCGTAGTAGGCGTTCATCGTGGAGGTATTCGCGAGTTTGGGCGCCACGTCTTCGTCGCCCGGGTTGGGCGCGGACTGCACGATCATGTAGTACGTGAACACCGGGATATAGCCGGCGGCGGCGCTGGAGTCCATGTAGTAGGTGGCGAACTGCCCCGGAGGGGAATTCCAGGTGCTCCAGCCTCCTCCCGTATTAACGCCGCCCGCGAGGTACTGGTAGCGGTAGTTCCAGGGCACGCCCGAGCCGGCCATCCACGTCTGGTCGCCGGGCTGGCTGCTGAGGCCCAGGGCGAAGAGGGCGGGCAGACCGGCAGGCAAGCCGCCTCCTCCGGCGGGCGACGATCCGCCGCCGCTGCCTCCGCCGCAGGCCCAGAGGCCGGCGAGGGCGGCGGAACTCAGAAACCAGGGCCATAACCTCGACATGGGACTCCCTGATTATTCCGCAATCGGACCGCCGGAGTTTACCGGGAAATCGAGCCGGAAGAGTCCGCGGAATCCGTGGTTGCGTCTCTTGAATGGGCCGGGTCAGGGGTGTTCGCGGAGGATTTGTTCCGCCTGTTCCCGGCGCGGCCAATTCGGGAGGGCGTTCTCCAACGCGCGGCGCAGCAAGTCGGGAGTTTCGGCGTCGGACAGCGTGATCGCCGCTTCGAAAAGGATGTCGGGATCGTCCGGCCTTCGCCGCAGCGCTTCGTCGAGATCGGCGTGCGCCTCGTCGGATCGCTCCATCTTCAGCCGGGCGCGAGCCCTGTTGACGTAGGCGTCGACGAGGTGTTCGTCTCGCTCCATGGCCGCCGTGTACGCGCGTTCGGCCTCCGCGTAATGCCGGGAGGCCATCCACACGTTGCCGAGATTGTAGTGGGCTTCGGCATAGAACTCGTCGATCTCGGTGGCCTGGTCGAAATCAGCGCGCGCGCCTTCGAGATCCAGCTGATCGAATCGAGCGATGCCGCGGTTGTTGTAGGCGCGAGGCATGCGTGGGTTCCGCGCGATGGCTCGCGAGTAGCTCTCGATGGCGTCCGAGGGACGGCCGAGGGCCTGCAAGGCCAATCCCCGATTGCAGAGCGCTTCCGGGTCCTCTTCCGCGCGGTCGTAATCCTCGATGGCCGCGGCGAAATCGCCGAGACAGAGGCGCGCGTCACCGCGGGCTCGATATCGCTCGGGCTTCGGATCGAGCTGCAGGGCGCGTGTCCAGGCGTCCTCCGCGCGTGTCGGATCTCCGGCGAGGTAGGCCGCGGAAGCCAGGAGCCCGGCGGCGGAGAAGTCCCAGGGGTTGGCGCGCGCCCAATCGTCGAGGTTCGGGACGGCTCGGGCGTAATCGCCGGAGCCGAAGGCGATGATGCCTTCGATGGCGCGCAGTTCGAGCGCGTCGGCGCCGCCGGCCGCGCGGGCGTCGAGGATGTCGCGTTCGCTGCGGGCGCGCAGGAGCCGTTCCTCCTCCGATTCGGGGGGCGGGCGTCCGGTTCGAGCGCGACCGTCGACGAGTCGGACCGGCGGCGGCCGGCGTTGGTGGACGTAGATTCCGACGTAATACTTGCCGCGTTCCAGCAAGGCCGCCCCGAGCTTGGGGTCCAGTTCGACGGCTTTCGTCAGGCAGCGCTCCGCCTCCGGACCGCGGCGCAGCAGGAGAAGGCAGCGGCCGCGCATGAGCCAAGGGAGTGGATGATCCGGGAGGATGAGCGAGGCTTCTTCGAATCGTTGCCGGGCTTCTTCCGCTTTGGAGGTCATCCAGATCGCGTTGAAGGCGGAGCCGCGGCGGGCTTCGATCCACAGGTCGACTCCGTCGTGATAGGTACGATCGAAGGCGCGCCGGCGGCTCGACTGCGAGAGATGCCAGCCCGCCACGGCGGTGCCGCCGAGCAGGCCGAGGGCGGCGAGGGCGAAGGCGCCGGTGAGGATGCGGTTGCGGGCGACCCATCGAAGGGACCGTCGCACCGGGCCGAGGGGTCTGGCGGAGACCGGATCGCCGCGAAGAAAGCGGCGCAGGTCTTCCGCCATGGCGGCCGCGTTGGGGTATCGATCTTCGGGGTGTTTCTCCATCGCGTGGAGGATGATGGCTTCGAGTTCGGCCGGCAGAGCGGGGTCGTATCGGCGGGGCGGGGCTGGGGCCTCGCTGGTGAGCTTCTGGAAGAGGGTGGCCATGTCGCCGGCATTTTCGAAAGGCGGCCGGCGTATGGCGGCGTGATAGAGCGTCGCCCCCAGCCCGTACACATCGGTGTGAGGCGCTATCGCAGCGCTCTTCCCGGAGGCTTGTTCCGGGGCCATGTACACGGGCGTACCGAGCAGGCGGCCCTCCAAGGTCAAAGGGTGGCTGGAGACGTCTTTGGCCAGGCCGAAATCGCCGAGATAGCCTTTTCCGTTCGCGTCCACGAGGATGTTCTGCGGCTTGATGTCGCGGTGGAGCAGCCCGTTGGCGTGCATATGATGTACGGCGTCGCAGATATCCGCCATGAGGGCGGCGACGCGGAGCGGATCGAGTCGCATCGTGTCGAGCGATCGGCCGTCGATGTACGTCATGACGAGGTAATCGCGGCCGCTTTCCTCTCCGATCTCGTGCACCTCGATGAGGTTAGGGTGGCGGACTTTGGCGGCCGCGCGCGCTTCGCGAAGGAAGCGTTCGCGGGGCAAGCCGGCGCCTGGACGCGGCTCCTTGATGGCGACCCAACGCTGCAGTTGGGTGTCCCAGGCGCGCCAGACGACGCCGGCGCCGCCCTCCCCGAGTTTCTCATGGAGGATGTATCGGCCGAGTGATTGCGCGACTCCGTCGCTCGGTCCGCGATCTCCTTCGAGGCGTTTCTGCAGCAGCAGGAGTTCCGCGACTTGCTTCGAAGTAAGAGCGCGGCGTTCGAGGAGGACGGCGGCGAGGGGCCGGCGTTCGGGTGACGCGCCTTGTTCGCGGAGGGCTTCGGCCAGCTGCTGTTCGGTGATGTAGCCGCTTTGGATGGCGAGCTGGCCGAGGAGAAGGTGGCCGCCGAGAAATCGGCAGACATTGACCACGGATTCGGGACGCAATCCGTCGCTCATCGTTCGAAAAGCCGCATCAAATACGCGTATTCCTCATCCACGAGGTCGTCATGTTCGACGGACTCGCGCACCATGCGCCGGACGAGGGACTGCAGTTCGGAGCGGGCGCGGAAGACGTAGTTGCGGACGTCGCTTTCCTTGACGGAGAGCTCCGCGGCGCAGTCGCGGTAGGATTTCTGGGGCGTCATCAGCACGCACCGCGCGAACGCCTGGAAGGCAATGCCTTTGCCGTCCGCGGTCATCAGGGTCTCGAGTTCGTGAATGGCCTCCGCCGTCAGGCATTGCATCCAGTCGCGGTCGAACGCCTCGTCCGGGCCGAGACCGGTCCACGACGGCTCCGGACCGGTCTGTCCGATCGGCACGATCTGCGCCGTTCCTCCGCGTTTCTGGGCGGTGCGGCGCCTCAGATCGTCGACGACGAGGTCGCGGAGCTTGAGTTTGAGGAACGTGCGGAAGCGCCCGCGGTCGGGCGAGGCGTCCTTCAGGAAGTCGCCCTCGTAGAGTCGGAGGAAGAACTCCTGGGTGAGATCGGAGGCGTCATCGGGTTTGACGTTCCAGCGGCGGATGAGGAACCAGTAGACGGGTTTCCAATACGTGAGGATGAGCCGATCCAGCCACTCCTGGCGGCGGGGCGATCTCAGGTCTCGCGCTCCCAGGACGATGGACCATGCCGTATTGCTGGGGAACGGCGATGGGGTGTCGCTCATAAGCCGTAAGCCTCAAGCCGTAAACCATAAGCCATAGGCAGCCTTAAGCCTAGGCCCTATGGCTTATGGCTGACATTTTACGCTATAGTGAGGTCATGCGCATCCTCTCCTGTGCGTTTATATTGGTGGGTGCGGGGCTGGGACAGGACAGCACGACGCGGCCGGAGGAGGGGTTGCGGGTGCGTCGGATCTCCGGGGTCTTGAGCGTCTGGCGGTCCGCGGCCACGCGGGTGGAGGAGATCGACGCCGAGGCGGGCGTGGCGATGGAGGATCGTCTGGGGACGACGGCCGGGAGCGGGGCGAAATTCACCACGGGCGCGCTGACGGTGTTTCTGGATCGCATTCGTCCCTCCAAGGATGAGGGACTTGGGTTGGAGCGGACCGGCGAAGGAAAGCTCGTGCTGCGTCTGTACAAGAAGGGGCGCGTGGTGTTGGAGTCGTTCGAGCCGCAGCTGACGGTGGAGACTCCGCACGGCACCCTTACGGCGGATCGAGCCGCGTACTTCGTCGCCAGCGTGGACGAGGGGCAACTGAAAGTGGTGGCGTTGGAGGGGCCGCTTCGCTTCCGGAGCGATCTGGGGACGTGCGTGGTGGAGGAAGGGGAGGCGTTCGGGGTGGAGAGAGGCGCGAAGCGGCTTCCGAAGCCTCGCGCGGCTACGCTTGAAGAGACGGGGTTGTCCGAGGGCGCGGAACGCGAGAATCTGCTGACGAATCCGGGTTTCTCGGACGGATTCGAAGATTGGGCGATGAAATCGTGGCTGCCGGCGGAGGTGGATCAGAAGGTCTTCCGAAGCCGACCGGCGAGCGGCCGGATGACCTTGAAGGGGAAGGGCCGGAACGCGCCGATTTTCCCGACGAAGCGCGTCGGCGGGCTGAAGGCGCAGGCTCGGTATGCGCTGCGGTTCTACATGAGGACGGAGGGATTCACGCGGACGGACGGGCGGCCGGGCAAGATCAAGGTGTGCATCGATCGGGAGGGCGGCACCGATTGGAAAGAGACGTCCCTTCATCACGAGTTTGAAGGCATCGAGGGGCGCTGGGTTTCACGCCGGTTGAGCTTCGTGGCGCTGGGCGCCGAGGCGGGGATCGGGATATTCCTTTCGGAAGAGGCGGGGGAGTACAGCGGGAGCATCTGGGTGGACGATTTCCTGCTGGCGGAATTCCCAAACCGAGAGCCATGAACAGCCGTCAGACGGTCGGCTTTCGTTTGAGCGCGCAGGCGGCGATGGTTTCGATGAATTCCGGGTAGGGCATGCCCGCCTCCTGCGCGGCGTTGGGCAGATCCTCGGCGCGCGCGATGAAGGGATTGGGGTTGGCTTCGAGCACGTAGATCGCGTTGTCCGGCGCCAGACGCACGTCGATTCGGCCGTAGTCGCGCAGCCCGAGCACGCGGTACGCGCGCACGGCGACGTCGGCCAGACGCTGGAGGACCTCCGCGGGCAGGTCTTTTGCCATGACGTTCTTGATGCCCTTGGTCTGACGATACTTGGCGCTCCACTTGGCCTTGTACGTGGCGATCCGGCTCTCTTCCGGGAGGTTCTCGAAGATCATTTCGACGGGAGGCAGCGGGCGCGGGGGATCGTTGCCCAGGACGCCGAGGTACAGCTCGCGTCCCACGATGAGTTCCTCAACGATGACGTCGCAGGCGAGCCGGGAATGGACGAACTCCACGCGCTCGCGGAGCGACTGATCGTCGCGGACGATCGAGGCCTTGGCGATCCCGATCGAGGCGTCTTCGGAGAGCGGTTTGACGATGAGGGGGAAGCGCAGATCGGACGGTCGCTGCTCCCAGGTGTCGCGGGGATAGACGGTGAAGTGGGGCACGCGGATGCCGTGGTGGTGGAGGATCTTCTTGGTGAGGGCCTTATCGCGGGTGACGACCAGGCCGTAGGGAGGCGTGCCCGTGTAGGTGCATCCGGTGAGCTCCAGCAAGGCGGCCACCGCGTAGTCCAGGGATGAGCGGCCCGCGAATCCTTCGGTGAGATTGAACACGACCTCGCCGACGCCGTTCTGCAGCGCGCCCAGCAGCGCGTCGACGCGGTTGTGAATCCCGATCAGGCGCACGTCGTGGCCGCGTTCGATGAGGGCGCGGCCCACGTCGAACTCGGCTTCATCGCTGGACTGCATCTGCTTGGAGAAGTCCTGATTGACGGGAGGTTCGTAGTCGGTGTCGAAGAGGATCGTGATCCGGCACTTGTTCATCTGACCCGTTGATAGCACAAGAACATGTCGTGGGCAAGAGGCAGAGGTCACCGGGCGCTAGAGCGCTTCGAGGAATGTCCCTCGGTAGCGGTAATTCATGACGAGCGCCGTCAGGAAGGCGACGAAGTCCGCGGACACTTCGGCGATGCGGGCCTTCGGCAGCCAGAGGCGAAGCTGGCGGCAGCGGGCGGTCAAGTGCGCGAGGAGCTGGGTGATGACGTAGCGTCGTTCGCCCGTCCAGTGGGAGACGCGTTGGACGAGCTCGCGTCGCTTGAGGCGGAGGTAGGCCGCGGCGTTGATGGCGCCGGCGGCGCGCTTGCGGGAGAAGATGCGCCGCAGGCGATCGTCGTAGACTTCGGGGAAGGTGGCCTTGTTGGCGGCGCGCTTCTGCTCGTAATAGCGCGCCAGGGTGAGTTCGAGCTTCTCGACGGGGTTGTCGAGCTCGTGACGGCCGTTCGTGGGAGCGCGTCCGCTGATGGAGTGCACGGCGTGATCGACGAATTCGAGTTTCTCGAGCGCGCCCCACCCCGCGTATCGCGACCGCCAGTTCCCGACGGGCGAAAGCCAGACCGCGAACGTCTCGGCGAAGTCCTCGTCGGGATGGCGTTGGGCGTACCGCCCTTCGAGATGCCTCACGTATCGTTTGCTGAATCGCCGGCTCTTGAAGTGCTCGGGATAAGGGGCGTTGAACGGTCCGAAGACGCGCGCCCATTCCCTGCGCTCATGAAGCTTGTAGGCGTAGTTGATGGCGTGGCCGCTCTCGTGGCGCAGGAGCTTCATCATCTCGGCCGGATCGTCTCCTTCGACGTCCAGCATGAGCTCGCGTTCGAGCGCGATCAACACGGGATCGGCGAGATAGAACGGGATGCCGATCACGGGGACTTCGTCGGGACAGCCCCATTCGTCCGTCAGGTAGCAGGGAGGATGGTAGGCGATGGGGTGCCGGTCGAGCTCCGCGTACAACTGATGGATGTACCGTTCCAGTCCGGATTCCTCGATCCTGAGCCCAAGATCGCAGATCCGTGTGGCCATGAGCTGGCGGTGCGTCAGAGCAGCGAGATTCGGCATGGGACACGCTCAAGCGCGCCGCCAGTATAGCGAAGTCACTCGCGGGGGACAAATGTCGTGTGCGTTGTAAGACAATGGGGCGTAAGGTGATGTGCGCGAGAGTGCGAAAGCGGCGGCTCAACGCGGGACGCGTTCCGTCTCGAGACGCTTGCCGTCGGGGTCGAAGAGGTGCGCCCGTTCGAGTGGGATCCGGATGCGGAGGGTCGATTCCGTCTTACGGTCCGTCGGGATGAGCGCCCTCACTTCCAGAGCGCCCCGGCGCAGGGTGAGCAGGTGATTCGGTCCGAGCGTCTCGCGCAGCGCGACGTCCATTTCCAGGGGACCGTCCTCCGCGATGACGACGTCCTCGGGGCGGATGCCGACGGTGTGCGCGCCGCTGCCGGGCAGGATGTCGCCGGAAAGGAGGTTCATCCGGGGGCTGCCCACGAAGCCGGCGACGAAGACGGTGGCGGGCCGCCGGTAGATGTCCTCGGGGGGCGCGACTTGCTCGGCCTGGCCCGCCCGCAACACGGCGACCCGATCGGAGAGGGTCATGGCCTCCACTTGATCGTGCGTGACATACACGACGGTGGCGCGCACTTGAGTGAAGAGGGTCTTGAGCTCGGCCCGCGCTCGCTCGCGCAGGAGCGCGTCGAGGTTCGAGAGCGGTTCGTCCAGCAGAAAGAGCTTCGGTTCTCGTACGAGCGTGCGCGCCAGCGCCACGCGCTGGCGTTCGCCGCCCGAAAGCTCCTTGGGCCGGCGGCCGAGATGTCGCTCGATGCCGAGCTTCTGCGCGGTGGCGTGGACGCGTTCGCGGATCTTGTCGGACGGCATGCCCCTCAGGCGCAGCGACACGGCGATGTTGTCGAACACGCTCATGTGCGGGTAGAGCGCGTAGCTCTGGAAGACCATCGCGATGTCGCGATCCTTCGGTTCGCGGTCGTTCACGCGCGTGCCGCCGATCTCGACGTCGCCTTCGTCGGCGCGTTCGAGTCCCGCGATGACGCGCAGGAGCGTCGACTTGCCGCAGCCTGACGGACCGAGCACGGTGAGGATCTCGCCGTCGTCCGCGTGCAAGGAGACGTTCTTCAGGATCGGCGTGCGTCCGTCGTAGCTCTTGCTGACGTTGCGAATCACCAGGTCGGCCATGGTGGGCTGCTATCCTTTCACCGCGCCCGCGGTAAGTCCACTGATAATCCAGCGCTGGAAGGCGAGGACCGCCGCCACGACGGGCAGGGTGGTCAGCACGACCGCCGCGGAGATCTGTCCCCAGGGGATTTCGTAGGCGCTGGCGCCGCTCAGGCGCGAGATGGCGACGGGCACGGTGACCTTGTGTCCCGAGAGGAACAGGTTGGAGATCACGAACTCGTTCCAGGAGAAGATGAAGACGAGGATGGCCGTGGCGCCGATGGCGGGAGCGGAGATGGGCAGGACGATCCTCGTCAGGATTTGCAGGCGCGAGAAGCCGTCGACGCGCGCCGCCTCCTCGAGCTCCGTGGGGAATTCGCGGAAGAACGAGCTCAGCATCCAGATGGCGAACGGGAGGTTGAGCGCCGCGTGCACCAGGATCAGGCCGAGGAACGAGTTGATCAGTCCGAAGGTCCGGGCGAGGGCGAAGAGCGGGACGATGAGGACGGCGGCGGGGAAGAGCGAGAAGAGGAGCAGCCCTTTCTCGATGGTCCCGGCCGCGCGCAGCCGCAGTCGGGTCAGGGCGTATGCCGCGAGGGCGCCGGCGGCCAGCGCCAGCGCCGTGGAGCCCGCACCCACGATCAGGCTGTTGAGCATGTATCGCGCGAAAGGCTGCCGGTTGAAGATGTCGGAGTAGTTGGTCAGCGTGGCGGTGTGCGGCACGTAGGTCGGCGGGATGGAGCGCAATTCCGTCGCCGTCTTGATGGAGGTCAGGACCGACCACAGGAAGGGGGCCAGGCTGAAAGTGACCACGAGAAGAACCGCGGCGGTCAACGAGAGTCGCTTCATGCGCGCGCCCTCCCGCGGGCGAGGGCGCCCGCGACGACGGCGAAGAGAAAGATCCCGGCGGCCGTCACGAGCGTCAGCGCGGCGCCTCTGGCCGGATCGTCGAACTTGACGATCACCTTATAGATGAAGAGGGCGAGCGTCTCCGTATCGGCTTGTCCTCCCGTCATCACGTAGACCAGATCGAAGATGCCGAATGCGTGGATGAGGCGGAAGGTGAGCGCCAGCGCGATGGCCGGCCGCAGCAGGGGAAGCGTGACCCAGAAGAAGCGCCGGACGGGTCCGCCCCCGTCGATGTTGAGCGCCTCGTAGAGATCGCGGGGGATGGACTGGAGGCCGGCCAGCAGGATGATCATCACGAACGGGGTCGTCTTCCAGACGTCCGCGATCACGATGGCCCAGAACGCGGGCTGCGGCTGGGCCAGCCAGGTGATGGACGTGCCGAGGAGGTTGTTGACGACTCCGGCCGTGGGGTCGAAGATCCATTTCCACGACATGGCCATCACGGCCGTCGGGAGGGCCCAGGGGACGAGCGCGAGGGCCCGGGCGAGTCCACGCAGCCGGAACGTCTGGTGGAGGAGCAGGGCGAAGAGGAGCCCCAGGATGAGCTCGAGGACCACGGTTGCGACGGCGAACCAGAGCGTCGTGAGCGCCGCTTTTCCGAAGTCCGTGTCCTCGAATACCTGCCCCAGCTCGCTCGCGCCGCTCGCCAGCCCGACGAGGAGCGGTATGGCGAGGATTCCCAGGAGGAGGAGACCGGCGGGAACGAGGTACGCGTAACGCATCAGCGACCCAGGATACGCCGGATCTTGCCGGCGGCCTCCTTGAGGGCCTCGTCGGGCTTTTGCTGTCCGATCAGCGCCTTGCTCACGCTGGATTGGATGGCGTCGGCGATCTGCGGGTACTTCGGGTGCACCGGCCTGGGCTTGGCCGCGAGCAGTACTTTATAGAGTTGCGGCCAGTGGGGGTTCGCCTTGAGCATGTCGGGATCTTCGAACAGCGCGCGCCTGGACGGGATGTCGCCGTTCTTGAAATGGAAGGTCTTCTGCTGTTCCGCCGCGGTGACGAACGAGACGAACTTCCAGGCGGCGTCCGGGTGCTTCGTAGTCTTGGTGATGCCGAAGCCCCAGCCTCCGAGCGTCGCCGCGCTCTTTTGGCCAGGCGAGTGCACCATCGGGATGATGCCGACCTTGTCGCGGACGGCGGAGTCCGCCTCCTGCACGAGCTTCCAGCAATAGGGCCAGTTGCGCATGAAGACGGCGCGCCCTTCCTGGAAATCACGCCGCGCCTCCTCTTCTTGGTACGTGGTCACGGCTTCGGGGGAGATCGTCTCGACGAGCCCCGTCATCCACGTGAGCGCCTGGATGGCCTCGGGGCGATCGAGGACGACCTCGCCCTTGTCGTTGAGGATGTCGCCGCCGTGTCCCCAGAGGATTTCGAGGAAGGCGCAGACGAGGCCTTCGTACTGCTGGCCTTGGAAGACGAAGCCCCAGAGATCGGGCGGTTTCTGGTGTTTCTTCGCCGCCTCTACGAGGTCCTCGAACGTCTCCGGCGCGTTTTCGACGAGGTCCTTGCGGTAGTACAGCATCCCTGCGTCGGAGCGGAGCGGCACGCGGTAGAGCTTGCCTTCGTAGATACCGCCTTGGAGGTCCCCCGGCAGGAACTTCTCGCGTTCCGCGGCGGGAAAGCGGTCGTCGAGAGGCAGGAGCCACCCTTTCGCCGCGAACTTCGACACCCAGATGACGTCCATGTAGACGATGTCGTAGGTGGTGTCGCCGGCCGCGAAGGCGGTGGAGTACATCTCTTCGCGGGTGTTGGTGGAGGACGGGCCTTCGACCAGCTCGACGCGGATGTTCGGATTAGCGGCTTCGAATTTCGCGATGACTTCGTCCCATCCGCCGGCGCGGTCGGGCCGATCCAGGAATCTCAGGACGGTGCGAGTGTCGGGTTCGCCGCACGAGACGCCGAGGAGGAGCAGGATGCCGATCAGTCGTTTCATAGGAGTCACAAGCTCAAAGGTGTCACCTGCTTACAAAACCGGGCAGCCCCTGTCAATCAACGATCAAGCCGTAAGGGGCTGCCCAAAATAAGTTGAGCAATTGTCCAGGAGCCCTTGCGGGCAGCCCCCAAGCCCCAACGCCCAGCGCGGCGACCGCAACCGAACTCGGGGATTCTTCGTTTTCCGTCCGGAGAATACTCTGAGGAAGCCAGGAAGCCAGGAGGAAGACCGAAGGATAGGACGACCGACTTCCTTTCCTGGTTTCCTGGCTTCCTCAGAGATACTCAGGCGACTGGCCTGGAGG
>JACPRB010000329.1 GCA_016190155.1 Planctomycetota bacterium
CCTCCTTGCCCGTCCCGCTCTCCCCCAAGAGCAGCACCGTCAGATCGCTCTTGGCCGCCTTCTTGGCCACCTCCATCACCTCGCGCATCGCCGGATCCCGCACCACCGGCTCGGGCTCGTCCGCCCGCATCGCCCGGTTCTGCCGCCGCAGCGCCGTGTGCTCCAGCGCGCGCCGCACCGCCTCCTCCACCAGCGACGGCGTGAACGGCTTCTCCAGGAAATCATACGCCCCTTCCTTCATCGCCGCGACCGCCTTCTCCACCGACCCGAACGCCGTGATCACGACGATCGTACAATCAATTCCCTCCTCCCGCAGGCGCCGCAGCACGCCCAAACCATCCATCTCCGGCAACATCACGTCGAGGAGCACCACGTCCGGAAGCTCGCGCCGGATCCGCTGCAACGCCTCCGGACCCGTGCCGGCACGCGAGACCGTAAAGCCGCGCGCCGTGAAGCGCTCGCTCAAGGACGCCGCGATGTGCGGATCATCGTCTACGACGAGGAGTCGAGGCATGGCAGCATCACCGTAAACGTAGTCCCCCTACCGACTTCGCTCTCCACCGAGATCGTGCCTCCGTGGAGCTCGATGATCTTCTTCGTGATCGACAACCCCAAACCCGCCCCCGCGTTCATCGCGCCCGCCTTCGCGAATCGATCGTAGACGCGCGGCAGGCGCTCGGCTGGAATGCCGCAACCGGTGTCGCGGACGCGCACCCGACCCGCTTTCACCTCCACCCGCGCCCTCCCGCCCGCCGGCGTGAACTTGATGGCGTTATCGACAAGGTTCGTGACGACCTGATGGAGCCTCATCCGATCGCCCCGGATCCAGGACGTCTCCGCCTCGCAGCCCAATCCGACGCCTTTCTCTCGCGCCAGCGGCTCCAGGTTGGCCACGACCGCGCGGGCCACCTCCGCCAGATCGATCCGACTACAATCCAGCTCCAGCTTGCCCGCCTCGATGCGCGCCACGTCGAGCACCTCGTTCACGAGCCGGATCAACCGCTCGATGTCGTGGCGAACCCGCGAGAGGATCTCCGCCTGTCGCGGATCCATCGCGCCCGCCACGCCGTCCTGGAGATTCGCCACCGACAGCTGCATCGCCGTCAAGGGCGTGCGCAGCTCATGCGAGACGTGCGCGACGAATTCGCTCTTGAGCTGATCCAGTTCCTGCAGGGCGGCCGCCATCCGATCGAACGAATCGGCCAATCGTCCGATCTCGTCGTCGCGCGCGATGCCGCTGCGCAGGCCCAGCGCGCCCGCGCGCATCGTATCGGCCACCGACGTGAGGCGACGGATCGGCCGCAGGATGCGCGCCGAAAGGAACAGGCTCAGCGTCAATGCCAGCGCTCCCGAAGCGCCCATCAAGCCGATCGCCTGCAGACGCGCCTTCATCAGGGGCTCCAGGGCCGCCGCGGCCGGCTCGGAGACCACCACGCGCCAACCTCCGTGTTGCACGTCTTGGATCGTCGTGAGAACCTCTCCGGACGGCGGCGGGCCGGATTGCGCGATGACGGCGCCGTCGGCATCCGAGAGGCAGATCGTGCGTCCGCCGCCTTCCCGCCCCACTTGTCGCAACATGTCGGCGACCGGCGCCAGGTTCAGCTGTCCCTTCAATATGCCGAAGACGTCCCGGCCTTCGCGCACCGGCACGGCCATGGGCAAGAACATGAGCTCTTCCACGCGAAGGATCTTGGAGGCGGCGTAGTCACAACCGGCACGCGTTTGCGCCAACATCTGCGATTGGGCGTCGGCCGCATCGAACACGTTGTCGCTGTTCCAGAGGGACAGCGCTGCTTGCTGTTTGGTGCTGAGCGCTTGCCGCTGCGCCTGCGCCCGGTTCGGCGCGATGAGACGGTTCATGAACAACAGATCATCGAACTCGAAAGTCGGCTCGACAACCTGGGCCAGCCGCTGTTTGAGCTGCTCGGCGCTGAACTGCTGATAATCCTGCTGCCGCACCTGATACTCCTGTGATTGCGCTTGATCGAAGCTCTGCGGGACCACGGAGGCAAGGACACGCAGCTTGCCCAGCGCCCTCTGAATATGGTGGTCAACGTTCGCGGCCGAGACGCGCGCCAGCTGCTCCCGTTCCGCCTTGAGCTGGGCGCGAAGCGACCCTTCGAGGATCCGCAGCACGAGCACTCCGCCGATCACCAGCGGTCCCAGCGAAACCAGGAGCATCGTCAGCGTCAAGCGGACGCTCAACCGCGTCCGGACCCAGCGCAGCGGATTCACCACCCAAGATGATACGCAATTCCGGGGCCAACGGTGCGCGGCACGGAATGACCGTCGAGCGTATCCTATTGGATACACACAAAATCCGCCGGCTCGAATGCCCCCTCTTCGTATTCGACCCAGGCGCTGGCCGCGCCCCGCGCGTCCACCGCCCGCGCCCGCCAACGATAGCTCTCGCCCCGCTCCAGCCTCCCGCCGCGCACACGCGCGCGGCCGTCGGCGGCCGCCTCGCTCGTCCGCAGCCCTGTCCCGTCGAACGTCTCGGTCAGCGGCTTGACTTCGATCTGCAGGCGCACCGCCTCGCGATCAAGATCCGAGAGCTGTGCCTCAATCGTCACTTCGGTTTCCGAAATCGACGAGCCATCCGCCAGCGGCACCGAACCGTCGCCGGCGTACTGGACCAGCTTCAGAGGCACCAAGGGTCGGTTATTCGGATGAACCCGATCCTCGTAGATCTCGACCGTGCCGTTCCACGCGCCGTCCTTCTCGACGGGACGCCCGCCCACCACCAGAACCTTCCCTTCCTCGAGACGAAACGCCGCGGCTCCCGCGCGCGGGCTGTTGAGCACGGGCTCGTCTTGCGCCGCCCCTTTCCATGCGCCGCTCTCATAGCGCTGGACCGTCGTGGTCGGCTCTCCCGCCGCATCGCCTCCCGCCTGGATCACGATCCCGGCGGCTCCGGAGAGTACGGCCGTGGTTTCCTTCACGTCATCCTTGGGCTCCGACAAAGGAGCCGTCCGAGTCCATTCCCCTTGCGAGAGGGAGTAGATCTCGCAATCCGGAAGACCGTGGGTCGCCTCGATTCCCCCGATCCGCAGCACGTCTCCTCCGGGCAACGCCACAAGGGCCGGCCGCCAGCGGGCGCCTCTCATCGCCGAGGCGGAGTTCCAACGACCCGCGGCCTCGTCCGGCGTGTAGATCTCGCAGCTCGACGTCCTCTGGCCGAGTTCGTCGCACAAGCCCCCGACCGCCAACACCCTCGCGTCTCCAAGGGCGATCAAACCGAACCCGCTGCGCGGCACGTACATCGAAGCCGCGGGGGAGAACCGGTTTGTCGAGGGATCATAAAGCTCGCAGCTCGCCGTCGGATAGACCGCTTCCCGATCCGACACCCCTGGCTTCGTGCCCCCTCCGGCCACCAGGACCCGGCCGTCCGAGAGGAGGACGGCCTCGTGAGCGGAGCGCGGAGAACTCATCGGATTGGCGGTGGATCTCCAGTTCCCTCCTCCTTGAGGATCCCATATGAACGCGGTATCGAGCGCGTCCTCCATCTCCGCCTTGTGTCCTCCCGTGAGCAGGACTCTCCCGTTCTTGAGCAGAGTCAGTGCCGCGCCCACCCGCTCCTGCGATGTGGGCAGACTTCCCGTCGCCGTCCATGTCTCGGTGACGGGATCGAAGATCTCGCAGCTGGCCACGATGCGCGCACCCTTGCCGCCGGCCACGAGGACTCGGCCGTCCTCGAGAACGACTCCGCTGGGGTTCTCGCGCGGCACGGCCATGTGACCCGTTGAAACCCAGGCCATCTGGATCAACAACGGATAGTGATGGTCTTGGATTCTCTCCAGGACGATCGAGAAGTCCTTCTTCGGCGACCGCGCCGCATCGAAGCGAAGCACCCTGGGCCGTTCCTCGGAACGACCGTCGACGAGCACCGTGACGTCGACCTTTCCACCGCGCACGTCCAGGCACACCGGATGCTCCAGTCGGAGCCAAGCCACGTCTCCCTGTCCCCGGAACTCCGCGTACATCTCGGAAGCCAGCGCCACACATTCCACGCCGCCCCCGAGCTCCACGTCGTACACGAGCGTGGGATCGTACACGCGGATCGATCCCCACGGAAACGCCTTCGCGTTCGGCACGTAGATGAACTCCTCCACGCCGTTCACGCTTCGCAAGTACAGCGACGTCTCTCCTCCCGATCGCGTTCCGATACGGAGATCCTCGACCGCCGCCACTCTTCTCGAGACCAAGGCTCGCGCGGGCTCGCTCAGCTTCATCTCCGCCAGGATCGCGTCCAGCCCCTTCCTCGTCACGTGCACCATCGGCACGCCCGCCGGCACCCGCCGGGTCGCCCGCACCTCCACGGGCCCGCTCCCCAGCGCCAAGGCCTCTCCTTGCCGATCCGGCAGTTGGACGTTCATCCTCCTCTGGAGCAGCCTCCATCCGCGCCCCGCCTGGCCGCCGCCGGCCGCCCGTTCCAAGTCTCGCCGACGCTCCTCCGCGATCTCATGCCCGGGCCATATCTCGCACACCTGCGCATAGAGGGCGATGGCTTCCCGGGTTCTCCCTTCGTGCTCCGCCGAGGCGGCCGCCTTCAGCAGTCCCTCGACCCGAGCCTTCACATCATCTCCTCGAATCCAGACCGCTCCCGCGACGGCGACCGCCACGGCGACGACCGCGGCGCCCAACCACCACCGCCTGCCGGCCCACCGAAGCGCCGACCTCCACAAGATTCCATTCTTGGCCTCGACCGGCATACCGGCGAGATACCGCCTCATCTCCTCCGCGAACTCCGTCGCATTCGCGTAGCGCTGCGCCGGCTCCTTTTCCAGCGCCTTCAGACAGATCTCCTCCAGCTGCCGATCCACGTCCTTCTTCACTTCGCTCGGCCGCTTCGCACCCTGCGTCAGGATCTTCGTGTAGAGCGCCACCGGCGTCTGCGCCACATGGGGCGGGCGCCCGACCAGCATCTCGTACAGGATCACGCCCAGCGCGTACACGTCCGTCCTCGGCGAGATGTCCCCCGGCCTCGCCATCACCTGCTCCGGCGCCATGTAGAGCGGCGATCCCAGCGCCACCCCCGTCCTCGTCAACGCCGTCACCGACGTCTGCAGGTGCGCCAGCCCGAAATCGCCGACCTTCGCCGTTCCCGCCGTCGTCACCAGGACGTTCTCGGGCTTCAAATCGCGATGCACGATCCCCTTCTCGTGCGCGGCTCCGATCCCGCGGGCCGATCGTTCCAGAAGCTCCGCCATCTTCCGCAATCCTTCCCGACCCTCGTTCATCACGTCGCGCAACGATCGCCCTTCCAGCAACTCCATGA
Organism: Planctomycetota bacterium; assembly: GCA_016190155.1. GTDB lineage: Bacteria > Planctomycetota > MHYJ01 > MHYJ01 > JACPRB01 > JACPRB01. Next base: position 5,279 of record JACPRB010000329.1, read on the forward strand.
CCAGATACAATGTGCCTTCGCTCTCCCCGACGTCGTACACCGAGATCACGTTGGGATGCGACAGAGCCGCCGCCACCCGCGCTTCGCGGAAAAACCGGTGTCGCGCCGCCTCGCTCATCCCCTCGATTTCGCGCAGCACCTTGATCGCCACAGGCCGCTTCAGATTCCGATCCCATCCCCGATACACCGTCGCCTGCGCTCCCTCTCCCACCTTGGCCCGAATCTCGTAACGCGCGAATCGAGGGAAATCCGCGAAACGGTTCGCGCGCTCTTCCTGGAGCTTCGCCAGTTTCTCCTCGCTCAGCAGCCCTTGACGGAGCAGCAGGTTCTCCAGCCGTACCGCCTGGCCGCGTTGTCGATCCTGCTCCAACTGCCGGCGACATTCCGCCAGCTGCTCCACGGTGATGAACTTGAGCTCGACGGCCAGATCGCCCAGAACCTCCCCCGTCTCGCTTCCGGCTCCTTCATCGCTCGGAGCAAGTCTCCTGGACGTTTCCTTCGGCTTCCCGTCCGCTGCGCCCATCACGGCCGCCGCGCTGGCTCAATGATGATGTTCTTACCGGCGGACAGCGATCCAGAGCTCCCAGGCACCGGCAAAGTGAGAACGGCGTCCCTACCCGAAGAATCCTGGATGGAACCACCGTCAAGTTGCAGGGCCTGCGACGAGACGACCTCCAGATCAAGGGAGCTATGTTCCGGCTCGACCGTATAGCGAAACGTCAAGGTCACCGTGCCCGAACCGGCGACGTAACCGGCGGAAGCACCCGGCGCCCCCACATTGAGCCCCAGCCGGGGCGTTCCACGGACCGTGACCGGCGATGAAAACGTCGCGCGGATATCGATGGTCTGCCAGGCATGGTGCACGCCGTCGGGCGTCGTCGCGGAGAGGCTCGTCACGACGGGTCCTCCGGTCTGCATGATCACGTCTTCGATCTCAGAATCCCCTTCTTCATACTCGACCCAGGCGCTCGCTGCCTCCTTCGTGTCGAGCGCCCGTACCCGCCAATGATAGCGCATTCCGGGGACGAGAGGAGAGCCGATCAGCGACACCGCACTGCCGCTGGACGCCGGAGGAACGCTGGTCAAAAGGCCCGTGCCGTCGAACCTCTTGAAGATGGGCTTGAGCTCCACCTGCATGCTGACGGCGTCTTGATCGGGATCGGACACGACGGCGTTGAATCGCAGCTGGATCTCCGAGACCATTCCTCCGTCGGCGATGACCGTTTGGCCGTCGAGGCGGCGCTGTTCCAAGGCCAGGGGAACGGCCGGGGAATGGTTGCTGTCCACAAGATCCTCGTAGATCTCGGCGGAAGAACTCCACGTCGTTCTCGTATCGTCGGGCCGTCCACCGATGATGATCATCTTCCCTTCTTCCAGGCGCAACCCCACGGCCTGATCGCGGCGCACGTTCATGGGCGGCTCCCCGTCCCGCGGTCCCGTCCAGGTCTCCGCCTGGTAGCGATGAACCCCATTGAAGGGCCCGAAGAAGTTCCCACCCGCCTGGAGGACGACGCCCGGTGACACGGAAATGAGAACCGTGGATCGATTGAAGAAATCCCGCCCCTGAGGGGTATCGCCGGTGCCCCTCCACGTGCCTTTCGCCGGTGAGTAGACCTGGCAATCCGTCACGCCCCCGTGGTCATTGCCCGCCACGCGCAGGACGTCGCCGTTCGGCAGACGGACCAAAACCAACTGCATGCGCGGGCCCGCCATGGAATCCGTCGGTACCCAGATTCCAGCCCCCTCGTCCGGAATGTATAGCTCGCAATCGGCCACCGGGGTTTCGTCCGCCCGCATCCCGCCGGCGACGAGGACCTTTCCGTTGTCCAGGCCGGCCAGGCCGAACATGACGCGAGGGACGCTCATGGACGCCGCAGGCCGGAAGCGATTAGTGGAAGGATCGTAAAGATCGCAGGTCGGCACCGACCCTCCCACGTCCGGCCCTCCTCCTTTCGAGTAAGGCACCGTGCCCCCTCCGGCCACCAAGACGCGACCGTCCGGCAGAAGCGCGGCCTCATGCCAGGAACGGGGCGAACTCATGGCGTTGGCCGTGGGCGTCCACGTGCCGTCTCCTTGAGGATCCCACACGAAGGCCGTATCGAGGGTCACCGCCGACTGCGGATCATGGCCGCCCGTCAAGAGGACGCGTCCGTCGCGCAACAGGGTCAACCCGCACGAGATCCGCGCCTCCGACGCCGGAAGGCTCGCGGTGCTCGTCCACGTCTCGCAGACGGGATCGAAGATCTCGCAGTCGGGCAGCACCTTCGCGCCTCGACCGCCCGCCACCAGGATACGTCCGTCCTCCAATCGCACCGCCGCAGCGCACTCGCGGGCCGCGGCCATCTCGGCCGTAGAGCTCCAGACGCGGCCGACCAGGATCGGGTAATCGGCGATCGAGATGCCTTCGAACGACAAGGAGATGCCGACGATCCGCGAAGGAGGAACGGCGAACCGCTCGACGCCGGCGGACGTCGCTCCTCTGCCGCCCACCTGAATGACCCCGTCGATCCTGCGACCTTGCGCATCCATGACCCATGGCCGCCACAGTCTCAGCCATGACGCGTTGTTCTTGCCGCGCAGCTCCAGGTATCCGTCCGGGGCGAGCGTGACGGCATCCACGCCCGGTCCCAACTCCATATCTTCCGTCACCGCCGGAGCTCCCGGGAACGCGTCGGGCGACGGCACGTAGATGAACTCCATCAGCCGATCACTGCGGCGCAGATAGACGGAGGTGGCCGTGCCCTTGGCCGGATCGCCGCATACTCGAAACTCCTCCGAGTCCACGAGACGTTCCAGCAACGACGTTCGTACCAGTTCCGCAAGCCTCATGTGCCGCAGCGCCTCTTCCAGCTGCGCCCGATCCGCAAGAGTCAGCGGGAGCGGGCTGATGCCCCGGCGCACGGTGCGGACCTCGACGGGACCGTCCGCCAGCACGAGCGGCGCCGCCTGATGCGCAGGCCATGTCGTCCGGATGGTCCTGGCGACGAGCCGCCAACGACGTTGCGGATTCACGGCCACGGATTCCTCTGGACCCGGCGGAGGAGGCGGAGGCGGCGGAGGCGGAGGGGGAGGGCCACCTCCACCCCTCTCGTTCTCGATGACGATTTTCACTTTGGCGAGCATCTCCTGCGCCTCGCGATTCCACGGCCGCAGGATCAGAATCTGCAGGAGCGAATCCTTGGCGTTGTCGTACCTTTTCTCCTCAACCGCCTGATTCGCCTGCACAAACAGGTCGCGCACCTGCCGCTCCAACCGTTCCGCCCGGATCGTCATCACCACCGCCAGCAGCAATCCCACCACCGCGAGCGCCCCCGCGGCGGCGCTCACGGCCCGGTGCCGGACGACCATCCGGAATGCCTTTCTCCCCAATCCGGGCGATTTCGCCAGAATCGACTTGCCTTCCCGATATCGCTTCAGATCCTCCGCGAATTCCATTCCGTTCGCGTACCGTCGCCCCGGATTCTTCTCCAACGCCTTGAGACAGATGGCATCGAGCGACCGATCCACTCTGGGGTTGGCTCTCCTGGGTGAATAGGGATCCTCGTCCAGGATCTGCGAATACACCTCGGCCACCGTGTCCCCCAGGAACGGCGGACGGCCGACCAGCACTTCATAGAGGATCGCCCCCAGCGCATAGACGTCGGTGCGCGGCGTGATGTCCCCGGGCGCTCCCCGTACTTGCTCCGGCGCCATGTACAACGGAGTGCCCAGCATCGCCCCCGTGTTCGTCAGCGCCGAGGCCGACTCCACCATATGCGCCAGGCCGAAATCCCCGACCTTCGGCTCTCCCGTCCCCGTCACCAGGATGTTGGCGGGCTTGATGTCCCGATGAACGATCCCCTTCTCGTGCGCCGCTCCGACTCCCCGCGCGGCCTTCTCCAATATTTCCAGGGCCGCGCGCAGATCCACCGCCCGCATTTCCAGCAGGCGCGCCAGCGACATCCCCTCCACGAGCTCCATCACCAGATACAGCTCGCCACGCGTCTCCCCGACGTCGTACACCGAGACGACGTTCGTATGGGCCAAGCCGGCCGTGACCCGCGCCTCGCGCATGAATCGATGCCGCAACGTCTCACTGGCCCCGCCCTTCGCCCGAAGCACCTTGATCGCCACTGAGCGATTCAAGCTGCGATCCCACGCCCGATATACGACCGCCTGCGCGCCTTCTCCCAGCTTGTCCCGGATCTCGTACCGTTGGAACTGAGGGACATCCTGGTCACGCCGCTTCTGCTCCGTCAACAGATCCGCCAGGTGCGTGGCGCTGACGAGCCGTCGCTTGACGAGGATCTGCCCCAGTCGCGTGGGCTCGCCCCGAAGCTTGGCCTCCTCCTGCTGGCGCAGGCACTCGTCCAGCTGCTCCGGGGAAATAAGCCGCAGCTCCACGGCCAGCTCGCCCAGGCGCGTCTCGACCGCGTCGATGTTGCCGGAATTGCTGACCCCGTTTTCCTTTGGAGGACCCTGCTCCGTGCTCATCGAAGGAATGTCTCCCCGCGGATGACCCAGCAAACGCCCGCCCGCACGGGCGATACAACTTTTATGGGCTTCCGGTCGACGGAATTATACCACATCTCTTGAACCCCCAATGCCCGCGGCCGCCATCACCGTCCTATCGAAGGCGCGTGAAATCGGACGGCTCGAAGGGGTCCGCCTCGAACTCCACCCAGGCGCCGGCCGACTCGTTGAGATCGATCCCCCGCGCCCTCCAATGATAGCTCACCCCTGGAGTCAACACCGGACTCCGCACGGATGCGGTGCCACCGCGCTCCACCGGTGAACCGGTCAGCAGCCCCGCGCCATCGAAATCCCGCGACACGGGCTCCATCTCCACCTGCAAACACACCTGCCCCCCGTCGGGATCGTCCACCCTCGCTCGAAACTCGATTCGTGCTTCGGACACGACGGCTCCATCGGCGATGATCGCCCCGTTCGCCTCCTGAACCTGCTCCAACGCGACCGGGCTCGCCGGTCGCAGGTTCGCACCCGCCGTATCTTCATAAACCTCGGTGGAATCGTTGAAGACCAAGCCGCTGTCGTCCGGCCGCCCCCCCGCGATCAGCAGCTTCCCCTCTTCCAGGCGTACCGCAGCCGCGCAATCCCGCCGTTCGTTCATGAGCGGCTCTCCCTCCCGAGGTCCCGTCCAACGCGCCGCTTCGTACCGGTACACCTTGTCGGTCGGACCACAACTATTGCCTCCCGCTTGGATCACCACTTCCCCGGCCCTGCTCACCAGCACCGTCGATAAGGCGAAGCAATCCCTGCATTCGCGAACAGGGATGGCATTCCGCCACTTCCCATCGGAAAAGAGCCAACAACCCGGTGCCGTGATGGCCATCACCTCGCCCCGCGAGAGGCGAATCAGCGCCAACTGATGGCGAGGCTCCGGCAGCGGATTCACCGGTATCCAGCGACCCGCTCCGGAATCGGGAAGATAAACCTCGCAGCTGCTGGTTACGTCCGACGCTTCTGCGGGCCTCCGATTGGTTCTTCCGCCCGCGACGAGCACCGTCCCGTCCGCCAGGAGCTCCGCACCGAACTGCAGGCGCGACTCGCTCATCGAAGCCGCGTCCAAGAAAGAGCGGGTCGTCGGATCGTAGAGACTGCAGCCGTTACGGGCCGCGTACACCTCGCGATCGGTTCCCCCCTTGGCTCCTCCACCGAGGATCAACACGCGTCCGTCGCGGAGCAGTACCGCTTGGTGATGGGAACGTCCCGTGCTCATGGCATTGACCACCGGTGTCCAAACGCCGTCTCCCCCGGGGTCCCACACAAACCCGTTCTTGAACGTCGAGCCGGTCCATTGACGATCTCCCCCGCACAAGAGCACTTTTCCATCCGGCAGCGGCGTCAAGGTCACGTGAGCCCGCGCTTGTCCGAGGGGCAAGGAAGCCGTGCTCGTCCAGGTCTCGCCGACCGGATCGAAGATCTCACAGCCGCACAGAGGCACGGTGTTCGCCCCGCAGGCGGCGAGAACGCGGCCGTCTTCCAATCGCGCCATCGCCAGACGCTCCCTGCCGACGGCCATGCGATCCGTCGCCGTCCAGCGGCACCGGATCCACGAGGCGTCCGCTTCCGTGTCCCCCACGATGACGCTCACCGTGATCCTCCGCGACGGCGGGATGTCCACGCGAAGGACGTTCGAAGGCCGAGCGCGTTGATCTTGCGCCACAAGGATGCCTCGAACCACCTTCTCGTCCCCGACGAACACGTCCGGCCTGTGCAGGCGCAGCCAAGCCCGGTTGTCCTTTCCACGCAACTCGAGGTATCCATCCGGCATCGGCGCCAACGTCACCGACTCCACCTCCGCGCCCAGCCGAACATCGTAGACAAACACCGCGTCGCCGGAAGTCCTCTTCGATGCGGGCAAGTGAACGAACTGTTCGATGCCGGCCTTGCTGCGAAGGAGGAGCGACCTCATCGCGCCTTCCTCGACGGTCATGAGAACCTAGGCGGCCTTCTCCAGCTGCTGATCCAGGCAGTCGCGCGCCGACCGAATCGTCTTCATCCCGGCCATCGTCGCGCTCGCCTCCGCCCGCGTCACCGGCGCGGCGACGACGGGCCCGGCGTCACGCCACGTCCACTCCGCCTCAACAGGACCGCCGGTGATCTTCAACGCCGATCCGGGCTGCAAAGGCCACGTGACCGCCAGAGGCCTGGCGATCAGCCGCCACCGACGATCGGTCTTCACGAGAGGCGGCTCCGCCGGCAGCGGCACCAGGACCGTGCTGGAGGCCGACGCCCGTGGTTCACGGATCGCCGCGTGCGCCACCTCCCTCAACCGTCTCAGATTCTCCTCCACGACCGGATGGCCCGGACGCAATTCGCGCGCCCGAAGATACAGCTCGGCGGCTTCGACGAAGCGCTCTTGCCGCTCGGCCGCGGCCGCGCGATTCAGAAGGGATTGCACCTCTCGCTCCAATTCCCTCGATGCGCGCACTTGAAGATCCACGAGTCCCACGGTCAGGACGACGAGCGCCGTCAGCACCACGACCAATACGGCATGACGCCGGACCCACCGAGAAGCCCGCTCGGCCATCCCTCTTCCCCGCGCTCGAGCCGGCTGGCCTTCGAGAAACCGCCGGAGCTCATCGGCGAAGTCCACGGCGTCGGCGTACCGGTCCGAGGGTTCCTTCTCCAACGCCTTCAAACAGATGATCTGGAGCGTCGGATCGGCCTTGGGGTTCGCCTCGCGCGGGGGATGAGGTTCCTCTCTCAGAATCCGCGAATACACTTCCGCAGGCGTGGCTCCGGCAAACGGCGGCCGACCCACGAGAATCTCGTACAGAATCGTCCCCAGCGCGTAGACGTCCGTCCGCGGCGTGATTTCCCCCGGCGCTCCCCGCACCTGCTCGGGCGCCATATACAGCGGCGTACCCAGCATGGCGCCGGCGTTCGTCACCATGGAAGTCGATTCCACCAGGTGCGCCAGCCCGAAATCCCCCACCTTCGTCTCTCCCGTCGCCGTCACCAGGATGTTCGCCGGCTTGAGATCCCGATGCACGATCCCCTTGCGGTGCGCCGCTCCCACTC
>JACPRB010000330.1 GCA_016190155.1 Planctomycetota bacterium
ATGACCCGGCACGTTGTCCGCCCCGCGACCCTTGAATCGTACCGTCGGCCCCGTCACGCCCCCGGGAATCTCGACCGGAACGGTCGAATCGCCGGAGGCGATGGTCAGTTCCATAAGCATCGGAACCGTGCGAAGTTCGTAATTCGCGCCGAAGTTCGTATCAAGGTACGTTTGTGCGTTGACGGTATATCGAACCCAGCATTGCAGGCGATGGCCGGCGGGGCTGGGGATGTCGCCTTGGACGTACCAGATCTCCGTGTCATCACCGTAGGGATGGCCGTACGTGGCGTCGACGTTCAGGATCGTGTCCCCATCGTCGGGAGTGGCCTCCACCTTCACGCTCTTCTGGAATCCGAGATTCCGCAGGATGATCTCCCCCGACAAGCGGGACACCCCGTTCTCCTGGGCGGGCCACAGATCGGCCTTCTTCAGCACGACGTCCGCGGTTCCCAGGTTGACCTCCGGGCCGAGAGGGCGCGGGCCGACGCCGACGACGTAGTCGCTTCCACTATTATTATCCCAATACTCCTGGCCGTTGACCCGGTACCGGATCGCGAAGCGGAACGTCGCCGCCAAGCGGGCGCTGAATTGCACCTCGGGTGTCCTGAAGGTCCATCGCTCGAAGGTCCCCCGAATGGGGCCCGCATACGTAGCCGCGACGTCGTGCCACTCCTCCGTTTGCATCTCCCGGTAGCGCACGACCACGTCCTTCTCGAAGCCGCGATTCTCCACTTCGATGTGACCTTCCATCCATCCGAAGGCATCCAGATACACCGCGCGTTGAAGTGCCTTGGCGTAGATCAGCTTGACGGGCGAGCCGCACTCGCCGGTGCCCGCCAGCGTCGCGGCCAGGACCGCAAGGGCCGGCAGGCGCAGCTTTGATAGACCCATGGAATCCCTCCCACAATTCACAAGTGGCGGACGTTATAGGCAGCGCTTCGGCTTCGCACAAGGAAAAGCCGCGTCGGATTTCAGGAACTCGGGATGGACTGCGCGCGTCAAAGGATAAACTATGACTATGAGAAACTTGCTTATCGCAACGGCGATCATGGCGGCGAGCTTCCTTCTGTTGCTCGGCGTTCGCTCCATCCGCGTTCGACGCCGCCATGTGGGCTGGCGGCGCGAATTCCTGCTGGCGTTGTCCGCGGCGCTGGCGACCATTTCGGGCGTGCGCGCTCAAGATCCTCCGCCCGCGACGGCGCAGGATCCCCAACAGGACTTCGATATCCGGGTCAAAGAAGTCGAGCGCGAACCCGTCTGGCGCAAGATGCGCAAGATCTACCGGGAACTGGCCCGGCAGATGGAGGCGAACGACGCCGTCACGAGGGATCTCTCGAAGGAAACAGACGCGCTCCTGAAAGACTTGCCGGTGACGCCCCGGCAGAAGCCGCAGGCCGATGAAGAGCCGCTCCTGTCCCGGCAGGAAGCCCTCGGCGAGTGCGCCCTCTTCCTCACGCAGATGGCCGCTCACGTCTGGCGAATCAAGGGGGCGGGTCGGCAAATGACGTGCTACAAGGTAGCGGCGCCCGTCAGGAATCCGCACGTCCCGGAACAAAGGGATCTCCTGAAGCGGCAGCTCGAGGAAGGCAAGATCAGCCAGGCCGTTTACGACCGGGTCATCGGCACGCTCGATGAGATTGGCTTGGCGCGATCGCTGCTCCAGAACCTGAACGCGCGCAACACCGCGCTTGTCTTCCGCCTGGTTCGCGACATGGCGGGGGCGTACGCGGTCGACATTCCGGTTGTCGCGCCGGAGGTGGAGAAGCGCATCGGTGAACTCATCGAGCAGCTCGGCGCGGACGAGATCGAGAAGCGCGAGGCGGCGCAGGAGGCGCTCGTTCAGATCGGTCCGGGGGCGATCCCGCGGCTGCGCAAGGCGCTGGAGCACGAGAGCGCGGAGGTGCGGGGTCGGGCGCAGGCGATTCTCGAGGAGCTGGAGTAGCGCGTGGGCCTCTTCGATCGCTTCCTTCGGGCTCGGCAGGAGTCGGTGATCTTCGAGATCACGCCTCGGTGCAACCTGGAGTGCCGTTATTGCTACAACGTGTGGAAGGGCGCGCGTCCGTATCCGCAGGGCGAGCTGGATACAGATGGCGTGTGCCGACTGCTCGACAAGGTCATCCGCGAGTCGCGATGCCGCCATCTGACGCTGACGGGCGGCGAGCCGCTCATGCGCAAGGACCTGGCGCGCGTGGTGCGTTTCGTGCGGGAGCGCGGGATCGACGTCAACGTCATCTCCAACGGGACGCTCTTGACGGAGGAGCGCGTGCGCGAGCTCGTCGAGGCGGGCGTGTCGCTCTTCGAGCTGCCGATTCTCAGCGGGGATCGGGCGGTGCACGACGAGTTGGTGTGTCGGGCGGGGTCGTATGACCGCGTGGTGGAGGCGATCTCGTGGATCAAGGTCCATCGCGGCCATGTGGTGAGCGTGTTGGTGGGCACGCGGCGGAATCTCGCGGGATTGGCGGGCATGATCGAGCTGTCGGTCGCCCTGGGGGTGGACGGCGTGATGTTCAACCGGTTCAATCCCGGAGGCGAGGGGGCGCGTCACGTCGACGAGTTGTTGCCCGAGCGCGGCGAGTTGGAGGCGGCGCTGGCGACGGCGGACGATCTAGCGAAGCGGTACCGGATGTCGATCGCGTGCTCGATCCCGGTGCAGCCGTGCCTCGTCGATCTCTCGCGATTCCGCAATCTCTCGTTCGGGTTCTGCGCGGCGGGGGGCCGGCGGGCGTACTATACGGTCGATCCATTGGGGAATCTGCGTCCGTGCAACCACACGCCGTCGATCCTGGGAAACGTGATGGAGCGCTCGTTCGGCGAGCTGACGCGTGGGAGCGCGGTTCGCGATCTCATGGATGGAGCCCCGCCGTCATGCGGGGACTGCGAGCTACGCGCGACGTGTCGAGGGGGCTGTCCCGCGGCGGCGCAGGCGTGCTACGGGAGCGCGGGGTGCGCGGAGCCGTTCTTGCGGCGTCATGCGGAGGTGGCGCGGCCGGCGGCGGGGGAGTTGAGGCGGAGACTGGGTGACGGGGTGCATTCGGCGGAGTGAGCGGGTCATTCCTCTCCGAGAGCTTTGCGTGCGGCCAGGGCAACCTCCGGGGTCGGATGGGACTTCCACGATCGAAAGAGCCGGAGCAGGATCTGGTAGTCGCCTATGTTCTGGTCGCGGGCATATTCTGCGTAGGATACCAAATACTCGACGACGGAGGCAGCGACAAGAGGGTCCTCGATCCGGTCGGGAACACGAGCGATGTCCTCGGAAAATTCCGGTAGATAGCGATGGGCCAGTTCACTCGTCATCGAAGGCAGATTGTCCGCAGAGGCCGCTCGAAGAACACGTCGCATGACGTCCAAGGCTGCGTCCGGAGGCGCCTGTGAACTGCCGGTCAGAAGGAGGTTTGTCGCCTCCTCTTGGATCTCTCGGTCCGGATGGGAAAGGATCTGCGTGATTCTCTCCCGGCAAAGTCGATCGAAGAGCCCGTCCGTTTCCGGCATGTCGGACCGCGCGATGAAGCCGGCGGCATTCAGCTGTGATCGAATGGAGTCGCTTTGGAAAAGGGCGATGGCCGAGGAAAGCATCACGGGACTCTTCGGACAAGGATGCCGAGCGATGGCCAGTTCGCGCAAGTTGAAGACCTCATCGAAGACCAATTCCCACCATTCTCCGCAAGTCTCCTCACGTTGGGGATAGTCGAACATCATGTAGAACTTGATTTCAAGCTCGATCTCCTCGGCACTCTGCATACGCTCGTCCAAGGGCCTGCATTGGTCTCGCACGATCTCGAACAAGCTGGACAGCCCTACATCTTCAAATATGCGAAGGAGAAGTTCTGCAGAGTGGTCCGAAGCCAACGCCAGGCGGCAAGTTGCCAGAATCTCTGCGAAACGTTCTTCTGCAGTCTTGCGGCCTGAGATTGCTGGCGCAACAGATTGTGATGAGACTTCCCGATGGGGAGGTGCGAGTTCGGGAGGGCCGGCAGGCGCGAACGTCTCGGTAAGGGACACGGCGCGACGATCTGCGGCGCGGGCACGTTGACTCTTGTCCGCACGCGTTTGCAGGGCCGATAGCACGCATAGCAAGGCCAGAACTATCGCTAATGTTGAGAGACGTCTGCTCGTGAAAGGTCTCATCCCCATCCTTCACCGTCGTGGTGGATTAGACGGTGCGAGTCTTCGCCATGTACTCGCATCGTGTCCTATAATTTGGAAAACCGATTGCCGAGGGGGATCGCGATGCGTCACGCGTGTCTAGTCGCCGCGCTGGCTGTTCTTCTGATGGGGTGCTCGAAGAAGAGCAGCGACGATGTGCCGCCCGCCAACGCCGCGCCCGTCAATACCGTGCCGGGGATCCAGGCGACGGACGAAGACACGACGCTCGTCTTCTCGGGGACGATCTCGATCGCCGACGACGCGGGGAGCAACCCGGTCCAAGTCACGTTGACCGGCACGAACGGCCTGATCACGCTTTCTGGGATGGCAGGCCTGACGTTCACCGTCGGCGACGGCACGGCGGATGCGACGATGACGTTCACCGGCATCATCGCCGACATCAATGCGGCGCTCAATGGGGTGAGCTTCGCGCCGACGCCGGGCTTCGGCGGCGCGGGAAGCGTGCAGATCGTGACCGACGATCAGGGAAACACCGGCACGGGCGGACCCTTGACCGACACCGACACCGTGGCCGTCACGATCAACGCGGTCAACGACACGCCGGTCAACACGGTTCCCGGCGCGCAGGTGACGGATGAGGACACGACGCTCGTCTTCTCCGGCACGATCGCGATTTCTGACGACGCCGGGAGCAACCCGGTCCAGGTGACGCTCGCCGGCACGAACGGGACGATCACGCTTTCGGGGACGGCGGGCCTGACGTTCACTGCGGGCGACGGAACCGCGGACGCGACGATGACATTTACGGGAACCGTTACCGACATCAACACGGCGCTCAACGGCCTGGGCTTCCTGCCGACGCCGGGGTTCAGCGGCGCGGCTGATTTGCAGATCGTCACCAACGACCAGGGGAACACCGGTACGGGTGGCCCGTTGAGTGACACCGATTCGGTGGCCATCACGGTGAACGCCATCAATGACGCGCCGGTGAACGGCGTTCCGGGCGCGCAGGTGACGGACGAAGATACGACGTTCGTCTTTTCGGGTGGCAGCCAGATCGTGATCTCGGACGACGACGCCGGCGGCAGCCCCATCCAAGTCACCCTCACCATCGCCAACGGCGTGATGACGCTGGCGGGTACGGCGGGCCTGACGTTCACCGCGGGCGACGGCGCGGCGGACGCGACGATGACGTTCACCGGGACGATCGGCGATATCATCGTGGCGCTGGACGGGTTGAGCTTCGTTCCCGCGTCGAACTTCAGCGGCGCGGCGGATCTGCAAATCGTCACCGACGATCAGGGGAACACCGGCGCGGGCGGGCCGTTGAGCGACACCGACACGGTGACCATCACGGTCAACTCGGTCTCCTTCAACGGCGCCTTGAAATCGTTCAACGGGAACGTCAATGTCATCGTGCCGGCGGGAGATGGCTCGGGCGATGTCTACGTCGGCGGCGACTTTACCACGTATCGATCCGAGAGCGCTCCTCGCCTCGTTCGCCTGAACGCGGACGGATCGGTCGACGCTGGCTTTGCCGTCGGCACGGGATTCGAGTCCGGCGTCAACGCGCTCGCGCTCGCCGAGGACGGTTCCGGAGACGTTTATGTCGGCGGCTGGTTCACGACGTATCAGGGGATAGGGGCGAGCCGGATTGTGCGCCTGAACTCCGACGGGACGCGCGATGCCGCCTTTGCGATCGGGGGAGGATTCAGCGGCGTCGTCAACGCGATCGCCACGGCCGGGGACGGCTCAGGAGACGTCTATGCGGCCGGCGACTTCATCAGCTATCAGGGGTCCGGCGCGGTCCGGATCATCCGATTGAACTCAGACGGATCCGCCGACGCGGCGTTCGTCATGGGGGCGGGATTCGACACGTTGGTCCTCGCGGTTGCGGCGGCCGGCGATGGTTCAGGAGACATCTATGCGGGAGGCATGTTCACCACGTATCAGGGCGCGGGCGCCAACCGGATCATCCGCCTGAACTCCGATGGATCGGCGGACGCCGGCTTCGCCCTCGGAACGGGATTCAACAACTCGGTCTATACGATCGAGCCGGCGGGCGACGGCTCGGGTGACGTCTATGTAGGAGGCTGGTTCAACACTTATCAGGGTGCGGCTGCCGATCGGATCGTGCGCCTCAACTCGGACGGGTCGGCCGACGCGGGATTCGCCATCGGATCCGGGTTCAACAGCCCGGTCGAGGAGATCGCCGTGGCGGGCGACGGCTCTTGGGACATTTACGTTGTCGGCAACTTCACCTCCTATCAGGCTGCAAGCGCTCCTCGGGTGGCCCGGTTGAATTCGGACGGCTCGCTCGACGGGGCTTTCGCGCCCGGAACGGGGCTTGACGCCAACGTCCTCGCGGTGGCCCCCGCCGTTGAGGGTTCCGGGGATGTCTATGTGGGGGGCCTCTTTACGATGTGTCAGGTCGTGGGCGCGGACCGGATCGCTCGCCTGAATTCCGACGGCTCGGCGGACATGGGCTTCGCAGTGGGAGGGGGACTCGAGACGTCCGTCCTCGCCGTCGCGCCGGCCGGTTCCGGAGATGTCTACGTCGGGGGGTGGTTTACTCGATATCAGGGATCCAGCGCGAACGCCATCGTTCGGCTGAATCCCGATGGATCGCGCGATACGGCCTTCGCCGTGGGGACGGGATTCTGGGCTACGCCGGTGCGGGCGATCGCCCCGGCGGTGGACGGATCGGGCGATGTTTATGTCGGGGGCGACTTCACCACGTATCAGGGCGTAGGCGCCAATCGGATCATTCGTTTGAATTCGGACGGGTCGGCCGATGCGGGCTTTGCCGTGGGCACCGGATTCAACAGCTCTGTCTACGCCATCGTGCCGGCCGGCGACGGCTCCGGCGACGTCTATGTCGGGGGCAACTTCACGACGTATCAGGGCGCGGGCGCCAATCGGATCATCCGCCTCAATTCGGACGGATCGGCCGAAGGGACGTTCACGAGCGGCACGGGATTCAACAGCACGGTCCTGACGATCGCGCGAGCTCCGGGGGGCTCGACGGACATCTATGTCGGCGGGTGGTTCGGCTTGTATCAAGGGGCGGCCGCGGAGCGGATCATTCGCCTCAATGAGGACGGCTCGGCCGACGCCGGCTTTGCGACGGGGACGGGATTCAACAGCGCCGTCTACGCAATGGCTACGCCGCTGTTCGGATCGATGGACGTCTATGTCGTAGGCGACTTCACCACCTATCAAGGCGCGGGGGCCAACAGGATCATCCGGGTGAACGCGGACGGATCGCCGGACGCGGGCTTCGCGATTGGGACGGGATTCAGCGCCATCGTTTACTCGATCGTTTCCGCGACGGATGGCTCCGGGGATTACTTTGTAGGCGGCAATTTCACGAGCTATCAGGCGACGACCGCGAATCGGCTCATCCGCCTGAATTCGAACGGGTCGATCGACGGGGCATTCGCCGTTGGGACCGGGGCGAACAGCACCGTCTACGCGCTGGGGTGCGCGGCGGACAGCTCCGGCGATCTGTATGTCGGAGGGCTGTTCACGTCCTATCAGGCGGCGACGGTGGATTACGTCGTGAAGGTCACGCCCGCGGGCGCGGGGGATTGACACGATACGCGCCAATGCCGTCTGTCGTGCCCATGTAGTTCATTGGTCTTTAAGGACTTGCGCGGGCTCCTCAGGATTCGCGGCGGCGACTTTCTTTGCGGGCGTGGGGATCTCTTACACTTGCGCAAGCTCCTTTGTCATCGGTGCGAGGGGCTTTTTCAAGTGCGGTAGCTGTTCTGTCATATGCGCGGGAGACTTTTTCGCGCGCGCAGCGTGCCTTGTCGTGCGCGAGGGTTGCTCTGCCACGTGCATTGGGAGTTCCCGCGCTTGCGCAAGCCCTTTTGTCATCGGCGCGGCGGGCTTTTTCGGGTGCGTCGGCTGTTCTGTCATGTGCGTGGGGGACTCTGGCGCTCGCACTGGCGCCTTCCGCATGTGGGGAGGGCGCTTCTTCATGCACGTTCAGGATTTCGTCACGTAAGTGGGGTCCCCCCATTCCTGTGTGGCGTCCGCCATGCAACACATTGGAGCCCATCATGTTCATTCCCTTGTTCTTGAACCTTCGAATCGGGAACCTCGGCCCCCGTCCCGGCGTCAAAACCTCGTACTGAAGGAGGACGCCATGATCGTGCGAAACGTGCTCTCCCTTATCCTGGTCCTCGGGCTGGTCGCCGGTGCGGACGCCCAGGACGCGCAGGAAAAACCCGCCAAGCCGCCGCGTGTCGAAGTGGTTTTCGCGCTCGACACTACGGGCAGCATGAGCGGCCTCATCGATGCGGCGAAGAAGAAGATCTGGGCGATCGCCACCGAGATTGAGCGCGGGAAGCCCAAGCCCGAGCTCTATGTCGGGTTGGTTGCGTACCGGGACAAAGGCGACGTCTATGTCACGAAAGGCTTTCGTCGAGAAGAAGGCCAAGGAGCGCGAGGAGATCCGCGAGAAAGTCCAGGAGCTCTCAAAGAAACGCGACGCCTTCATCGAGGACGAGCTCAAGAAGCGTGGCTCGAAGGACGCCTTCGACGAGGTCGTTCTCCAAGCGCTCCACGATCAAGCGGCCAAGAAGGGGATCAAGTTCGACGACAAGTGACGCTCGCCGTAACACCCTCTTCATGACGGTTGGGGGCGCCGAGGTGGGATTCGGAGATGTCGGGATCGCGATCGGTTACGAGTGGTAGCGGACCGACATGGCGGGGCAGATTACGGGACATGGGCCACGTCATCCGAAAGGCGAGGCAAGACGACTACGTAGATTTGTGCATTCTGTGCCGCGAGTCGGACTCGCTGCATCGACGGCTGCTTCCGCGCGTGTTCCGGACGGCGCGCGGTCAGGCGAGGACGAAGGCGTACGTGCGCGCGATCCTGTCGGACAAGCAGGCGGCGCTCTTCGTGGCGGAGCGGGGCGGTCGCATCGTCGGTTTCGCTCACGTCCGTGTGCGCGCGGCGAGGCGCATCCCGATTCTCGTTCCTGGCCGATACGCCGTCGTCGAGGATCTTGTCGTCCGCAAGCGCGCTCGGCGTCGGGGGATCGGCCGCTAGCCGGAGGAGGTGGAAGGCGTTGCGACCGGCAGCATCTTGATGAAGCGGCGGGTGAAGAGGTATGCGTCTCCCGGCCAGCGCGCAGAGAGGTACGGTCCGTCCTCCACCACAAAGGCGGGGCGATCGTTGTCCGCCGTACCGCGCGTTCCGAGCGTGATCGGTCCGCGGATGAATCGCGCGCCCGCGGCCTTCACTTCGTCTTCGACGTAATCCGGATACGTGCGGAAGTAGCGGCCGAGCTTCCAGAAGGTGAGGGTGTGGGCGAGGCGCTCCATGTACTTGGGTAGACAGGTGGTCCCGCGATCCGCCAGCAGACTCCTGCCGGTGTGCGGATGTCGAGCGCGCGCCAACACGAGGACTCCATGGCAGATGGCGCTGATGGGGCGCCCGAGAAGCCAGAAATCGGCGACCTTCCGCTGAAGCGGATCGCTGCCGAGATACTGCTTCATGCCGGGCGCGTGGCCTCCGGGCAGGAGCAAACCGTCGTACGCGCGGGGATCGATGGCGTTCCACACGAGGGGCGCGCGGAATTCGGGCGTTCGTTCGAGTTCGCCGTACCAGGCCTTCGGCTCGTCGGCCGCCCCGAGCTTTCCGAAAAGGACTCCGGAGATGAGAAGGGGATCGGCGGCGGGTACGGTGCCGGCTCGTTCTGTCGCGAAGACGACGTCGTGACCGGCCTCGCTCAGCAGCTTCCAGGGGACGGCGACCTCGGTGACGTCGAAGTCTCGGTCGGGAAGCGGCATGAGGACGCGAGCCATGCGGGGGCATGGTAAGTGGAGGAGCGCCGGTGAACAAGAGGTGGCCCCCGAAATCAAGCCGGATCCGACACCCTTCGACGGGACGGGCAATCCCGTTCCCTTGGTGACGGGGAACTTCGTCGGACGGGGAGGAGGCGTTTCCGAGGCGATTGCGACCGGCTTGCCCGACGGCGACTACAAATGGCGCGCCCGGACGCTCGTCGGCGCCACGCCTTCGGATTGGGTCGAGTATGACGCGGGGTTGAACCCCGATTCCACGGTCGACATCAGCGCGGGCGGCGGAGGAGGCAGCGGCCCCGCCAGTCGTGACAACGGCAACGCCGATTCATGGATCAACGATTCCTCGCTGTGCCTTGCCGGCATTCCTTCGGGGGCGAGGGTGGTCTGATGGGGGCAGCGCCGGCGGTCGCGCTGGGGATCAGCGTCCGGCGCAAGCGGCGGGCTGATCCTGCCGGAACACGTTCGTAGGGGGTCCGTCTTGTGCAGTTAACGTTCAAGAGGCCCATTGGTCCATCCGCCTCGCCCAGGGTTCTTCGGATAATCATCGACGTCATGGCTTCCCACGTCCTTCCAGAAGACGACGCCGTCCTCTGCGATGATGAAGGTCCGTCTCCCGCTCTTTCCGAATCCAGCGGGATAGGCGCAAAAGGCGAGTTGGGCGCGGTTATTGCGATTCTTCCCCTGGTGCAAGGGTTGTCCGGCCTGTCTTGAGAGGGCCTTGAAAAGATACCCGAAGTACGGGATCGGTCTTTCAGCCAAGGCTTCACCAAGGGAAGCTCCGCCGTCCTCAGGTCCGGCTTTCAACGGCGCGCCGTCGGCTTGAGCCAACCCACGTGGAATCAACTCCAAGGGTTTTCGGCGATTCGCGTCCAGGAGTCGGAAGTAGGCCGATACATCGCCGACCCAGTAATCATTGGTCAGATTTCCGTCCAGATCGGCGGCACGCATCAGGGTCGCGGCCGAGTAGATGAGCTTCAGGTTGCATGCCGCCCGGAACTCATTGACGACAACGCTGTCGACATTCCATTCAGCTGCACTCATTCGCTCCAGCGTCCACTCATATTGAAGAGGTTTTCCCTGCCAGTCCTCTCCGGTCCAGGCCGAGTGCGATCGGAGGAGCCTGCGGTCTTTGTCGAACCAGAAGTCGGTCGCGATCACGGCGGTCTGGCCGGACGGCGCCTTCTTCCGTTCATCTGCACGAATACGATGCACCAAGACGTTGTCGGCATCGGTCGCCGGCATTCGCTCCTCGCCCATGTAGCGCAGGGTGCTCTCGGCACGCTCAGGCTGTCGTTGATAACCGACGCTTCTGAACGTAAGCGTCGTCCCCATCGTGAATGGGAGCTGGCTTGCGACCAGCGCGGGGAAGTGTACGATAGGCGCGCTGGATGTCTTCGACGAATGCCGAGGATCGGTGAAGTCCGCGAAGGGATGTGGCAGCGTGCCGGCAAAGACCCCTTTGGCGGTGAGGGTATCGTCCCGATGCGCATGTACGGTTACGCGTTCAACCGACAGAGGGTCGAGCTCGCCGTAGCCTGCGCGCTCATAGTCGATGGCGACAAGAGACTTCCCGTCGCTTTCGATTGGACGCACGACATAGTGAACCCATCCCATGCGGCGACCGTGCTGAGTGATCCAAAAACGTGCATCGCTCCAGGCTGCGAGAGCTGCGTCCGACCGCTGTTGCCGACGTTTCTCCACGAGGATGCTTTCTAACCGAGCGCGTACCTCGGTGGAGACCGCTTGCGCGAGACACTGCTCCAGCTTCGGGATCGCTGCCAAAGGGAGCTTGCGAAGCTCTTCCGTCGCTCGAGATCGCACATCGATCGCGTCGTCGCTCAACTGCGCAACGAGGGCCTTCAAGTTGGCCTCCGAGACGTCGTCCTGCTGAAGCAGAGACGCAAGAACCGTGCAGAGCAAACTCACCGTGATCATGGCTCATCCCTCCGGGAACGAGAATCATGCCGCTACACCACCCCCGCCGCGCGCAGCGCCGCCACTTGCTCGCGCCCCAACCCCGCCACCCGCCCCAGCACGTCCTCCGTGTGCTCCCCCAGAAGCGGCGCCGCCGCCGGGCGCCGGCGCAGGATCGGATCCCCCAGCGTCTTCACCTCGCCCGCCACGGGATGCACATACGACGCGATCATCCCGCGCAACGCCAACTGCTCCAGCCCGAGCGTCCGATCCAGCGTCAGCACCGGTGCCGCCGGAACCCCCTCCGCCTGCAGCCGCGCCAGCCACTCCTTGGAGGCCCGTTCCCCGAGCCGCGTCTGGATCGCGTCCTCCAGCTCCGCGCGGTGACGCACCCGCCGCTCGTTCGTCGCGTAGCGCGCGTCCTGCGCCCAGTCCGGCCGCTCCAGCGCCCGACAAAACCCCTGCCAAAACCGCTCCGTGAAGACGCCCACCACCACCCAACCGTCGTGCGTTCGATACGCCCCGTAAGGGACACACGACATGTGCCGCGAGCCTTGCGGCCCCGGCACCCGCCCGTCGGCGAAGTGATACTGCGCGAGATACGTCGTCATCGCCGTCAGGCAATCCAGCAGACTCAGCTCGATGCGCTCGCCCGCGCCTGTCCTGCCGCGCCGCACGAGCGCCCCCATCACCGCCAGCGCCGCGTACATCCCGCCGGCGAGATCGCCCAGTGGGATCCCCAGCCGCACGGGTGGCCCATTCTGCTCCCCCGTCACGCTCATCGCGCCCGACCACGCTTGGACGATCAGGTCGAACGCGGGCAGATCACGCATCGGCCCTTCCTCTCCGAAGGACGTGATGGAGCACAGCACGAGCTTCGGATTGAGCGCGCGCATTCGCTCGTGCGCGCATCCCAATCTCGCCAGCACCCCCGGCCGAAAGTTGTCGATCATGACGTCCGCGTTCGCCGCGAGCCGGTCGAAGAGGGCCCGCCCCTCCGCCTTGCTCAGATCGATGACGACGCTCTTCTTGTTGCGATTGACCGCCAGAAAGTACGCGCTCTCGCCGCGCACGAACGGCGGCCCCATGCGGCGGATCTCGTCGCCCTCGGGCGGCTCGATCTTGATCACCTCCGCGCCGAGATCGCCGAGCATCATCGCCGCGTACGGTCCGGCCAGCATGCGCGTCAGATCGAGGATGCGGATCCCTTCCAGCATCAGAAGCCCTCCTTGCGAACGATGTTCGCCGCGCCCCGCCGCGGGGTCGGCTCGGGCGACTCTGCCGGATGGCCGATCGGCAACAGCGCCACCGGACGCAGCCCGGCCGGCGCCCGCACGGCACGGGCGACTTCCGCCTCGTCGAACGCCCCGACCCAGACGCTGCCCAGCCCCAAATCCGCCGCGCGAAGCTGAGCGTACGCGCAGGCGATCGTGGCGTCCTGCAGGCCGTAGAGCTCCGCCCCGCGCCGCCCATACCGGCCCGAAGATCTCGCGGGATCGGCGAAGAAGACCAGGACGATCGGCGCCTCCGCGACGAACTCCTGCCCTAGCGCCGCGGTGGCCAGGAGCGCGCGCGTGTCCGCCCGCTTCACGCAAACCACTTCGTAGGCCTGCAGGTCCCCCGCGGACGGCGCGGAGTCGGCGGCTTCGAGCACCGCCTGGATCTCGCCGTCGTCCACGGGCGCCTTTCCGAACGCCCGGATCGAACGCCGTCGATCCAGCAGCGTGCTGAACTCCATCAGAATCGCGGCTCCTGGAATTCTCCGAACACGTCCTTGAGGGCCTGCGTGATCTCGCCGATCGTGGCGCGCGCGCGGACCGCCTGCAGGATCGGCGGCATGAGATTGTCCTCGCCCTCGGCCGCCCGCCGCACCGCGCCGAGCGCCGACTTCACGGAGTCCCCCGACCGGTGGGCGCGAAGCTCGCGCAGCGCCTTCACCTTCGCTTCGGCCGCGGCCGCGTCGTACGGATGCACCTCCACCGACGGGGCCGCGCCGCCGGCGACGACATGCCGGTTGACGCCGACCTTCGCGGTCTCGCCCGAGCGCAGCTTGCGCTCGTGCTCGTACGCCTGCCCGGCGAGCTTGCGCTGGATTGTGCCTTGCTCGATCGCACGGACGATCCCGCCCATCGAGCGCACCTCGCGCTCGGCGGCGACGATGCGTTCCTCCATGCGCGCGGTGAGCCATTCCACATAGTACGAGCCGGCCAGGGGATCGACGGTGTCGCACGCGCCGACCTCCTCCGCGAGGATCTGCATCGTGCGCAGCGCCAGGAGCGACGCCTTCTCGCTGGGGATGGAGTAGGCCTCGTCGTAGCAGCAAAGCGCCATCGTCTGCGTGCCGCCCAGCGCCGCCGCCAGCGCGTAGTAGGCCCCGCGGACGATGTTGTTCTCGGGCTCCTCGATCGTCAGCCCGCCCCCGCCGCCCCCGGCGATCATCCGGAGCTGCATCGAGCGCGGCTCGCGCGCATGGTACTCGTCGCGGATGAGGGTCGCCCAGCGGCGCCGTCCGGCGCGGAACTTCGCGACTTGCTCCCAGAGGTTGCCGTGGACGTTGAAGTTGAACGTGATCTTCGGCGCGATGTCGTCGATCGTCAGCCCGCGCGCGAGCGCGGCGTCGAGGTATGCCCGCGCGATCTCGAACGCCAGCGCCATCTCCTGGTCCGGAGTCGCGCCCGACTCGCGCAGGTGGTAGCCGCAGACGCTCACCGCGTTGTACTTCGGGGCGGACTTCGCGCAGAACTCGATCGAGTCGGCGACCATGCGGACGCTCGGTCCGGCGGGGAAGATCCACGCGCCGCGCCCGATGAACTCCTTGAGGATGTCGTTCTGGAGCGTGCCGTGGACGCGCTCGACCGGCACGCCTTGTTTCTCCGCCGCGGCCAGGTGCATGGCCAGGAGCACCAGGGCCGGCGCGTTGATCGTCAGCGCGGTGGAGACGCGGTCGAGCGGGATGCCGTCGAGCGCGCGTTCGAAGTCGTCGAGCGTGTCCACGGCCATGCCGACGCGGCCGACCTCGCCCTCGGCGCGCGGGTCGTCGGAGTCGAGGCCGAGCTGGGTGGGCAGGTCGAACGCGATGTTGAGCGCGTCTTGTCCGTGGGCGAGGAGCGCGCGGAAGCGTTCGTTGGTTTGCGCGGGCATGCCGAAGCCGGCGTACTGGCGCATCGTCCAGGGTTGGCGCCGGTACATAAGGG
>JACPRB010000337.1 GCA_016190155.1 Planctomycetota bacterium
GACCACGGCAAGACCACGCTGGTCGACGGGTTGTTGAAGCAGAGCGGCCTGTTTCGCGAGAACCAGACGATCGAAGTCTGCGTGATGGACAGCAACGCGCTGGAGCGCGAGCGCGGCATCACGATCCTGGCGAAGAACACCTCCGTCGAGTGGCGCGGCACCAAGATCAACATCATCGATACCCCCGGCCACCAGGACTTCGGCGGCGAGGTGGAGCGCGTCCTGCGCATGGCCGACGGGGCGCTCCTCCTGGTGGACGCCGCGGACGGCCCCATGCCGCAGACGCGATTCGTCCTGCGCAAAGCCCTGACCAATCGCCTCCACCCCATCGTCGTCATCAACAAGCTCGACAAGCCCGACGCGCGCCCGGAACCCGTCCTCGAGGAGATCTTCTATCTCTTCATCGAGCTCGAGGCGAGCGACCACCAGATCGAATTCCCCGTCGTCTACACGATCGGTCGCGCCGGCCGCAGCAAGCACAATCTGAAAGACGAGTGGAGCGACCTGTCGCCCCTGTTCGAGACGATCGTCCGCCACGTCCCGCCTCCGCGCGTCACGGCGGAGGGACCGCTGCGCATCGGCGTGTGCACGATCGACTACAACGACTACGTGGGACGCATGGCCATCGGACGGATCGAGAGCGGCGTCGCCCGCAACGCCATGCCCGCCACGCTGCACAAACGCGACGGACGCACGCTCCCCGGCCAGATCGCGGAGCTGCAGACCTTCGTCAACCTGCGCCGGGAGAAGACGGCCGAGGCGCCCGCGGGCGAAATCGTCTGCATCGTCGGCATGCCGGACGTCGACATCGGCGACACGATCGCCGCGACCCCGGAGACCCCGCCGCTGCCGTTCCCCAAGATCGAGGAGCCGACCCTGGCGATGATGTTCATGACCAACAGCTCGCCCTTCGCGGGGAGAGAAGGCAAGTTCGTCACGACGCGCCAGCTCCGGGACCGGCTGTTCAAGGAGATGCTCTCCGACGTCGCGCTGCGCGTGGAGACGACGGACTCGGCGGACACGTTCCGCGTGTGCGGGCGCGGCCTGCTTCACCTGGGCATCCTCATCGAGAACATGCGGCGCGAAGGGTATGAGCTCCAGGTTTCCCGACCCGAGATCCTGACGAAGCAGGACGGCGGGCGCACCCTGGAGCCGGTCGAACTGGCGATGATCGACGTGGCCAACGAATACGCGGGGCGAGTCATCGAGCTGGTCGGATCGCGCCGCGGCACCATGGAGAAGATGGAGCAGCGCCGCGAACGCACCCACTTCATCTTCCGGATCCCGTCGCGCGGACTGGTGGGGCTGCAGGGCAAGCTCCTCTCCGCGACGCGAGGACAAGCGATCCTGCACGCTTCCTTCGAAGGGTGGGACGATTGGAAGGGGGATATTCCGGAACGCGCCGCGGGCGCGCTCATCGCCCTGGAGTCGGGAGAAGCCACCACCTACGCGCTGGACAATCTGCAATCGCGCGGGACGTTCTTCGTCACGCCGGGCTTGAAGGTCTACAGCGGCATGATCGTCGGCGAGCACTGCAAGGATCGCGACCTCACGGTGAATATCGCCAAGAAACGCCGCCTGACGAACATGCGCGCCGCCAGCGCCGACTGGACCGTCGTGCTCCCTCAGCCGCGCATCTTCTCCTTGGAGGAGGCGCTGGAGTACATCAACAACGACGAACTCGTCGAGGTGACGCCGAAATCGGCGCGGATGCGCAAGAAGGAGCTCAATCACACGCGGCGGCGGCGGACCGGCCGGAGCCAAGCCGAGGAGACGGTGGAGGTCGATTAGTACGCCCCGGCGTGATGGACGGCCGCGCGCAGCGCGTCCGGATCATGTCGATGCCGCGTCAACAGCGCCTCCAGCGGCTTCGGACCGATCTCCGGCACGCCCGCCAGCGGGAACCACCGGACGCTTTCGATGCTGTCATCGGACTCCGTGGCGGTCCCCTCTTCCTCGAACCTCATCACGAACGCGACGTCCAGTACGGGACGCCGCCCGCTCAAGAACTCGCCGATGTAGAAGAGCGACTGCGCTCGCGCCCGCACGCCCGTCTCTTCCAGCAGCTCGCGCTCGGCGCATCCGGCCAGCGTCTCCCCGTCCTCGAGCTTCCCGCCCGGCAGGATCCAGAACGAATGACCGTGGTGCCGGACCAAGAGGATGCGACTCTCGCGCACCACCAACCCCGCGACCCGGATCTTCACGTTCGCGCCACCTTTTCCTCTTTGAACAAGATCGACGTGTTCCCGATCGTGATCACGTCGCCCTCCTTCAGCGTATGCGTCGCGATGGGCGCGGCGTTCACCGCCGTGCCGTTCTTGCTCTTGAGATCGACCAGCACATACTGGCCGCCCGACCGCCGCACTTCGCAATGCTTGCGCGAAAGCAGCGTGTCCTCGATCGGCACGGTGCAGTCGCGGCCGCGCCCGATCGTCGTCGGCTCGTCTCCGAGTTCGATGAAGATGATCCCTTTCGCCGGATGCTGGTATCTCAGAAACGGCATATCGCCTCCCCGATTCACGATGTGCGCAAGACCCCGACGATCGCGCCCCCGCGCGTAATGTTCACGATAGGTTCCTCCGACATGCGTCCCAAGAGGGCCGTTTCGGAAGGTCCCGCGTGGACGCCGGTCACGATGTAGCGCGACTCCCAGCGCACCGAGCCGTCGTGCATCATCGGATAGTCATCCCGGTTGAACGGCAGACATTCCTGCGCGACGTACCGTCCGGGATGCCGCACTCCTTCGTCGATCAGCCGGTCCCATTGGGCCGCCGTCGTCTGAGCTCCGATCCGGATCCCCTTGCCGCCGTAGTCCCGATTGGGCTTGATCACCAGCGACGATCGGTGCCGGCGAATGTAGGCGGGCAGGTCCACGCC
The DNA here is from genome assembly GCA_016190155.1 of Planctomycetota bacterium. Taxonomy (GTDB): domain Bacteria; phylum Planctomycetota; class MHYJ01; order MHYJ01; family JACPRB01; genus JACPRB01. The sequence continues at coordinate 2,878 of JACPRB010000337.1, forward strand.
GTCCACCCGCTCGGCCCGCACCACGCGCGTCCAGGGAACGTGCCGTCGCAGGAAGGCCCGCCCCTGCCGGGGAAACAGCCGATCGAAGCGAGGAGACGAAAGCAGCTCCAACAAAGCCTTGTGGTCCACTTCCCCCGCCAGCGAGCTCACCACCTGGTTGCGCCGAAACGCCAGCTTGACCGCCCGCAAATCGTCGCCCTGCCGCTCCATCCACAGGAAATCCAGCAACGTGGGATCGCGATACAGGATGTCGATCGGCACTCCCCGGTGCGCGACTTCGCCGCGCCGGACGTCCAACTCCACGGGATCGGCCACGACCACGCGATAACCGCGATCCTGGTACACGCGCTGCATCGTCTCGTACTCGTGCGGTCCCTCCTTGGATCGGCGGTATTCGACGAGGGCGACCGTCGGATTGCGGCGCCCGATCTTCCGGCCGTGCTCGCGACAGCGCGCCATGATGATCTCCAAGGCGTCGTCCTCGGGCTGCAACCCGGCCACCGGAAGCATGGGCGCCAGGACTTCCGAAGCGATGCGACCGGCGCCGTAGGAGTAATAGGCGGCGCCGACGCCCACGAGATTGACTTCCAGCAGCCGCAGGCGCCTCCGCCAGTCCGCGCGTCCCAGGTGCACGGCCACGTCGCAGCGGGACATCAGCGTCTCGGGCCTGCGCAGGTTTCGCCCGTAGGCCTCCCGGATCCACCGTTCTTCGTCCTCCGTAAACGGGAGCAACGCCTGCAGGTCCGGACGCTCGCGGCGGGCGTGCCATGCGCGCAGGGCCGCCGATTCGAGAAGGACCGCCAGGGCGCGAAGATACCCCCGCTGCGCCTCCGTAACGATCCACGGCTTGAGGGCCATAGGGAGATATCGCGCGACGTCCTTGCGGACGTGGAAGTACGTCTCGCGCCGCCGGACTTCGCCGCGAACCTGTTCGGCCACGGCCCGCAGCACGGGGATCGGAAGGCGCCTCAACATCGCGGAGACACGACCCGCGGGGAAGTAATCCATGGATGAGAAATCCTAGCACACTCCCGGCAAACTCCCAACTTGTGGTGAGCGAGCGAATGCGAGTCGAACCCGCCCCGTTCTTCCGTTCTGCGCATCAGAGTCGGGATTCCCACGCTGGAACGCGTAAAGGGACAAACCGATGAACGGGCGAACGCTTCCAGTGCAGTGATTCGCTTGACGCTTTCCGTCATGGGTATATAGGATTGGCCCCCACTCTCCGGGAGACACGCGATGAAGCACGTTCTCTGGTCGTCCCTCGCGCTGATCTCCGTCGCGAGCTTCTGCGAGGCGCAGACCAAGCCGCGATGGAAGCTGGACATGGAACACGAGAAGCCGCAGATGATCACCTACCGCGGCGAGATGGATCAGCTCGAGAATTGCTGGTTCTTCGTCTACACCCTCACGAACAACACCGACGAAGTCATCCCGCTTCATATCGACATCATGCTCTACACCGAGGTCGGCAAGGACCTGCAGCATGACGTGCGCAAGGTCGATCCGGAACCGACCAAGGCCACCCTGGAGGACGCGCGCAAGTATCCATCGCTGAAGTTCGGCCGGTTCATCACCGACGCGGTGGTCCCGCAGGCGATCGAATACAAGATCATCGAGACGCACGCGAAGCTGGGGAATCGCTCCCCCGGAATCGTGCAAGAATCCATCGAGGAACTGAAAGCGGGATTCAAGGAAGACCCGACCGCTCCGGACGTGAAGGGGCGCTGGAAGGCGGGCGACCGCCTGTATCTGAACTCGCGCGAGATGCGCCGGCAGCGCTTCATCAAGTCCGGGCAGAAGCTTCAGGGCATCGCGATCTTTCGCAACGTCGATCCCCGCGGGCGCATCCTCGAGATCTACTTCTCGGGCTTGTGGGATCCGATTCGGGTGGAAGGCTACGAGCCTGGGGACGTCAAGATGGTGTACGAGAACAAGGTTCTCCGCATCGCCTACGAGTTCAAGGGCGATGAATACGAGCGCGAACGGGACGTCTTGGCGCAAACGCGTCGGGAGTGGGTCGTCAAGGCGATCGGCCCCGTCGCTTCCAAGGAGACGCTCAACACGCTCATCGAAACAATGCTGGAGCGGCTCAAGCAGGAGGAACATTGGGCTTCCGGGGAAGTTCCCGCCGAGGACGTCGAGACGGCCAAAAAGCGGGAACCCCTCACGCCGGTGGATCTGACGATCTGCGCCCGCATCGTCCGCGCGGCTTCCGGAAAGGACTTCGGCTACGATTCCGAGAAGTCCATCCTCGACAACAAGGCGGCGATCTGGCGAATCCACGAATGGTGGGTCACCCATCGCTCACGCCTGGCCTTCAACGAGGCAACGGGCCGCTTCGAGCCGCAGGACGAGAAGCTGCCGGGCCGGCAGGATTGATCCCGCCGTAGGAAGTCCTTTCCGCTCGGCGGACTCGGCTTACCCTCCTTCGCCGACGCATGGAACATGAAGCCGTCGGGTACGGAGAGCGAGCCTCCCGCAAGAGGCGGACTTATTGCGGGAAGCTCTAGAGTAAAGACCGCCAGCTCCTGGCGGTCAATCCACCCTGGAGGGCATCTCAAGCAACGAGACCCGACTCAGACCTCAATCCAACCTCGGGGGGTCAGATGCTTGACCGAGCACTTCTTCTTGGCGAGGAACCTATTCGTCCTCTTCCGTGTCCTTCTCCGCCTTCTCGAGGATTTCCTTCCACTTCACCTTCGCATCGGCCAGCTCCCGCTTGAACGCCTCCGACTCCGCCGCCGTCGTCGCGTTCTTCTTCCAGACGATCTTCCGCTCCGCCACACCCAGCGCTTCCATCTTCTTCTTCGCGTCCTCTGACTTGTTCATGAGGGCGATCATCATGTCGCCGTCCATGGTAATGGAGGCCGTCCGGTCCTTCTTCGAAGCCACCCCCGAAGCCTCGGCAATCTCCCCGGGCACGGTGAACGTGATCCCCATCTTGAACCCCTTGAGGAGAGGCTTCATCATCTCCATCATCTTCTCGGCCATGGCCTTGGCGGCCTCGTCATCCTCGCCTTCGGGCAGTCCCCCGCTGAACTTCTCCTGCACATCCTTGAAGAGATCGTCCCGCACCGTGAGCGTGCCCCCCTCGCCCTCGGGACGATACTCGAACGAGAGCCCGACCTGCCGGCTCTCCTCCTCGCCTTCCTCGCCTTCCTCCTCGTCCTTGTCGTTATAGAGCTTGACCTTGCGGATGTCCTCGAAGTACCCGGTCACGGTCATGCGCATCCACTCGCCGTCTTCGGTGGTCTTCGGCTCCGACCATGCCACGATCCCCTCGTTGTTCTGCGCCAGCTTCCTGGGATCCGAGAAACTCTCCATAGGATTCTCATGCCCCTGGCCGGCCATCTTCAGCATGGCCTTCTCGATCCCTATCGACATCACGAGCTTCCCCGACCCGTCAGGGAACAGCACCGTACCGACCTCCAACTGGATGCAGCCGAACAGGCCCGGCACCAGGAGAAAGGCCACCCCGAGCACCGCCGCGAGGCGACAGGCATGCTTCATAGATTCCCTTCCAAAGATGTTTCCCATATGAGATGCGATATCCTAGAGCCCCCGTGGAACCTCGGTCAAGCATCTGAACCGCCGTCCCCCCGCGCAGGCCACACATGCTTCCTCGCCCGCGTCTCCCGCATGACCTCCCGCGCGACCCGCTTCCAATGCCGATCGAACGGCGCATACCACCGATAGAAGCGCAGGCGATCCGCCCGCGTCACGGGCGCCCCCACGGCCGCGTTGAGCTGCGCCAGATTGTGCCCCCGCCGCGAAGGCGACACCTTCCCGAACGAGACCCGGTCGAGATCCACGATCATGAACCCGCCCGACGGCAACGCCAACACGTTGTTCGCCTTCAAGTCATGATGGTATACGCCGCGCGCGTGCATCCGGCGCACCAAACACGCGAGATGGAAGATGAAATCGTTTCGCTCGCCCCTCGACCACGGCGGAAACGCCTCCTTCACGAAATCCCACAACGGCGCCCCGTCCGCATGCCAGTCCCCGACAACCACCCCCCGGCCGCACGCGCGAAGCGCCGGCGTGGGCAGGTCGCGCACCTCCAGCCCGCGCGCGTTTCTCCAGATCCGCCGCGCGTGCGGATGCGCCTTCACGAACAACTCTCCGACCACCCGCAGAGACCGCTTCGGGAGCTCCTTGACGACACGCCCCGGCGCCGCCACGGCTGCCTGCGCCTGTTCGACCGTCATCGGCCGCCGCAGGAGCCACTCTCCCTCCACCGCAAACTCGCGGCTGTCCTTGAGGCACCGCTTCTCGCGGCTCTCCCAGTAACGCCGCCGCTCGCGATCGAAGGCGACCTCCACCTCCCGCACGAAGCGTCGCTCCGGCCGCCGGCCGAGGTAATCGCCCAGGAACCGCACCGTGTCGGCCTTCGTGATGAAGGTGATGAGCGAGTGCAGGACGAACGCCAGCATCCGGACGCGCTCGCGGTGTCCGACGCGCCCGAGGGCGGCCCGGTGCACGTCCAACACATGAAACGCCGGTCCCGGCCCCAGCAGCACGTTTCCGATGTGGAAGTCGTCGTGGCGCACGCCCACCTCATGAACCGCCCGAACGAATCGCGCGAAGGCCCGCAGGACCCGGCGTCGTTCCGAAGGCGAGAACGACGGCCCGGCCAGCTCCGCCTTCAGAATCCGCACGTCGGAAATCTCGCGCGTCACGACGAAGGAGCGCGATCCGTCGACGCCGTACGCCACCGGTCGCGGCGCTCCCAGACCCGTCGCCTCCAGGTGCTTCAGGATGCGGTACTCGCGGGCCGCGCGATCGGCGAGCGTTCGCCGCAGACACCCCGCAAGGCCCTTCTCCCTGAATTCCTTGAAGTACAGTCCGGCCCCGCGCTGAACGAGCCGCCCGGGATTGTCCTTCACGGTCTCAACCGTCAGCCGCCCTTCGAGCCACCGGCGCACGGCGGCCTCGTGCTCCGGCACACACTCCTTGAGACGGACGCGGGACATGCGGCGATCTTAACATACGCGCGAAAGATGACCGAGCCCCGCGGATCGGGAATTGCCTTGCCGAACCGAGCCCTGATAGAATCCTCCCTGCGGCGAAAGATCGACCGCCCATGATGCATGCCTTGCCTCAAAGGGATTTCCGACGCATCCTCTTCGTCCGTCTGAGCGCGGTCGGAGACGTGATCAACACGCTCCCCGCCTTGAGCGCTCTGCGGACCCGCTTCCCGACCGCCTTCATCGGCTTCCTCGCCGAAGACCGCGTGCGCGACCTCGTCCTCAACCACCCTTGCGTCGACCGCGTACACCTCTTCCCCCGACGCCGCTGGGCGGACATGGCCAGACGCCCCTGGCAATGGACCCCGCTCCTGCGCGAGATCTCGCGATTCGTGTCCGACCTGCGCGCACAACGCTACGACGTCGCCCTCGATCTGCAGGCCAACCTCAAGGGCGCGATCCACGCCGTGGCCAGCGGCGCGCGCCTGCGGATCGGTTTCGGCCCGGGCCACACCCGGGAGTTCAACCACGTCTTTTCGCACGTGCACGTCACGCCCCCGACGATGGTCCTCAACCGCGTGGACAAGTTCCTCGCCATGGTCTCCGCGCTGGGAGCGCCGATCCAGAACGCCGTCTATCAACTCCCTCCCTCCGAAGCCGCCCGGGAACGCGTGCGCGTCTTCCTATGCGAGAACGGCCTGGCCCCTCGAAGCTTCATCGCCATCCACCCGGGGACGAGCGATTTCGGCCGCGCCAAGCGCTGGCTCCCCGAGCGCTTCGGACAGGTCGCCGAGCGCGTCGCCCAAACACACGGACTGCGCTCCGTCGTGACCTGGGGGCCCGGCGAACGCGAGCTCGCCGAACGCGTCGCGGCGGAAAGCGGCGGCCACGCCGTCGCGGCCATGGAGACACGATCCCTTCTCGAGCTGGCGGAGATCCTGCGTCACGCGCGACTCTTCGTCGGATGCGACAGCGGGCCCTTGCACCTCTCCAGCGCCGTCGGCGTCCCCAGCGTCGCCCTCTTCGGCCCGAAGAACCCGCGCGTCTACGGCCCCGTCAATCCGCACGCCCGGGTCGTCTACAAGCCCAACGGCAACGGCTCTCCCATGACCGCCATCACGGTGGACGAGGTATGCGAATCCGTGCGGGATCTCCTGCATTGCTCAGCCTGACCGTGAACGGGGTCCGGTGGTGGACCGACGCCGCGTTCGCCGAGCGCGTGCGAGCGGGCCCGTTCGCGAACCTGGAACAAGCCTGCGCCCGAGCCGTCGTCGTCAAGGACCTGCGCGCCAAACGCACGCTCGAGTTCCGCGACGGCGACGTCACCTGGATCATCAAGATCTACAAGCCCGGATCGACCTGGCGACGGCTGCGGACGCTCCTGCGCGGGACGCGCGCCCGACACGAGCTGCGCGCCGGCCGCGAGGCCGAGCGGCGAGGCGTCCCCGTCGTACCCGTGACGGCGGCCGCGGAATGGCCCGGCGGCAGCGCCGTAATCGTCCGCAAGCTCGAAGGCTGGACCTCGCTGGAGCTCACCCTGCGGACCCGATCCGACGCCGCCCTGCTGGCGCGATACGGCGCCTTCGCGCGCCGCGTCCACGATGCGGGCGTGCTCCAAGACGATTTCAATCCGTCCAACGTGCTCATCCGCGGAGACCAGCTGCGGCTCATCGACTTCGAGCGCCTCTCTCTCCGACGGCGCCTCACCGAGGCTCAGCGGCTGCGTCTGGTGGCCAAGCTCGTGCGCCTTCGAACGGTCGGCCGCGCGGGCCTGGAGCCCTTCCTCGCGGGCTACCTCCGACCGGACGAATCCCGCGACGCGGTCTTGGCGCGCATCCTATCTTTCGCGCGGCGACAGGCGCGTCGCGACCGCGCTCGCCTCGCGAAGAACTGCGTGCGGGAGAACCGCAACTTCGGCCGTATCGAGACGAAGCGCCACGTCGGCTTCTTCCGCAAGGCGCACGCCGAGCAGGAAGGGCTGACGGCCGCGCAAGCCGAGGCACTCCTCACGGCGCCCGACGGCGTGCGGCTCGAGCATCACCCGGACGCCCCGAAGGAATGGCTCGAGGCGAATCTGCGGACGATCGAGGGCGGCGCCCCGCCGCTGGCCGTCTGGCACGAACGAGGGCGCCGCGACGGCGTGATCGCCTACCGCCCCTAACCGTTCGTACGTTCACCCGTTCGTACGTTCATACGTTCACCCGTTCGTACGTTCACCCGTTCATTGGTTCCTCCGTTCGTTTGCCGACCTACCATCCATATTGGCCATGTCGCGCTGCAGATACTTGATCAGCGCGCTGATCCTGCGCCGAATTCGATCGCAGCGTTCCATGGCGTCCCTGTAGGTCGAAAGATGCAGCTTGCGGCGGTCAAATGCCTCATGAAGCAGCGAACGCAACTCGGCGGCAGATCCCCTCGCGATGACCAAGAATTGGATGAACTGTCGCTTGGATGTCCGCTCGAATCCTTCCGCGATGTTGCTCATCACGCTGCGCGACGTGATGCGGAAGTCGCCGCGGAAGACCTCGTCACGATCAAACGAAAAGCCGGCGGTCACTTCATGAATGAAGCGAACCAACTCTCGGGCCTCTTGCCAGATCTCCAGATCCTCGAACCGTCGGATGGTTCCCATACACAGTAGTGGCACATGCTCCGGAACCTCTTCACGATTTCGAACGCGCAAACGTTTGAACCGCCGAACGGTTGAACCCATGAACGGTTGAACGGTAGGATGTCGCCCATGCAGCCGCCGGAGATCGACGGCTACGAGACGATTTGCGAGCCACCGCACGTCTTCTACGTCCGCCGCGATTGGAAACCGTTCCTCCTCGGGCACCTGCGCGATTCGTTCGCGTCCGTGCGCCCGGCCGACCGCACGTCGCACGCCGACGGGCGGACGCCCCACTTCGCCTACGCGCCCGACGGCGCCCCGGGCCGGGTCTTCGTCCGCCGCGCCGTGCGCGCCAGCGCCGCTTCGTTCCTCGGAGACCTCTACCTGAGCTCCCGCCGGTTCTTCCGCGAAATCCAGGCCTGTCACGACGCGCAGAGCCGCGGCCTCAACGTCCCGGACGTCGTCGCCGCTCGCCTCACCCGCGCGGGACCGCTCTTCTATCGCTACATGCTCGTGCTGCGCGAAGTCGGCAACGCCCGCAACCTCCTCTCCTTCACCAAGTCGGCCACCCCGGCCCTCAAGCGTCGCGCCGCCGGCCGGCTCGGCGAGGCCGTCCGCCGCATGCACGAAGCGGGCGTCTATCACGGCGACCTCACGCTGAAGAACATCCTCGTCAACGGCCTCGAGAACGGCCTGCATATCCACTTCATCGACTTCGATCGCGCGCGATTCGAAGCCGCGCGGCGATCCGACCTCGACGTCGGCAACCTGTCGCGGCTGAACCGCTCGGTCGAGAAACTCTTCGCGACGACGGGCGCCATCACGCGAACGGACAAGATGCGATTCCTGCTGGCCTACGCCGGAGGCCGCGACGAGGCGCGCCGGCTGGCTCGCCGGTGCGGCCGCTCCCTCTGGCTGCACCGCCTGTGGTGGCGAATCACGGGCCAGCGATGAAGATCCTCGTCAAGGCCCCCAATTGGCTGGGCGACGCGGTGATGAGCCTGCCGGCGCTCCAGGCACTCCGCGAGATGCAGCCCGACGCGCGCCTCGGAGTGCTGACCCGCCGCGCCTTGGCGGATCTCTATCGAGCGGCGATCGCGGATGAGATCCTTCCTTACGATGGGGCGCTGTCGGCGGTCAAGATCGCGCGCGAAGGACGCTGGGACGCGGCGCTCATCCTGCCGCGATCGTTCGCCTCCGCGCTCATGATCTTCGGCGCGCGCATCCCCCGCCGGATCGGCTACCGCGGCGAGGGACGATCCTTCATGCTCACCGACGCGATCCCGCGCGCGCGATCCCTGCTGCGGACGCACCGCGTACACTATTATCATCACCTCTTGAAGGCGCTCGGTGAGCCGCCCGCCCCGAAGCCCCCGCGGCTACGGCTCCCGCCGGAGGCCGTCGCGTGGGCGCTCGACCGGATGGGCGACGCCGAGTGGATCGGCATCAACCCCGGCGCCACTTACGGGAAGGCGAAGCAGTGGTATCCCGAGCGCTTCATCGAAACGGCGCGCCGTCTGAAGCGTCGCGCGGTGGTCGTCGGCGGGCCCGCGGAGGCCGATCTGGGCGCGCGCGTCGCCGGCGAGATCGAGGGCGCCCTGAACCTGGCGGGCCGGACCGACCTCCTGCAGCTGGCGGCCGTCATCGCGCGCTGCCGTCTCTTCATCACCAACGACACCGGACCGATGCACGTGGCCGACGCGGTCGGCACGCCCATCGTCGCCGTCTTCGGGCCGACGGATCCGGTCACGACGCCGCCCTTCGGCGAGCGGCACACCCTCGTGCGGCGCGACCTGGAGTGCAGTCCGTGCCTGAAACGCGAGTGCCCGCTCGGGCACCACGAGTGCATGAAACGGATCGGCGTGGACGACGTCGTCCGCGCCTGCGAGCGGTGGTTGACATGAAGATCTCGGCCGTCGTCATCTGCGGGAACGAGGAGCGCAACATCGGCGACTGCCTCGACACCGTGAAGTGGTGCGACGAGATCGTCGTCGTCGATTCCCTAAGCGCGGATCGCACGGTCGAGATCGCGCGTCGATACACGGATCGCGTGATCCAACGGCCGTGGCCGGGGTACGTCGCGCAGAAGCAGTTCGCGCTGGAGCAGGCCGGCGGCGATTGGATCCTCTCGCTGGACGCCGACGAGCGCTGCACGCCGGAGCTGCGGGACGCGATCCGGCGGACGCTGCCGGAGGCGGACGGGATCGCGGGCTTCGAGGTGAAACGCCATGTGTACTATCTGGGTCGCTGGATCGATCACGGCGGATGGTATCCCGACTGGAAGCTGCGCGTGGTGCGGCGCGGCCGGGCGCGATGGACGGGGGTCGACCCGCACGACATGCTCGTCGCCGACGGGCCGGTGCGCCGTCTCGACGCCGATCTCGTGCACTACACCTACCGCGATTTTGCGCACCAGATCCGCATCGTGAACCACTTCTCGGACGTGATCACGGACGAGTGGGTCAAGCAGGGGCGGCGTTTCTCGCTGCTGGACGCGCTGTTTCATCCGCCCGCGAAGTTTTTCGAGTGCTACGTTTGGAAGCTGGGGTTCCTGGACGGTTGGCCGGGGTTCGTCATCGCCGTGGCCAGCGCGTTCTATACGTTCGCTCGGCAGGTAAAGATGTGGGAAAGGGATTACGCGGATTGAGCCTGAGAAATCCGCGGAATCGTTCTTATGCGGGTAGCGATCCTCATCGAGAGATTCGCCGCCAAGGGCGGGGCCGAGCGGATGGCCGGCGCCGTCGCCGCGGGCCTCCTCGCGCGCCGGCATGAGGTGCACGTCTTCGCCGGCGCCTTCGACGACGCGCCCGTCGTCCGGCACGAGATCCCGAGGGGCAGCCACACCGCCTTCGCGCGCCGCTGCCGCGAGGCGTTGCGCGGCGAGCGGTTCGACGTCGTCCACAGCTTCACCCGCACGCTGGCGCACGACATCCTGCGCCTGGGCGGCGGCATCCACGCCGAGTATCTGCGCCGGGTGGAACCGGCGCGAGGGCCGCTGGACCGGATGTGGTCACGCGTCAATCCCAAGGAGCGGGCGATCCTGAAGCTGGAGCGCGAGGGCCTGCGCGCGGCGCGGATCGTCCAGGCCGTCTCCGAGCGCGTGAAGCGGGAGGCCATGGAGCATTACGGAGTGGATCCCGCGCGGATCGTCGTGATGCACAACGGCGTCGACACGTCGCGCTTCCATCCCGACCTTCGCCGTCATCGCGCGACGATGCTCGCGGAGCTGGGCCTGCCGGCGGACGCCTTCGTAACCCTCTTCGTCGGCAGCGGCGCGCGCCGCAAGGGACTGGCGACGGCCCTTCGCGCGTTCGAGCTCCTATCGGACCCGCGCGACCACCTCATCGTCGTGGGAGATGCGCCCGCGTCGTCGAGTGCGCCGCGCGTCCGATTCGTGGGCGTGCGGCCGGACATCGAACGCTTCTACGGAACGGCGGACGCGCTGTTGCTGCCGACGTTGTACGACCCCTTCCCCAACGTCTGTTTGGAGGCGCTGGCGTCGGGCGTGCCGGTGGTGGTCACGCGCGTCGCGGGTGTCTCGGAGATCATCACGGACGGGGTGGATTCGTTCGTGGTGGACGATCCGGGGGAGCCGGTCGCGATCGCGGATCGGCTGCGGCGGATCCGGTCGTCGGGCGACGCGATGCGACGGGCGGCGCGGGCTCTGGCGGAGCGGCACCCGATCGAGCGGTATGTGGAGGAGACGTTGGCGTTGTATGGGCGGGTCGGGGGGTAAAGCCGCACAGGGCACTCGTTGCTCGGGAAGCGCTCGGCGTCGCCCCAATCTCCCCAGCGCGATTCAACGGAAGGCCACAGGCGCGTGCGACATGACCCAGGCTGGCGGGATCAGAAGGACCATCATGCGTGCGCACCTACTCCGCGGCACGTCGTCGGGGCTTGGCCTCGCCCTGGCCCTGGACGAGCCACCGGCGAGCCCGCTTGTCCATCTGGCGGAGCATTTCGTCGAGACGGCCTTCTCGCTCCGCCTGCAGCATGCGTTCGCTCAGGCGACGCCGAACGCGCCGCAATCGCGCCAGCCTCAGATCCCTAGCTCGAGCCATTGCATCACATCCTCAGGGAGGCCTATGAGGGGCTACCCGTCCCTCGCACCGGCAAACCACATGGACGGCCTCGCCGCACCGCGTCGCGGGCCAAAGTACGTCGGTCCCACATAACCACGGCGTCGGCCCCTGAGATCACTTGGGCAGCCAGATTCGGAGCATCAACTCGGCCCATCCCGCCCCGACCCAGCAGATCCAGGATCTCCAATCCCCGAAAGGTCGCGCCGGACTTGAGCGGCGCAGGCTCCTCAGGCGCCGGCGACGCCAACGCCGCCTCCGCCAGGCACCGCGGGCACGTCCCGTCCAGCCCCTGGGCAAGCTCGTCTTCCGAAAACAGCCCCCCGCATCGGGGGCAGCGTACGCAACCGTTCATTCGTTCCTCCGTTCATCCGTTCGACCGTTCCAGAGCCGCGATCCGTCGTTCAGATTCCCGAACGAATGAACGCGCGAACCAATGAACGGGTGAACTCTGCCCAGTGGAAAGGATTCCTCATCGGAAAGTTACACGGAAAAAGCGGAGAAAAGGTCGCGCAGCTCCTCCTGGGCATCCCCCTCCGTCTCGGTGTACGAACGGATCTCCGCGAGGATGGCCTCACGGTATCGTCTGCGCGCGCGATGGATCCGCACTTTCACCTCCGTCTCGCTGACGCCGAGCTGCTTGGCCACGTCTGCGTAGGACGGGGCTTCCGTAGCGGTCGCGCTCAGATGCCGCCGAAGGGCCTCGAACTCCGCGATCCGCCCCGCTTCCTCAAACCCTCGCCGCAGCGCGTCGAACGCGTTGCCGATCACGCGCAGGGCCCATTTCCGCCGGAACAGCCGATCCGGAGATTCGCGCGCCTCCGGCTCCCTCGAGAACTCCCTCTCCGCGTCCGCGAAGTCGAGCGACAGAGGCGGGCGCCCACCGCCGCGCTTCTGCGCGCGCGCCCGATCCTTCTCGTCGGCGAGGTAGTTCTCAAGGGACGTCAGGAGAAACGTGCGGAACTTGCCTCGCCCGCGCTCGACATGCCGCAGCGCGTCGCGTTCGAGGAACGCGGTGAAGAAGCCCTGCGCGATGTCCTTGGCCGCCTCGACGTCCAACCCGCGCCCCCGCAGGAAGAAGTACGCGGGCTTCCAATAGATCTGAAGGAGCCGCTCGAGGGCGTCACGGCGTTCCGGAGAGGCCGGGTCCTTCGCGCGAAGCACGACGCTCCAAAGCGTCGGCTGGAAGCCTTTCCCCCCTGGTGGCCCTGTCTCGGTCTCCTTTGGTGATCGGCCCATGACAATCGCGAATATACCAGGGTGGCGGTAGGCAAGCGAGGGGGTAATCCACGGTCACAAAGCCCGCGGGAGCGCGGTCATACGAAGGACGGACTTCCAGATGAAGCGCTACCGCCAGGACAGCCATATCGTCTCGTTGGTCGTCTGGGCGTCGCTCTGCGCCGCGACGGCGATCCTGCTGTTCGCGCACAGCGCGAAGATCATCGACCGCCCCTTGCGGTTCGGCGAGATCGCCGGCGGCGCCGCCCTGCTCATCTTCGGACCCGTCGCCCTGACGCTTTACCTCGCGCGGGCGCGATGGGTGTGGGTCGGCGTGGATCCCCAACGAGGCATTCTCGTCGGAGGACGCCGGCTCATCTCCTGGAACGAGATCCTGAGAGTGGAGCGCGCCGGGCCGACGTTTCGCAAGACGGCGGGGCCGGCGCAACTGGCTCCGGCGGAACCGCCGTCCCTCTCCGATGGGCCGGGATGCCTGACGTACGGATTCGAGGGGCTGGCGGTCGTCGCCTTCTTGATCCTGGCGGTATGGGTGCTCTTCTGGCTCATCTTCTTCGTGTTCATCCCGCTGCTGATCGTGCCCGCCCTGGAGGTCTTCGCCCCCTTCGGCGACCGCGTGAAGATCGTCACCCGAAGCGGTTCGATCCGCCTGCGCCACCTGCGCGAGGCGGACGAGTTCCTCCGGGAAGTGGGCCAACACGTCCGGGTGGTGCTGCGCTGATCGGCGCAGGATCGCGAACGTATACTGCTTCAGCTTCGTCGGATCGCCCACGTGCACGGATTTGCCGGCGTTGAGGATCGCCCTGAGCGCCAGGTGCAGCCTCGCCGTCAGCTCCCGCCGGCGCAAGAGCGCATCCCGTTGGATCATGCGGATGGCCAACTCCTGCCGCAGGCTGGCCTCCTTGAGCCGGCGGACGTGCTCCTCGCCCTCTCGGAGGAACTCACGCGATACGCCTGCCTTGGCCAGGTTATCGGCAATCGGCAACGCCAGACCGATCAGCCGATCCAGGTCTTCCGACAGCAACGAAGCGTTGAACGCGCGAGTTCCGTTATGCATGGCGTCCAGCGGCACATCCGCGCCGCGACACCGCGCCGAAACCATCCGGGTCACGAAGGCGCGACGATACCGCCGGGCCTCGACCATGGCCTCGCGCTCCTCCCGAGTGGCCTCCTTGGAGCCGATTCGCGCCAGTTCGTGCTCGATGTGGCTCGCGTCGAGATCCTCGACCGCCGCGCGCACCTCCGACACGAAGTCCCGGCCCAGAACCGACATGACTTCGGGATCCGACTCCACCAGCGCCAGCGTGTACCGCGCCTGCCGCAACACTCGAGGCGTATGCAAGGCGCGCCCGATCCGCTGCAGCTTGTCCTTGGACATGTTCGTCACCATGGGACACCTCCGTTCCTCACATACAAACAGTCGTGAGCTGCGGGAGGAGCGTCCGGAAAAATCGGTCAAGAATTCGTGCGGACCGCCAGATTCCATCGGCAAAGCTCTACATTCGCCCGGAAGTGCGGTCTGCGCGCCCGACAAAGACGCAAACTCCCATGCCAGAGCCCCCCGCGCGCACGGCGAAGCGGCAAGGGCGACCGATGGAATCGTCCACGCGCACGACGGGCGGGCGAACTCCCATGACAAAAGGCTCCGCGCATGTGACAAGACTCCGCGCGCGAGCGACCGATGGTCTCGCCGCGTTGCAAAGCCGGAACCCCCGTCACTAGAATGACCGGGCATGCCTCGTCACCGCCCCACCCGATTCGCCACGAGCGCCGCACTCGGTTTCGCCGCCGTGATGCTGGTGATGCTCAGCTTGACCGCCTCCGCCCTCGGCGCCCTGCTGTACGTCTCGGAACAGCAGGAAGACATCCTCATCGATTACGGCGAAGATCTCGTGCTGGCCGAACGACTCCGCTTCGACGCGGAACAGATCGTCGCCACCACTCGAGGTTATCTCCTCTCGGGCGACCCGGAGCTGCTGTCGAAACAACAAGCCGCCCACGCGAGTTTTCAGGAGGGGCTGCGGCTCCTGGTGGAGAAAGAGCAAGTGCCGGCGGCCAAAACGCTCCTCGACCAGGTCGCCATCGACGCTCGCGACTATGAGGCCGCCTCCGACCGGGCCCTGACCGCGCGAGCAGACCATCCCGAAACGGCGCAACTTCTGCGCCTCTTCGACGAGGATCTCCTCCCCAGCCGCCGGCGCATGGAGGAAAGCCTGCAGGCATTCCTTTCATCGGAGAAGCAGCAGCTGGAGAGCGGTTACCGGCATGCCCGGCAACTCACGTCGCGCGCCATGATCCTCGTCGTCGGACTTCTCGCCGTAGGGCTGCTGCTGAGCCTCGGACTCGCCGTCAGATTCACCAGGAAGCTGAACGCCCTTTACGAAGCCGAACGGCAGGCGGTCGCCGCCCGCGAGGAGTTGCTGCACATCGTGGCGCACGACCTGAGGAGCCCCCTCAGCGCCGTCCTCATGAACGCCGCGATCATCCGCAAGAGCGCGACGTCCGACTCGGCCAAGGCGGTCTCGCGCGCGGAATCGATCGAGAACGTCATCAAGCGAATGGAGCATCTCATCGGAAGTCTGCTCGACGCGGCGAGCGTCGAGGTCGGCCGGCTCTCCATCAAGCGACAACGATGTGAAGCCGCCGATCTGATCTCGCAGACCGTGCAGATCTTCGGCAGCCTGGCGGCCGCCAAGTCCATCCGCCTTGAGGGGAAGGCCGTCCCCGGCGATCCGAGCGCCTTCGCCGATCCCGAACGCGCGCTGCAGGTGCTGTCCAATCTCGTCGGCAACGCAATCAAGTTCACGCCGGAGGGCGGAGCCGTCGAACTCTCGGTCGAATCGATCGAAGGCTTCGTTCGATTTGAGATCAAGGATACCGGCCCCGGCATCGAGCCCGAGCACCTACCCCACCTCTTCGAACGCTACTGGAGGGCGGAAGCCCAGGGCCGGAAGGGTACGGGCCTCGGCTTGTACATCTCCAAGGGCATCGTCGAAGCCCACGGAGGGAAGATCTGGGTACAGAGCAGGCCCGGCGAAGGCAGCACCTTCTTCTTTACGCTGCCGGTCCCAGCCGAGCGCGCGAGCTCCGGCGTTCGAGTCGAGGCCGCCCCGCGTGACTCGACGAGTTGACACACCGTCAGCCCCCCCCTATACTCCGGCACCATGCCTAGGTGCGTGCCTTCATTTGTCCATGTAGGGTTGCTCGCACGGTTCCCGGTTCGCGGGTTCTCGGTTCCGGGCGGACGGAGCGCCCGCCGTTCACCTGAACTGGGAACTGGGAACACGTGAACTGTGCCGCCAACCCTACACGAGTTTCTGAACGGCGGCACTAAGGGCGCGCTCGTCGTCATCCCCGCGCGGTACGGCTCGACCCGCCTGCCGGCCAAGGCCCTCCTGCGCGAGACGGGCAAGTACCTCGTCCAACACGTGTGGGAACGCGCCGTCCAGGCCCGGCGGATCGACCGCGTCGTCGTCGCCACCGACGACGAACGCATCCGCGACGCCGTTCGGTCCTTCGGAGGCGACGTGGAGATGACGTCGCCGGATCATCCCAACGGCACCTCGCGCGTGGCCGAGGTGGCCGCACGCCTCAAGCACCCGAAGATCATCAATGTGCAAGGCGACGAGCCGGAGCTCGACCCGGCGCTCATCGACAAGGTCGTCGAGCTTCTCGACGAAGAAGAGATGGCCACCATCGCGACGCCGTCGGACGATCTGGAGGGACCGGCGCGCGTGAAAGTCGTCGTCGATCACCGGTCGAACGCGATCTACTTCTCGCGGGCGATGTTGGCGGGGGCCTACCTGCATCTGGGAATCTACGGCTACTCCGATCAGTTCCTCGCTCGGTATGTGAAGCTGGCCCCGTCGCCGCTGGAGGCGGCCGAACGCCTCGAGCAACTGCGCGCCCTCTACTATGGATACAAGATCCGCGTCGGGATCATGAAGACGACGGCGGCCGGGGGCATCGACACGCCGGAGGACTACGCGGCGTTCGTGCGGCGAACGGGTACTGGACCTTCAACCGGAAATCGTGCAATATAGCCGCTGAGGACATGGCCGACCGCCGTCATGCTTGGCAAGGGTCCGGAGAGGACGGACGGCGTGCCGACCTGAGGGAGAAGGGGCCGCGTTTGGGGGGAGGGGCACTACCATGACGAAGCACATCTACATCACGGGCGGCGTCGTAAGCTCGCTGGGCAAGGGCCTGACCAGCGCGTCGATCGGGTTCCTTCTGGAGAGCATGGGCCTGCGCGTCGCCATGCAGAAGTTCGATCCGTACATCAACGTCGACCCCGGCACGATGAACCCTTACCAGCACGGCGAGGTCTACGTCACCGAAGACGGGCTGGAGGCGGACCTCGACCTCGGCCATTACGAGCGGTTCACCCACGCCCTCATCAACCTGCACTCCAACTACACGACGGGCAAGATCTACAGCGCCGTCATCGAGAAGGAACGCCGCGGCGATTACCTGGGGCAAACCGTCCAGGTCATCCCGCACATCACCAACGAGATCAAGGAGGCGGCGCGGCGGATCGAGAGCCCGGACATCGACGTGGCGATCACGGAGATCGGCGGCACGGTAGGCGACATCGAGAGCCTTCCCTACCTCGAGGCGGCGCGCCAGTATCAGCTGGACCAGGGCCGCGAGAACGTCATGTACATCCATCTCTCGCTCGTCCCGTACCTGCGCGCCAGTCACGAGATCAAGACCAAGCCCACGCAGCAGAGCGTCGCGAAGCTGCGCGAGATCGGCGTCATTCCGGACGTGCTCATCTGCCGCACCGAGGTGCCGTTGTCCGAGGATATCCGCGCGAAGCTGTCGCTGTTCTGCAACGTACCGAAGGAGGCGGTCCTGGAGGAGAAGGACGTCGACTTCTCGATCTACGAGATCCCGCTCATGCTGGCGGACCAGAAGCTCGACGAGCTGATCGTGCGCCGGCTCAATCTCGCCTGCAAGCGGCCCGACCTGACGCGCTGGAAGCAGATGCTCGAGCAGATCAAGCATCCGGATCGCGAGGTGACGATCGCGATCGTCGGCAAGTACCTGGAGCTGCAGGACGCGTACAAGTCGATCTATGAGTCGCTGGCGCACGCCGGCATCGCCAACCGCTGTCGCGTCAACGTCAAGAAGGTCCCCGCCGAGGACGTCGAGAAGGTGGGGCTGCAGCGCTTCATGGCCGGCGTCTCGGGCGTCCTGGTACCGGGCGGGTTCGGCAAACGCGGCATCGAGGGGAAGGTCCGGGCCGCGCAATTCGCGCGCGAGAACGGGGTGCCGTACTTCGGGCTTTGCCTGGGGATGCAGATCGCGGTCATCGAGTTCGCCCGCAACGTGCTGGGGCTGCAGGGCGCGCACAGCACGGAGTTCGAGCCGGACGCGCCGCATCCCGTCATCACGCTCATGGAGGAACAGAAGCGGGTGACGCGCCTGGGCGCCACGATGAGGCTGGGCTCCTATCCGTGCCGCGTGAAGACGGGCACGCGGGCGCATCGGGCGTACAAGTCCGAGGCCGTGTCGGAGCGGCATCGCCATCGCTTCGAGTTCAACAACGTCTATCGCGCGCAGTTCGAGGGCCGCGGCGGCGTCTGCTCCGGCGTGTGGCCGGAGGGCGACCTCGTGGAGATCTTCGAGGTGGCGGGGCATCCGTGGTACGTGGGAGTCCAATTCCATCCGGAATTCAAATCCAAACCAACGGCGCCGCATCCCTTGTTTCGGGACTTCATCGGCGCTTGCTTGGAGGTGTCAAACCCTAAGTCGGCGGCACCCGATTCAGTGGAGGAATCTGTTCGACCGTTCATCGGTTCGTCGGTTCATTCGTTCCGAAAGCAGGACGCCGGGACGGGACTCTCGAACGGCTGAACGGTCGAACGAAAGAACTCTTGAACTGCCGAACGGCTAGCATTGGAGAAGATCGTCGTATGACCGAACCGATCGAGAAGAAAGTCGACCAGGATTGGAAGCGCCGGGCCCAGATGGAGAAGGCGCAGCTCGACGCGCAGCAGCGGCCGGGCCGTTCCGGAGCGCGTCCCGAGACGGAAAGCGAGGAGGAATCGCTCTTCATCAGTTTCGTTTCGACGCTCGCGACGCAGGCGGCCATGTTCCTGGGAGTGGAACCGGATCCCCTGACGGGCGCGCGGCGCATGAATCCCGAGCAGGCGCGGTTCCTCATCGACGCGCTCGGCATGCTCGAAGAGAAGACGAGAGGCAACCTCGACCCCGAGGAAGAGCGGCATCTCAAGATGGTGCTGCAGGAGCTGCGGCTGGCCTTCGTCGAGGTGACCCGGCGGGCGCGCGGGGCCGTGCCGCGATGACCGTTCAACCGTTCACCGGTTCAGCCATTCACACGTTCGCCGTCCAACGGTTGCGCCTTGCGACAAGGCCGTAAGCCTCAAGCGTACGGCTGCCCAAGGCTTACGGCCTGAAGCTCACGGCCGACTATCGTTACCCCTTCGCCGCCAGGCGCTGTTCGACCAGGCTCCAGTCGTGATTGGCCAGCCACGCCTCGATGTACGCCGGACGCTCCATGCCCGAGTAGGCGTGCTCCCACACATCCATGACGACGATGGGCGTCCATCCCGCGGGATGGTTGTGATGGTGCAGTTCGATCCAGTGGTTCGACAGCTTGCGGGTGGCCGGGTTGCGGTAGGTGATGACCCAGCCGATGCCGCGCATCTTGCCCATCGCGACGAACTCCTCGCGCCACGCCTCGATGCTGCTCCACTCCGCCGCCAGCGCTTCCTTGACGGACTTCGACGCTTCCACGCCGCCCGGCGCCAGCGCTTCGAAGTAGTACTCGTGCAGCACGATCCCGTTCAGCTCGAAGCCGAGGCGCCGCTTCATCTCGGCCCATTCCGGCGTGCCCGGCTTGTGCTGCGCCAGTTTCTGGTTGAGCACGTTCGTATTGGTGACATACCCCTCGTACAGCTTCAGATGCGCCTGGATCACCCCGTCGGCGATCCCCTTCAGACCGCGCACCTTCGAGAAATCGCGAGCCGCAAATTCCATGGCCATGGCGTCTCCTTTTTATTGAACACCGAGAACCCAGGTGAGAATGCTGTCTCTATTAACAAGGATTGTCAAGCGGTTCTTCCCGCATTTGACACGCGCCGGGGGTTCCCTGGAATCCGAGAGGCACCGGAAGATGTCGGCGAGCGAATCCGGCATGACTCAATCGCTCCGCGGGATCCGTCGGACAGCAGATCCCACGAAGCCCCTTTCGAAATCACAAACGCCGCCCGCAGGGATCATTCCACCATGGCGTTTCACTTGAACGTGACGGCGGATCAGACACCGGAGGGTTTATGAGAACGATCGTGGTCGCAGCGGCGGTTCTCCTCGGCGGGGCCGGCGGGTGGACGCAGGAACAGCAGCCCCCGATGCCCAAGCCTCAACAAGAACATGAATGGCTCCATCAGCTTGTGGGCGAATGGGACGCCGCGGTCGAGATGGTCATGGAAGAAGGCAAGCCTCCCCAGAAGTCGAAGGGTACGGAGACCGGCCGCATGATCGGCGGCTTCTGGGCCCACCTGGAGAATAGGGGCGAATTCCAGGGGTCGCCGTTCGTCGGCTTCCTCACGCTCGGATACGACCCGGACAAAAAGAGGTTCATCGGAACCTGGTTCGACTCGATGTCCCACACCTTGTGGCGGTACGAGGGCACCCTCGATTCCAAGGGCAAGATCCTCACGCTCGAAACGGAAGGCCCATGCCCGATGGAGCCTCCCGGAACGATGACCCGGTTCCGAGAGACCCTCGAGATCGTGAGCCCCGACCACAAGGTCTTTACCTCCCACCGCGAGAAGGACGGCCGATGGGTAAAAGTCCTGACGATCCATTACACGAAACAGACAATCGACAAGCAGCCGTGAGGCGATGAGGCTGTCTTGCGCGGGCCCGACTCTCGGCGCGGTGAACGGCCGAACGGCTATGGCGCCGACTTCTCGGCCGCGGGGGCCTGGGAAGACAAGGCCGCCATCGCCTCCGCCACCACCCGCGCCACTTCGACGTTGGCCACATCGATCGCGGCCACATCCGTCTGCGCCGACGGGGGCAGGTTCAGGACGGCGATGACACGAGCCATGCGCTCCTCTCCGAGCGCCGGCTGCAGCGCCCGGACCAACCGTTCCAACCCGGCGCGCTGGGTGCTGATCGCGTTGAGCAGCTTCTGCCTCTGCGCCTCCAGCTCGCGGACGTACGTCATGATCGCGTCTACGCGGCTGCGCGACTTCTCGATCTCGTCCGCCAGCGCCGGGTTCTCCGCACGCACCAGATCGACAAACCGCACCAGGTCCGCCCCGAATCCCGCGAGCCTGGCCTGCTCGTCGATCTCCCGACGGCGCATGACGGTGTCCCGCCCTGCGGCCGCCTTCGCCGCTCCGATGTCGTCCGGAGTCGGCTCTCCCCACGAGCCGGTATTGTACCGGTAGGTGCGCCGAACGAACCGCGCGCCCTCCGACCGATACAGGTACGCCGTCAACGGCTTCTGCATCGACAGAATCGTGCCCGTATAGCTCAGATCCACCGTGCCGTCCCCGCAGACGATCACGAGCTTGCCCGGCACCGCCGCCAGCGTTTCGTGCAAGAGCGGGTTGAGCGACGGAGCGAAGATGACGTCGCCGCTGGCCAGAGGGTACTCGTCCAACGCGACGGCCTTGCCGCCCCGTCGAACGCCCAGCATGAACTCCGGAATACCCTTGGACAAGTCCCCGTCCATCGTGGCCAGGCCGCGGATCGAATACCCGGCGAAACTGAACCACGCGAAGTGCAGCCATCGGGACGGATCGATCGAATCCTCCGCGAAGACCGTGTCCGCCATGAGGTAAACCGGGATATGGCTCTTCTTGAAGAGCTTCTCCGCGTCGGAGTAGAAACGCCTCGCCCGCATCCCCGCGCGCCCCAGCTCGACGAAGCGCCCGTCCTTGTCCTTGAGCCCTACCAGCGTCCGGAGCGTTCGCAGCGCCGAGTTCTCCGTCTGCCGCCGGTAGTTGGCCGGGTTCATCGCCATGTGCTGGCCCAGCATCGCCACGTCGGTGATGTTCAGCGGCTGGTAATAGTCGCGCCGGTGGTCCAACTCCTTCTGCAGCTCCTTGCGCGCCGCCTCGAATTCGGTCTGCTCCTCCGCCGTGAAGACCGGACCGACGAAGTTCCCGTTGATGAAGACTGCTTGAGCCCCGACATCCTTGCGGGCGCCCAACTCAAGGACATGCGCCAGAAACTGCATGTCCCCTCGTACATCGGAGACGGCCAGGAATGTAGCGCCTGATGGCATGGGTGGTCGCGACCTACACCCAATTCTACCCTACCCGCGCTCAACCGGAAGGACCGTTCCAGACTTTCACGCGATTTCTCCCCGACCGCTTCGCCTCGTAGAGAGCCTCGTCCGCCCTCCGCCGCAAGCTCTCCAAAGGCTCCTCCCGGACCAGGGAGGCGACGCCGAAGCTGGCCGAGACCCGCGTTTCGGGCGCGGTGCACGGCGGAGTCCATCCCTGCAAGGCCCTGCGAACACGCTCCGCCGTCGCCCCCGCCCCTTCCGCGTCCGTCTCCGGGAAGATCGCCAGGAACTCGTCCCCTCCCACCCGGAACACCGCGTCCGGCGCCCGCACCAGCTCCCGCGCCAGAGCGCCGACATGACGCAAAACCGCGTCGCCTCCCGCGTGTCCGTAGCGATCGTTGATCTGCTTGAGCGAATCCACGTCGAACGCGGCCAGCGAAAGCCTCGATCCGTAGCGCTCCGCGCGCGCCATCTCGCGCGCCAGCATGGCCTCGCACGCCAGACGGTTCCCGATCCCCGTCAGGCTGTCGGTCATCGCCGTGTGCTCCAGGCGATGCCGCTGCAGCGCGACCACCGCCAGCGTCGCCAGGAGGTCCGCCAGCTCGCGCTCCAGGCTCGTGAGGGCGCGTTCGGGCGAGCCCGCCCGAACCGTGAGCACGCCCGCGACTCTTCCCCCGACGTGCAGCGGCAGGCGCAACTCGCCGGCGGTCTTCCCGGCGGCCCAATCGTCCGGGGCGAGCCCGACGTCCTGAAGAAGAATGGACACCCGCGCATTCGGCAACAGCGGGGCCGCGGCCTGCAGGATCGCCGCGACGGCGTCCTCCACCGACATGGGCGAGAGCAGCGTCGTGCCGATTCCACGCAGCCCGCGAACGAATTCGCGCGCCCCGGGGTTGTCTGCGAACGGTTGAATCATGGCCGGCTCCGCGGCAACACGACTTCGAACACGGACCCGGCGCCGGGCGCGCTCGAAACCGAGATTCGTCCGCCGTGCGCCTCCACGATGCGGCGCGAGACGTACAGCCCCAATCCCACCCCCGGGATGACCTCGCGCGACGCCCCGCGACGCTGGAAAGGCTCGAAGAGCCGTTCCTGGTCTTCCGCGGAGATCCCGATGCCCTGGTCCGTGACGCGCAGCCGCACGCCCTCCTCCGTCTCGCCCACGACGATCTCGACGCGCCCCCCGTGAGGCGAGTACTTGATCGCGTTGCTCACGAGGTTGCTCAGGACCTGCAGCAGGCGCGTCGCGTCGCACCGCAGGCGCACGGGCTTCTCCGGCGCCGACAGGACCAATTCATGCGCCGCGGACACGTCCTGGAAGAGGTGGATGCATTCCCGGGCCACCTCGCGCGCGTCGCATTCCTCCAGGCGGAGCTCCAGCTGCCCCGCCTCGATTCGGGCGCCGTCGAGAAAGTCGGTCGCCATCCGCTCCAGCCGTTCCACCTGCCGCTCGACGAGCGACAGCAAACTCCGGAGTTGAGGCTCCGCCGGCAGCGGCCGATCCGGAGCGACGGCGGCGATCGACAGCCTCATCGCCGAGAGCGGGTTCTTCAGGTCGTGCGCCACGCCTCCGAGGAGCGCGGCTTGGGCTTGTCGTTGACGCTCCAGAGATTCCGCCATCACGTTGAACTGACGCGCGATGGAGCGCAGTTCCGACACCCCGCGCTCGTTCGCGCGAACCGACGTCTTTCCCGCGCCGAACCTGGACATGGCTTGACTGATCTCCAGAAGGGGCTGCAACGTCGAGCGACGGATCCACCACACGAGGCTCGCCGTCCCGACCAGGACGGTCACGGCCAGCGCGATTCCCGCGACGGCCATAGCCTCGTGCCACCGCCCGCCCCTGCGAAGGGCCGCCTCGGCCTGGAAGATATCGCCGTGGCTGAGCTTGTCCAGGGCGTGCAAGGCCGCGTGCAAAGCGGCCTCCGGCCAGGCCGCGGCATCGCCGGCCTTGGCGCGATCCTGCGCCGCGAAGAACGCGCCGATCTTCTCTTCCACGTCCCTCAGAAGGTCCCGCTCGGTCTGCGTGTCCACCGTTTGGCGCAAACGCATCAGCTTGACCTCGATGACTTCCTCGACGCCGCGACGATCCTCGGCCGTAGACGCCGCGATCAGATCGGCCTGGGTCTCCTCCGCCATGTGCGTCGTCGCCATGGAGGTCAGCACCGTGCCCCGCGTGTGCTCGAGGAGGCTGTTCACCAGCGCGACCCAAACTCCGACCGCCGTCGCGATCACCCCGACGGTCGCGAACATGATCGTCATGACGGACCGCAAACTCGCGGGGCGCAAGGTCATGTCCGATTCATCGGAGGATCGTGCGAGGGTGTTGTCAACCCGTACCGAGTGCGGGTCGAGAATGTGGTACTCTGTGGAACATGATGATCGATTCCGCCCGCCGTCCGCTCGTCGTCGCCGTCCTCGTCGCGATCGGCGCCCCCGCACACGCGCAGGACAACCACTTCAATACGCACCAGTTCGGCTCGCGCTCCTCGCTGTACGGCGGCGCCGTGGTCGGCGGCGTCCGGGACACGTCGGCGACGTACTACAACCCCGGCGGCCTCGCGTTCGTGGAAAACGAGAACCTTGCCGTCAACGCCAGCGTCTATCGCGCGGGACGCCTCTCGCTCGAAGACGGGGCGGGCACCGGCAGCGCCCTTCGCTCCTCGCCCGTCGAGCAGTTCCCCGCCATTCTGTCGGGCGTGCTCCTCTTCGACGACCTTCCCGGACACGCCCTGGGGTACTCCTTGTTGACACGTCAGCGGTTCACCGTCTCCACCACGGGTCGCGTCGACGACGTGCGCAACGTCATCAATGACGCGATCGACCCCGGGTCGGAGGATTTCATCGGACAGGTGAGCATCAGGTCCGATCTGAACGAACTCTGGGGCGGCGTCACGTGGGCCACGCGTCTGGGCGCAGAATGGGGCGTAGGCTTGACCACATTCCTGGCGCTGAGGACCCAGGATCTGGGATACACCGTTTCCGCCCGGGCCGTCGGGAATCCTTCGGGGGCGATCCACTCGACGAACGCCTCGGTCGACACCGATTTCCTGAACCTCCGGTCGCTGTGGCGCCTGGGCGTCAGCTACGGAACCGGGGACACCCGCCTGGGCGTCGCGATGACCACCCCAAGCCTCAGTCTCTACGGCAAGGGAACGGTCTTCGGCGACTTCACCGTCCAGCAGATCGATCTCAACGGGGACGGCACGGCGGACAGCTTCACCGCGAACGACCGGCAGCACGGGTTGGACGCGTCGTTCCGGTCCCCGCTCGCCCTTTCCTTCGGCATCGAGCAGCGTGTCCAGCGCTGGACGTTCGCCCTCAGCGCGGACGTTCACTTCGAGCAGGACCCGTTCAAGGTGATGCAACCGGAACCGGGCCCCTTCCTCCGCCCGTCGGGGAGCTTCTCCGTGGATGAAGTGACGGAGACTCTGCGGGTGACGTACGAGACGAAGACGGTGACCAATGCCGCGGCGGGCATCGAGTACGTGTTCTCATCGTGGCTGCGCGGCGTCTTCAGCATCCGCACCGATTACTCCGCCAAGGTCGAGAAGGAGCCCGAGGATGGGTCGATTCGGCTGGGACTCGCCGAAAGCGACTTGCTTCACGTGACGATCGGCGTGCTCCTGGAGGACAAGAACGAGGATGGGGTGACGAAGGAGGAAGTGAGCATCGGGCTCACGTACAGCTATGGGCGCGAGGATACCAAGCAGGTGGTGAATTTCGCCACCGCCGCCGAAAGCAACATGCTCTTCGGCGTGCCCGATTCGAGGGACATCGCCTACGACGTGGTCGGCCTTTCGATCGGGTATACGCGGTATTTCTGACGTTCACCGGTTCGCCCGTTCACGTGTTCATCCGCCCTCCGGAGGACGACCGACCTGCGCCGCCGTCGAAGTGTGTATAGTTTTATTTGAACACACCCTCAAAAAGAAGTACCCTGCGCGGCTGTAAGCGGGGCGACGGGCATGGGCTGTCCTTGCCGTTCGCCTCGCCAATGGACACACCGGATCCGAAAGGAGATAGGGGATGAAACCGTTGCGTCTGTTTGTCCTGACCTTGGTTGCCGTGGGCGGATCCGTCGGCATGATGCCGAGTTCCGCTAGTCCCGCCGGAACCGACTCGTCGTACACGCTCTTCGAATCAGGCCCCGTTCGCCCCTTGGATCTCTCGCCCAGCGGCAACACGCTCTTCGCCTGCAACATCCCGGACAATCGCCTTGAGATCTTCCGTGTCACTTCCCACGGACTCCGCCGCCGCGGGTCCGTCCCCGTCGGCCTGGAGCCCGTCGCCGTCGCCGCCCGCTCGGACGCGGAGGCCTGGGTCGTCAACCACCTCTCCGACAGCGTAAGCGTCGTGCACATCACGCCGGACGGTTTCGCCGGTCGCGTGATCCGCACGCTGCTGGTCGGAGACGAACCCCGCGACATCGTCGTCGCCGGACCCGCGCGCAACCGCGCCTTCGTGACCACCGCCCACCGCGGACAGAACGTCCCATACGATCCCCAGCTGACGATGCCCGGAATCGGACGCGCCGACGTCTGGGTCTTCGATACGGACGCCATGGACGACATGCCGACGGCGATCCTGAACGTGTTTACCGATACCCCCCGCGCCCTGGCGGCCAGTCCCGACGGCACCCGCGTCTACGCCGCCGGCTTCCATACCGGCAATCGCACGACGACCGTCTTCGAGGACGTCGTCCGCGCCAACGGCGGCCTGCCGGCCCCCTACGTGCAGGTCCCCAACC
>JACPRB010000030.1 GCA_016190155.1 Planctomycetota bacterium
CCGGAGGGCGGGTCATGAGCCGTTTCCGCTCGCTCGGAATCGCCGCCGGAGCGCTCTTCGTCGTGCTGGCGTTGTTGTTGATCGTCCGCGCGCCTGAGCCCCAGCCGCGGTGGGCGAGCGATCCCGAGGCGCGTCTGCGGCTGCGCCTGGAGGGCCTGGCGGGATACCTGGAGACGGAGCAGTGGCCCGCCGCCTTCTCCGAAGCCGCCCGCATCAGGGCCGAGCGCCGCGATCAGGCCGAGATGGCGGGCCTGATGGCCGCCGTCATGGACATCGCCACGCACCATCGCCGCAACCCGGACGTCTCCCACTGGGACTTCGCGGAGCTGGGGCGGGCGTGGCAGGCGGTGCGCTCGAGCCCCGCGTCCACGCGCTCCTTGCGGTTGATGGCCGAACGGCGGCTGGCCGATGTGGACAGCGAGCGCAAGGCCGCGGAAGTGCTCTGCTCATTCGTTCAAACGCTCGGCGAGCAGATCGCGCAAGACGACACAGGCGTGCAGTTGCGCCGCGCGATCCGCGCGATGCGGCTGCGCTCTCAGGCCTTGCAGAACCATCGCGCCACGCTGGCCGTCCAGCGCGAGCGGGCCCGGCTGGAGGAAATCGCGATCCGTTATCCGTTGATGCTGCGGGACGAGACCCGCCGGTACCTCGGCGAAACCGAGCCTCAGTGGAAGGAGATCGCGGGCCTTCTGGAGGAGTCGGCGCAGCTCCTGGGCTCCTGGGACCCCGAGTTGCGGCGCCTGCACCAGCTCTGTCAGGTCGGCGCCACCGACGAGCGGGTCCTGACGCATGCGCTCGATCTGCGCGATCGCAACGACTGGGACCGCGCCTTGGACATGCTCTCGCGACTCAGCGCGGAGTCGCACTACGCGCCGATGGCCGCGGAGGTGACGCGCCAGTGCCGTCTGCAGAAGCGGCTGGAGGAGGCCGCCAAGGTCTATCGCGAAGGCAATGCGGCCCGCGCCGCGAACGAGCTGGCCGAACTGCTCGCCCAATGGCCGTCCAAGGCCAAGAATCGCGAGGTCGTGGAGCTGCTGTCCCGCGAGATCCCTCGCGTGGCGGCCGGCCTGGCGGAGGCGGAGCGCCGCCGAACGGCCGGGCAGTTCCGCAAGGCGATGGAGGCGTATTACGAGGTCCTCGATAACCCGGTGTGCGACGGGTGGTATCGCCGTCAAGCGGACAACGGGCTGCGGGAATGCCGCACCGGCTTGGTGCGGGATCTGGAGCGCCACTGGACGGAATTCCAGGGGTCCATCACCGTCGATGCGCGCGGACGTTTGGAGTGGGGGCGCTGCGACTGGGTTCGCTGCGTCGAGAGCTTCCGCGGCATGCTCGCCATCGACGGCGAGCACCGGTTCGTCGCGGAGGCGCGCAAGAGGGTGGCGCTGCATGCGGCGAACATCTGCGACGAAATCCAGAAGCACTGCTGGTCGGGCAAGTTCAACCAGGGCGATCGCTTCGCCGCCACGCTGCTGGAGGTGGCGCTCAAGCGATCGGACACGAACATGATCCGTTTGGACAAGCTCAAGAAGAACCACTCCAAGAATTTTTCCGACGGAGGACAGCCATGAACCGCGCGGCGATCTTGTGGACGATGGCGATGGCGCTGTGCTGGCCTTGCTGGGCGGCCGCGCAGGAGAGCGAGATCAAGTGGAAGCTCGCCGGCGGCGACGTGCTGACCTACGAGCACACGATCGATCAGCAGTTCAAGCTGACCAACGACGGCTCGACCTTCGAGTACGAGCAGCGGATCGAGGCGAACGAGCGGTTGGAGGTCGACCGGACCACGATCGAGGGCAACTACCAGGTGCGCGTGACTGTAACTCGCGTGAAGGTCCTGGTGGACGGCAAGGTCGTCTTCGACAGCGACGCGCCGGAGAAGGGCGATCCCGAAGCGGTGGGGCTGTTCAAGCAGGCGATCGGCGAGCCGCAGGCCTTCATCATGACTCCGAGCGGACGGCTGGCGGACAAGCAGGGGGCGACGTTGCAGGAACGGGCGCAGCAGAGCTTCTCCGGCGCGGCGATGGGCGGCGGCGAATCGCTGCCGATGGCGATCTTGGCCTTGCCCCTTCCGGAGACGGCTCTGGCGGCGGGCAAGACGTGGAACATCGAGGCGGAAGAGGAGAACGAGAACGGGACCAAGATGCTCTGCGCGAGCGTCTACCGCTTTGACGGGCCCGCCACCGGGGGGCATGCCGTCAGCGGCCAGACGACGCTGCGGCTGGAGAAGGCGCCGCCCGAGATGAAGCTGCGCGACGGATCGGGGCATCAGCGCGCCGTCTTCGACGACAAGGGCGGGATGCTGCGGGAATCGAGCCTCGATTTCAGGGTGGCGCTGGAGAACGTGGTCGAGGGCAAGCTCGTGCAGGTCGTCAACGCCTTGAAGAGCACGACGAAGCTCAAGGATCGGGCGGCGAAGAAGCGGTAGCCCTTCTACCGGTTCAACCGTTCACCGGTTCACTCGTTCGGCTGTTCTTCCGTTCAAGCCGATGACCGTCGATGCCCCCTTCTTCTTGGCGCTTTGGCGGTCTGGAAAAATCGTGCCGCCCGCCCGGTTTTCTTGAAGACCCGGCGCGAAACGTCGAATCAGGGAGCGGTTGGAGGATATTGGAGAGGTCATTTCATGCACTGCAGATGCGTTTCGCTCCTGCTGTCGCTCTTTCTCTGCATCCCGGCGTTTGCCCAGACTCAGCCTTCGACGGAGGAGAAGATCCTGGCCACGCTGCACGGCCAAGACAATCGGGTAGGGATCGCCGGATACCTCAAGGCGCGCCATCCCGCTTTCTATCAAGAGGCGGTTCAGGGAGGCTTGGCGGAATGGTTGGACGGCAAGATCGATTTCCAGGCCTTTCGGTCGAAGTTGACGTCGAACCCGCCGCTGGCGGACGTGCTGGGGCGCGTCACGGGCGGCGGAAAGCTCGCCCCGCCGAGCGGCCCGAAGGTCGCGGACGTGCAGACGGCCGGCGCCCTGGACGATCCGCTCAAGATGGCCGACACGTTGCAATCATCTTTTTATCAGGGGCCCCGGCATCCGCTGGCGAAGATCCTCAGCCCCCAGTGGTGGAAAACGGTGGGCATCAACGGCGGACAGGGCAAGCTCGTGTGGTTCAACCCGTACGTCGATATCCCTGAGCTGGGCATCAAGGCGGGCGAACCCATGACGCCGGCACAACGGGGCGCGCTGCTGAAACTCTTCGCCGTGGACACCACCGGAAAGAGCGCGCCGGGGACGGTCGGTACGGGATTCCACCCCAAGGACGTCGGCCGCGCCGTGAATCCGAATCCCGGCGTCGTGACGATCCTGACGGAACAAGGAGCGCTCGTTCCGGAGATCGTGTCCAAGGGCGCCGGACCCACGTCCACGACGTCGAGGGACGGCCGGCTTGATCTGAGCGAGGCGTACATGGATTCCGAGGTCTCGCGGAATCTGCAGAAAGCCGGAGCGGCCGTCTATGTCCCCGTCCTGGTGATCGATATCGGCAACGACAAGGCCATTTACGTCCGGGCCGCGGGCTCTCTCCTTCGACAGGGCGATCTATCGGGCTTCTCGGCGGCGGAGATCGAGGGCCTCATGAACTACGTCATGGGGAACCGGACGATGAATCCACCCGCACCCCGGGTGCTCAAGACTTGGGCGGAGGAGATCAATCCCAAGACGATCGGCCGGAATGCGGGCTTGATGAGCGGGATGGGCCTCAAGCACGGTTCGCTCAGCTCGGACAACTACGGGCTGCGGGGGGAGCTTGTCGATTGGGGATGGGCGGAGCTAGGCCATCGCGGCAGCGACGATCAGAAGCAGTATCAATTGGACATGGTCGAGGCGGCCGTCAAGGCGGCGAATCCTGCCATTGCTCGGGAGGAGATTCGCTCGCTCGATCGGTCCGGTCTGGAACGCGTGGCGACGGCGAACGCGATGTCGTTTGCGGCCGGCGACACGGACGATCGAATGCGCTTCCGTCTTCTGAGACGGATGGAAGGCGCTCCGTCGATCCTGGAAGGGGTCGATCGGGCGACGCTGGAGTTGATCGCCAAGGCGAACCACGTCTCGACATACTCCAGTGACACGGATGTCGAGTTGAACGAGCGGATCGTCAAGAAGCTGCAACAGAAGCGTGCGAGCGGTCTCATCCAAGGCGTGGATCGGCCGACGCTCGAGAAGATCGCGCTCGCCAACGGCATGAACGTGCAGCCGAACGACACCGACGTTCAGATCAGCGACAAGCTGACGGCTGAGGTCAAGG
>JACPRB010000328.1 GCA_016190155.1 Planctomycetota bacterium
AGGGCTACGCCAAGAAGGAGGCGGCCGGCGGAGCGCCCCAGCAGGAGACGACGAACACCCCCCCCTGGGCGCGGAGATGATCGAGCTGGAGCTTCCGTTCCCGCCGTCGGTGAACCACTACTACCGGCGCGTGGGTCCGAGGACGCTCATCAGCCGCGAGGGGCGCAGGTTTCGGGAGGAGGTCTGCGCGCTCCTCGCGGCGGCGGGAGTCGATCCGATTGCCGGGCCGCTCCGCGTCGAGATCGAGGTCTACCCTCCGGACCGGCGACGCCGAGACATCGACAATTTGCAAAAGGGGCTTCTGGACGCCCTTCAACACGGCGGCGCGTACCAAGACGACAGCCAGATCGAGGACCTGCGGATCAAGCGGCGCGAATGCGTCCCCGAGGGGCGGACCCTCGTGCGGATCAGGAAGGCGTGAGTGATGGATCTACGTGCCTATCAGCAGGAGGCCGTGTCGGCGATTTACCGCCATCTGCGGGAACGCGACGACAATCCCTGCGTCGTGATCCCGACCGGCGGGGGCAAGACGCCCGTCATGGCTACGGTCTGCAAGGACGCGGTGGGCCGCTGGAAGGGGCGCGTGCTCATCCTGGCGCATGTCAAGGAGCTCCTCGAACAGGCCGTGGACAAGCTCCACCAGGTCTCGCCGGAGATGTGGATGAAGACCGGCATCTACTCGGCGGGCCTGAAGAGCCGGGACACCGAGCACCCGATCATCGTCGCCGGCATCCAGAGCATCTACAAGCGCGCCTGCGAGCTCGACGCCTTCGACCTCGTCATCATCGACGAAGCCCACATGATCCCGCCCGACGGGGATGGGATGTACAGGACCTTCCTCGAGGATGCCCGAAAGGTCAACCCGCACCTGCGCGTGATCGGTCTCACCGCGACACCCTTCCGCATGAAGAGCGGGATAATCTGCGCGCCGGAGAACGTGCTCAACCACGTCTGCTACGAGATCGGCGTCAGGGAGTTGATCGTCCAGGGCTACCTCTGTCCCCTCATCACCAAGGCCAGCCGCGAGAAGGTCGACACGTCGGGCCTCCACGTCCGCGCCGGCGAGTTCGGGGCGTGCGAGGCCGAGGACCTCATGGACACCGAGCAGCTCGTCGAGTCGGCCTGCCGGGAGATCGTCGACCAGACCCGCATGCGCCGATCGGTCCTGATCTTCTCCACGGGGGTGCGGCACGGGCAGCACATCGCTCAGGTGATGCGCGAGAAGTTCGGCGTGGAGGCCGGCACGGTCTTCGGCGACACGCTCGACTTCGAGCGTGAGCGGATGCTCTCCGACTTCAAGGCCGGGAAACTTAAGTACCTGGTCAACGTCAACGTGCTGACCATGGGCTTCGACGCGCCCAACATCGACTGCGTGGCGATGGTCCGGCCGACGCTCTCGCCCGGGCTCTACTACCAGATGGTCGGACGCGGGTTCCGGCTCCACGAGGGCAAGGAGAACTGCCTGGTCCTGGATTTTGGGGGAAACGTACTCCGGCACGGTCCGGTGGATGCCATCCGCATCCAGGAGCCGGACCGTCGCGGCGGCGGAGAAGCGCCGGCGAAGGAGTGCCCGCAGTGCCAGAGCGTGATCGCGGCCGGATATTCGGTCTGTCCCGATTGCGGCTATGAATTCCCGCCGCCCGAGGGACAGAAGCACGACGCGACCGCTTCGACGGAGGGCATCCTTTCCGGACAGGCGACCACGGCTGAGTACGAAGTCCAGGAGGTCTACTATGCCGTCCACCAGAAGCGCGGCGCTCCGGAAGACGCGCCGAAGACCATGCGCGTGGACTACAAGCTCGGCTTCAACCAGTACCAGTCGGAATGGATCTGCTTCGAGCATGCCGGCTGGGCGCGCAAGAAGGCCGAGGCGTGGTGGCGCAGGCGATCGAATGCCCTGGTTCCGGAGACGGCCGCCGAGGCGGTGACGCTCGCCGACGCCGGCGCGATCGCGGTGACGAAACGCATCACCGTGCGCAGCGTAGCCGGCGAAGACTTTGATCGCATCGTCGGCTACGAGCTGGGCGCAAAGCCGCCCTATCGCGAGCCAGGCCAGGACGAGGAGGAAACGGAATACGCAAGTGCCGACAGCAATGACATCTCTGCTTGAAGCCGCGCTGCGGTACGCGGAGCTCGGCTACCCGGTCTTTCCCTGCGCGCCGGGCAGCAAGAGCCCCATCACGCCCCACGGTTTCAAGGATGCAACGACGGACGTCGCGCAGATAGAGTCGTGGTGGGCGAAACAGCCGGACGCGAACATCGGCATGCCGACGGTGGGCCTCCTCGTTATCGACGTGGACGGCGCGGACAACGCGTGGCCGAACGATCCCGCGATGGCGCTGGAACTGGCGCGCGGGCCCGCTTCCCTCACGCCGCGGGGCGGCCGGCATCACGTCTTCCGGCAGCCAAAGGGGAAGTCCTGGAAGAACACAGCGGGAAAGATCGCGCCCAAGGTCGACACGCGCGCCGACGGCGGCTACATCGTCGTGCCGCCCTCGGTCGTTCAGGGGAAGACATACCGCTGGGTCGAAACGCTGGAGCTTGATATCGGCCCGGACAAGCTGCCCGAGCCGCCCGAATGGGTTGTCGCCCAGTTGGAAGACCCGGTGCCCGGTGGAAACGGCAGCACGGATAGCAACGCGATCCCATCCGGTCAGAGGAACGCGACCCTGGCGCGCCTGGCGGGCACCATGCGCCGCGTGGGAATGAGTCGGGACGAGATCGTGGCCGCTCTGGCGCAGGCCAACCAGAATCGATGCCAACCGCCGCTTGCGTCGCGCGAGGTCGAGAAGATCGCGGCGAGCATCTGCCGGTACGAGCCCGACCAGGTTGCCGTCGCCGTCGCGGAAGACCATTGGGGCCAGGCCAGCGATGACAGCGCCCCGCTGGTCCCCGATCCCGGCCCGTTCCCCGACGAGCTACTCCGCGTGCCGGGCTTCGTCTCCGAGGTCATGGACTACTGCCTGGCGACCGCCCCGTACCCGAACACGATGATGGCCTTTTGTGGGGCGCTTGCGCTCCAAGCAATGCTCGCCGGCCGGAAGGTCCGCGATCCTGGCGACAACCGCACGAACCTCTACCTCCTGGGTCTGGCGCACTCGTCCGCAGGCAAGGACCGGCCGCGCAAGATCAACGCCGAGATCCTCCACGCGATCGGATTGTCGGGCTCGGTCGGAGGTCGCTTCGCCTCCGGCGAGGGTGTCCAGGACGCGCTCTTCGCGGAACCCAGCATGCTCTTCCAGACTGACGAAATCGACGGGATGCTCCAGCTAATCAACAAGGCGAAGGACGCCCGGCATGAGAACGTCATGGGAACGCTGCTGACGATGTACTCGTCGGCGAACTCGATTTTCCCCATGCGACGCAAGGCAGGTAAGGAGCCACCTGGGGCGATCGATCAGCCGTGTCTCGTGGTCTTCGGAACGGCGATCCCGAACCACTACTACGAGGCGCTCTCGGAACGCATGCTCACCAACGGCTTCTTCGCCCGCATGATCATCCTGGAGTGCAGCAAGCGGTTGACTGGCCAAGAACCGGACATCCAGGCGCTGCCCGCACGCGTGATGGAGACGGCAAAGTGGTGGGCCGATTTCCGCCCGGGGACCGGCAACCTCGAGGATTGGCACCCTGTTCCGAAGATCGTCTCACACACCGATGAAGCCAAACGCATCCTGATCGAGACGCGCTTGGAAGCAGAGGCTGAGTA
>JACPRB010000343.1 GCA_016190155.1 Planctomycetota bacterium
GTGGTCGTTCAGCCGTTCTTCCGTTCGAAAGTCCCGTTCGAGGTCCGGCTTCCGGAACGCATGAACGGACGAACCGATGAACGGGTGAACTTCTACGAAATGAGGTGACTCTGATGCCGGAGGAAACGCGAGAGCCGTCGCGAAGCGAGCCGACCGAAACGGGAAGTCGCCCGACTCTCCGATGGAGAATCCTGGGGTGGCTGGGGATCCGCCGGGCTCCGGAACGGCGTTGGGGAGTCCGCTTTCGCTGGAAGTTCTATTTCTATTCCGTGGTTTTCACGTTGGTCGCGGGGCTTGCGGGGATGAGCGTCTATTCCACGAGCCCGTCGTTCTGCCGCTCGTGTCATATCATGGAGCCCTACTATCAAGGATGGGCCAACTCCAAACATCATGGCGTGGCGTGCGTGGATTGCCATTACCCGCCGGGCGAGACGGCGACCATCCTGTGGAAGAAGTTCCAGGCCTTGTCGCAAGTCGCGAAGTTCGTCACTCGCACGTATTCCTCGAAGCCGTACGCGGAGGTCGAGGACGCGTCGTGCCTGAGGAGCGGGTGTCATGCGACCCGCCTGCTGCAAGGGTTGGTCGTGAGCGAGAAGGGCGTACGCTTCGATCACCGGCCGCACTTGGAGGGAGTCCGCTATGGGAGGCAGCTGCGCTGCGTGTCCTGCCATTCGCAGGTCGTGGTGGGCAAGCACATCGAGGTGACGTGGGACACGTGTTACCTATGTCACTTCAAGGGACGCCAGCACGGGCGCAACATCGAACCTCTGGGCGGCTGCCTGGGATGCCACGCCCTGCCTTCGCGTGAGATCAAGGTCGGCAACATCGTCTACAACCATGCGGAGTTCCAGCGTCATGCGCCGCTCGACTGTCAGACGTGCCACCAGGACGCGGTGCAGGGAGAGGGCGAAGTGGACGAGGATCGCTGTCGGACGTGCCACAACCAACCCGAGAAGCTGGAGCGCTACAAGGACACGCCGTTCTTGCACGCCAATCACGTGACCCAGCACAACACGGCGTGCTTCCACTGCCATCGCGAGATGCGCCACGGCGCGACTCCGGCAGGTACCAGGAAGCTGGCGTTCGATTGTGGCATGTGCCATACCGACACCCATGACTTGCAGCGCCAACTCTACATGGGAACGGGCGCGAAGGGCGTCGAAGCGATGCCCAGTCCGATGTACCTGGCGAACGTGGACTGCTCGGCCTGCCACAAGATCGCGATGCACTCGAAGGACACCGTCAGCAAAGAGGTGACGGTGGTGGGCACGGAGCGGGGATGCGTGGACTGCCACGGCAAGGAGTATCTGGGGATCATGGAGGAAGTCCACAACGTCTTGCGCAAGACCATCGACAGTCTCGATAGGAAGCGGGAGGGCATCAAGGCGAGCCTGCCGGCGGGATGGGAGGACAACCTCGATTTCCTGGTTCTCAAACAGGAACTGGCCGAGATCTCGTATAATCTCGAGTTCGTGCGGCAGTCGCACGCGATTCACAATATTTATTACGCCGCGCAGGTGGTTCGGGCCGCGGACGAGAGGCTCACGAGCATCGCCAAACAACGCAAGGTGACCGGTGGGAAGACCACGGACGATCCCGTCATCTCGGGCGGGTTCTGCGCGACGATGTGTCACGGCCGCGTCGGCGTCAAGGTGCCTCCGCTGAAGGTCACCTACAAGGGCAAGGAGATGCCGCACGAGAAGCACTTCGAGGAGATGGCTTGCTCGACGTGCCACGTGTTCGGACAGCACAAGGAGATTCGGCTGAAGACCCCCACCCGCTGCAAGAAGTGCCACGAGGAGGAGCAGGATTGATGGACAGCCGGCCCGAGAAGGAAGAGACTCGGGCGACGCGGAGCCGGCGATCGTTCCTGGACGTCGTTCTGAAGACGGGCGTAGTCGCATGGCTGGCCGCGATGGCGGCGCCCACGCTGGTCTATCTCTGGCCGGCCCGTTCTCAAGGCGCCCGCAGCACGCGCGCCGCGGCGGGTTCGGCGAAGGATTTCCCGGCGGGCACCGCGCGAATGGTTCAGGCGGAGGGAGCGCCGATCCTGGTGATCCGCCTGGCGGAGGATCGCTTCAAGGCGTTCTCAGCGATCTGCACGCACTTGGGGTGCATCGTCAAATGGGAGGCGGGGACGCGGGACATCCGATGCCCCTGTCACGCGGCGGTGTTCAGCGCGGACGGGAAGGTCGTTTCGGGGCCCCCGTCGAGGCCTTTGGTCGAGTATCAGGTCACGGTCAGCGGCGATGACGTGGTGGTCAAGCTATGAAGCTCCTTAGGATCGTCGACGAATGGCTGGCCGAGCGATTGCCCATGAACGATGTCAAGGGGTTCATCCGCGCTCAGGCCTCCAAGGCCCTGCCGCCGCACACGTCCTGGTTCCACACGTTCGGGAGTCTCAGCCTCTTCCTGGTGGTCAGCCAGATCGTGACCGGGATTCTCCTGATGGTGTACTACCGGGCCACGCCCGAGACGGCGTTCGAGAGCGTGCGCTACATCACGGCGAAGGCCGACTTCGGATGGTTGATCCGCGGCCTTCACGCCTGGGGCGCCACGCTGATGCTCCTCATGGTGCTCCTGCACATGATGCGCACGTTCTTCATGGGCGCCTTCAAGAAGCCTCGCGAGGGGACGTGGGTGATCGGGGTCTTCCTCTTTGGTCTGACGCTGACGTTCGGCTTCACCGGCTACCTCCTCCCGTGGAACCAGCTCTCCTATTGGGCCACCACGATCGGAACAGAGATGACCGGCTCGATCCCGATCGTCGGAGCGCCCATCAAACACCTCCTTCTGGGAGGCGACGCCGTCAGCGGCGAGACCTTGGCGCGCTTCTACGTCATGCATGTCGCCGTCCTGCCATGGATTCTCATGATGCTCGTGACGGTGCACTTGGTGCTCATGCGGGTGCAAGGGTTGGCGACGCTGGATCCGGTGGGGCAGGAGTCGCCGGCCGACCAGAAGGCCGGCATCCCGTTCTTCCCGCACCACGTCCTTAAGGAGCTCATGGTCTTCTCGGTGTTCCTGGGCGCGATGATCACGCTGGTGATCCTGTGGCCCACGGAGCTGGGCGAGAAGGCCAACCCGTTGGAAACGCCCGCGGCCATCAAGCCGGAGTGGTATTTCCTGCCGACGTACCAGCTCCTGAAATTCTTCCCCAAGCTCCTGGGCCTCGTCATCGCGTTCGTGCCCCCCTTGGTGCTGCTTGTCTGGCCGTTCCTGGACCGCACGCCCCAACGGCGCCTGCGCCGGCGGCCGGTCAGCGGGACGATCGGGGTCGTCGCCCTGATTCTGGCCGTCGTTCTGGGGCTGATGGGGGCCTTGGCCGAGCAGGAAGTGACGATCTTCGGCAAGAAGGTCCATGTGGATCACTACGGGATACCGCACTCAATACCGCGCCCGTAGGCGTTCACCCGTTCATACGTTCATCCGTTCGCACGTTTACCCTCTGTAGCCTTCCCGATGGCGAAGGAGGGTTCATTCGTTCCGGAAGCTGGACGCCGGAACGGAGTTTTCGAACGAGTGAACGTGTGAACTCTCGAACGGCTGAACGGTTACTTCGGGTACTGGTTACGGTTACCCGTTGACGGGGAGCCCCCCATGGGGTACGTCATAAGCATCGTACCATGGGGGCTTGTATGGGGCGGTTCAAGGGACTGTGGGTGGTCGTGCTTTGCTTGGCGGCCGCGCAAACCGCGGCGGCACAAGACTTGGAAACGCGGCGCAGAGACGTCGTGAGGCGGGCCCAGGAGGCCCATCATAGAGGTGACGTCGTCGCGGCGACGCTGCTGGTGGGAGAAGCCTATGCCCTGCAATCGGAAATCGACTGGCTCGACGGCCGCCGCAGGGAAGCGAACGAGAACTGGCTTGAGGCGGTGAAGCGGGGCTGGCGCGGCACGCCGCCGTGGTCGGAGCACCCCGAGGTCGCCCCGTCGCGCGAGGCGCCGCCGATCCGCGCGCCGCTGCTGGATCAGGAGGAAGAGACGCGGCTGGAACCGCCGGTGAGACGGCGGTCGCGGGACGAAATCGATGCGTGGCCGTACTTCGCCGTCGCGCCGTACCGTCACCTTCGCGCCGGCGCCTGGCAGTCCCTGATGGGGACGCCGCCGTTCGAAGAGGCGCTCGTCATGCCGCAGGGCTTCTGGCGCGCGCGCGGGTGGATGGAGCTGCTCACGGCGGACTTCACGGACGTGGGCGGAGGCGGCACCAGCCGCTGGTTCACGAGCTCCCATCAGGAGGTCTTCGAGGTGGACTACTCCCTCACCGATACGCTGATGACGGGACTTCGCATCAGCGCCGGCGAGCTTTTCGAGGAAGAAGGCCAGCTCCTCCGCGTGTTCCAGGACGGGCGCCAGATCGTGCGCTCGGCGCAACGCGACGTGGACCTGGATACGCTTACCGCCCGCGCGAAGTACGCGGCGGACTGGGGGCTCTGCGACGCCGGTATCCTGGTGGAGGTGAAGATCCCGCTGGCCGACGAGAGCAGCATGCTCTCGGCGCAAACGATCGACTTCGGCGTCGTCGGCTTGGTCACGAAACAGATGGGGTCGGTGACCCTGCACGGCAATTTGGGCCTGGTCATCCCGACGGGCGATCCCGAGGTCTTTCAGACCGGCTATGACGAGGTCAACAGCTACTTGACCGGGGCGGTCGGCTTGGCCTGGGCCATGAGCGACTGGCTCAACCTGGGCGTGCAGCTGGAAGGCAACAGCAGCGCATTCCTGGACATCGCGGTCTTGGACGAGCCCGTCCTCACGATGACCGGGCGCGGCCACATCCGTCTCACCGACCGGATGTTCCTGGCGGGGTCGCTGGGGCGAGGAGTTACGGAGCTGTCCGGCGATTGGACCGCCAGCGGCGCGCTCGAGGTCGTGTTCTGAGAGCCAGGAGCAGCCACAGAACGGTGATCGCCGCGCTCCCAGGCCACGTCGCTCCGGGTACCGACGCGGAGCAACGTTTCTTGTGCCCGTCATTTCCTCCGTAGACGATTTGGAAATCCGCGTCCCCGGGGTCGGCGTTCGCCCCGAAAGCCGTCCACGCCGAGGCGTTGCCGCTTTGATCGACCGCGCGAAGCTGCCAGTGATAGGCTCCCG
The DNA here is from genome assembly GCA_016190155.1 of Planctomycetota bacterium. Taxonomy (GTDB): domain Bacteria; phylum Planctomycetota; class MHYJ01; order MHYJ01; family JACPRB01; genus JACPRB01. Next base: position 5,094 of record JACPRB010000343.1, read on the forward strand.
GAGACATCCGCAACGCCACGACGATCGGCGAGCCGCTGGCCGCGAGACCGCTGACGTGCGTGGCGGAATCGGTGAATGCCTCTCCCACCGGACGTACTTCCACTTCCAAGCCCACATCATCCTCGTCCGCGTCCGTCAGCACCGCTCGCGCGTAAACGTCGACCTCGTTCGAAGTGGCTCCTAAGGGGATCGGAGTCGCCCCGTCCATGTGGAACTGTCCGGCTCCGCTGACGGCCGGCACCGTGTTGGCGGCGCGCTGCAGATGATTCGCGGTGCTCGCATCGAAGTCCACCCACGGACCGGGAGTCCCGGTCTGATCCACCGCGCGGACGCGCCAGTGATGGAAGCCCATCGCGGGCAGCGGGACCGTCACGTCGGCCACAGTTCCGTTCGCCGCCGGCGATCCGCTGACGAGGCCGGTCCCATCGAAGGCCGAGGCGCTGGGCTTTGCCTCCACCTGCAGGCGCAGCAGGTCCGAGCCGTCCGGATCGCCGACAGCCGCGAACGCGCGGAAGACGGTCTGTCCAGTCGATCCGCCGAGCGGGATGACGGAGATGCCGCTCAGGCGCCGCTGAGAGAGCCCCGTTGGGCCGTCGGGAGCCGAGTTGTTGATCAGGATGAAGTCGGGGTCGCCCGCGCCGTAATCGGTCCAAGCGCCTGTCGCGCCGCCCGAATCCGCGGCGCGGTATCGCCACCGGTACGCCGTGCCCGCGAGCAGCCCGGTAATCACGACCTCGGCCGTCGAACCGTCCGCCACGAAGGCGCTCGACGCGGTGGGCGCCCCCGTGAACGCGGCGGAACTCGGAACGACCTCGACGTCGAGCCGGACGGAGCTGCTGTCGGTGTCGGAGACGGCGGCTTGCAGCACCACCGTTCTCTCGTTCGTCGTCCCGCCGGCCGGAATCGCCGTGACATGGTCCGAGCGGAGTTGCGCGGGTGCGGCCGCGGATGGCGCGGCGTTGCTCCCGGAAACCTCGAAGCCGATGCCCGCTCCATACGCCACCCAACCGGAGGCGGCGCCGAACGTGTCCACGGCGCGGGCTTGCCAGCGGTAGGAGGCGCCGAGCGTCAGGCCCGACACGGTCACGGTTGCGGCGGCGCCGCTGGAGGCGAACGCCCCTGTCGCGCTGGGCATGTTCATGAACGGGCTTCCGACCGGCCGCAGCTCGACCTCGAGCGCCACGCCGTTGCCCACATCCGGATCCGTCAGGATGGCCCGCATCATGATCGCCAGCTCGTTCGTCGATCCTCCTTCGGGAATGGCCGTGACCCCGTTGAGTCGGCGTTGGCCGAGATCGGTCGGGAGCGCCGGCGGTTGGTTCGGGACGCTCGTCGCCGTGAAATCGACCTCGCCGTCCGGGTTGCCGCCGAAGCTGAGCCATTCGGAGGTGGCGCCGATGGAATCGACGGCGCGCGCGCGCCAGTGATAGCCGCCGGAGGCGACGGGGATCGAGACCTGCGCCGTCAGGCCGCCGGCGGTGAAGGGCCCGCGCGTCAAGCCGGTTCCGTCGAAGGACAGCAGCGCGGGCTTCACCTCGACCTGCAGCGCGCACGGCTGGCCGTCCGCGTCGAACACGGTGCCCCGGAGCACGATGGAACTTTCCGTGGTGGTTCCTCCGACCGAAATGGAGGTCACGCCGTCCGTCATCCCTTGGGAGAGATTGGAGGGAACGTCCGGAGCGGCATTGGCCGCAGCGGAGACGCGTTCGAAGTCGCCGCCGACGTTGTCGCCGAATTCGCTCCACGCCGCGCCGGCAAGCCCGCCGGCGTCCTCGGCGCGAACGCGCCAGTGATAGTCGCCCAGCGCGATCGGTACGGTGGTCTGGGAAACTCCGCCGCTGGATGCCCACGTTCCGATGACCAAGCCCGTCTCGTCGAACGAGACGGCCGTCGGCTTGACCTCGAAGATCGCCCGGACGGAGTTGCCTTCGGGATCCGAGACGGTGGCCTTGAGGACCACGCCGCTCTCGGGCGTCGTTCCGCCGACGGCGATGCTCGTGGTCCCGTCCAACATGCATTGGCCGAGCGACGACGGCGCGGTGGGTGGGTCGTTGAGATCCACCGAGAAATCGGCGCCGGCGGCGCCGTTGAAATCCGCGGTGGGCGAGACCTGTCCCATCGAATCCTCCGCCCACGCGCGCCACATGTAATTCCCGTCCGGCAGTCCGTTCACGGTGAGCTTGACCGTGGAGCCGGCGGCGAGGAACGAACTGCTGGCATCGGGCGTGCCCGAGAACGCGGAGCCCGTGGCGGTCACCTCCACATGCAGGCGCACCGTATTGCTCGCGGGCACGTCGGTGACGTTGGCCTCGAGGACGACGGAGTTCTGGAGGGTGCCGCCGCCCCACGGGAGCGGCGTCGTGCCGTCGAGGAAGTACTGCTCCAACGCCGTGGGAGCGGGCGGAGGCGTCGTGTCGATCGTGAAGCTCCGCGCCGCCGACCAGGATCCGGGATTGCCCGCGCCGTCGACGGCGCGCGCGCGCCAAGAGTAGCCGCCTTCGGGCAGCGCTCCCGCGGCGAAGTCGGACGTCGTCAGGCCCGTCAGATCGACTTCCGGCGACGGGAAGAGGACGCCGGAGTCGTCGATCTGGAAGTCATAGGTGACGCCGCAGGCGTCCGTGACGTCGGTCCAATCGAACGAAGGCGTCGGGTCGCCGGTGAAGGTCGCGTCGGCGGGAGCCGTCAGGAGCGGCGCGGGAGGCGCCGCGGTGTCGATGGTCAACGTCCGCAATGTGGACCACGCGCCGGCGTTGCCGGCCCCGTCGATCGTGCGGACACGCCAGACGTAGGTGGCCTCGGCGAGCGTCGGAGAGAACGTCGATGCCGCCAGACCCGTAGCATCGATCTCCGGCGACGGGAAGGCGGCTCCCGAATCGTCGACCTGCAACTCGTACGTCACGCCGCACGGATCGGTCACGTCGGACCAGTCGAAGGCGGGAGACGAGTCGGATGTGCACTGGACGTCGGCCGGCGCCAAGAGCGAAGGCGCCGAAGCGGCGACGGTGTCGATCGCGAGGGTGAAGGTGCTCGACCAGGGGCCTTGATTGCTCATTCCGTCGAGGGCGCGAACGCGCCAGACGTATGTGCCGGCCGGGAGAGGGGACGGGACGAACGTGGAGACGGCCAGGCCGGCTTGGTCGATCTCCGGCGTTGCGAAGGCCGCGCCGGAGTCGTCGATCTGGATCTGATAAGTGACGCCGCAGGGATCCGCGACGTCGGACCAATCGAACGCCGGGGTGAGGGTGTCGGTGCAGGAGGTGCCGGCCGGCGAGACGGGCAGAGGGGCCGAGGGGGCGCTGGTATCCACGCTCGTGGTCCACACGCTCGACCATGGGCTGGGGTTGCCCGCGCCGTCGACGGCGCGCGCGCGCCAGGAGTAGGTGGCCTCGGGCAACGCCTCCGTCGTGAAGGCGGAGGCGGCCAAGCCGGTGACGTTGATCTCCGGGGAAGGGAAGGCCGCGCCTGAGTCGTCGACGTGAACTTCATACGTGATTCCGGAAGGGTCGGCGATGTCCGACCAGTCGAGCGAGAGGGACGCGCCGGCCGCGCACGATCCGTTCGCGGGCGAGAATGGCGTCGGAGGCGCGGGGGCAGTCGTGTCGATGGTGACGGAGAGGGCGGGAGAGGGCGGGCCCTCGTTGCCTGCAGCATCGGTGACTGTGACGGTGAAGCTGTAGGTACCGTCGGGGAGCGCGGAGGCCGTGACGGTGTACGCGCCGGTGGGGCCTGCGGTGGCGGTGCCGACTTGGGTCGCGCCTTCGCGCAGGACGACCCTGACGTTCGGCTCGGCGGTTCCCGTGAAACCAGGCGTGGAGTCGCTCGTGAGGGACGCGCCGCCTTCGAGCGCGGGGGCGGGCGGCATCGCGGGCGCCGCCGTGTCGATCGCGACGGCGAGGGAAAGCGAGGCGGAGCTGGCGTTGCCGGCGGCGTCGGAAGCCGTGACGGTGAAGCTGTACGCGCCGTCGGCGAGCGGGGCGAGGGTGATCGCGTAGGCGCCCGCGGCGTCGGCGACGGCGGCGCCGACTTGAACGGCGCCGTTGCGCAGGATCACGGAGGCGGACGCCTCGGCCGCTCCCGTGAGCGTCGGAGTCGTGTCGTTGGTGACGCCGTCGGAGGAGCTCAGGCCGGTGTCGCTGGCGGCGTCGAGCGCGGGCGCCGCGGGGGTGGCGATCGAGGTGTCGATGATCACGGTCAGGGACGTCGAAGCGGGGCTGGTATTGCCGGCGGCGTCGGAGGCGATGACGGTGAAGTCGTAGGTACCCGCCGGGAGCAGCGAGGAGGCGATCGTGTAATTGCCGGTCGCATCGGAGGTGGTCGTGCCCACCGGCGTCCCGTTGGCGTACAACGTCACGCTGATGTCGGCCTCGGCCAGGCCGGCCAAGGTGGGAGTCGTGATGGAGGTGATGTTGTCGGTGGAACTGGTTCCCGTGTCGCTCGCGTCCGCGAGATCGGGCGCCGCGGGCGTCGCCGGCGGCGTGGCATCCAGGGAGAACGAGAAGGGCGCGGCCCACGGGCCGGGGTTTCCCCCGCCGTCGACGGCGCGCACGCGCCAGAAGTAGCTTCCGTTCGGTGGGGTCGCAGCCGGGGTGAAGCTCGACGTCGCCACGTCGGCTTGCGCGATCTCGGGAGAGGGGAAGGTCGGATCGGAGTCGTCGATCTGGATCTCGTAGGTGACGCCGCACATGTCGGCGATGTCGGACCAATCGAAGGCCACGTTCGTGTTGGCTGTTGCGCCGTTTGCCGGGGTCAGCAGGACGGGGGCGCTTGCAGGCGGTGTGGTGTCGATTGTGAAGACGAAGGGGGCGGACCAGGCTCCAGGATTTCCGGCGCCGTCGAAGGCACGGGTGCGCCACACGTAGCTCGCGGCAGGCAGGGGAGCCGGCGTGAATGTGGAGGTCGCCAGGCCGGTCTGGTTGATTTCGGGCGAAGCGAAGGCGGCGCCTGAGTCGTCGACCTGGAGCTGGTACGTCACGCCGCACGGATCGGCGACATCGGACCAATCGAAGACGGGGGCGGCGTCGTTCGTGCAGGGACCGTTGGCCGGCGCCAGGAGCGCGGGCGCCGAGGGAGAGACGGTGTCGACCGTCACGGTCCGGACGCTCGACCAGGGACTCGGATTGCCGGCGACGTCCACGGCGCGCACGCGCCAGGAATAGGTGGCGGAAGCCATTCCGCCCGTGATGAAAAGGGACACCGGCAGATTCGAGGCGTCGACCTCCGGCGAAGAGAACGCCGGGCCCGAGTCGTCGACTTGCAGATCGTAAGCGATACCCGATGGATCGGCGACATCGGACCAATCGAGGGAAAGGGATGGGTTGGCGGTGCACGAGGCATCGGCGGGCGCGGAAAGCGTCGGAGGCGCGGGAGCCGCCGTATCGATCGTGACTTGGACCGATATGGAGTCGGGGCTGGAGTTGCCGGCGAGGTCGATCGCGACCGCGGTGAAGGTGAAGACGCCGTCGGCGGCGATCGGGATCGACGTGACCGTATAGGCGCCCGCGGCGTCGGCGGTAGCGGCGCCGACTTCGGTGACGCCGATGCGCAGGGAAACGACGATGTCGGGTTCGGCGGTTCCTGTGAAGCCGGGAGTGAGATCGTTCGTGACGTTGTCGGTCGAACTGACGCCGGTGTCGGTCTGGAGGTCTGGTTGAGTCGGCGGGGCGGGGGCGAGGGTATCGATGGTGACCGACAGGGAGAATGAAGTCGGACTGGTGTTTCCGGCGGCGTCGCTGGCGCTGACAGTGAAGTTGTAGTCGCCGTCGCCCATGGCGGGTGCCGTGATTGAGTAGGCGCCCGTGGGGCCGGCGGTGGCGGTCGTGAGCGGCGTGAGGTCCTGCTGCAGAGTCACGGTGGCATTGGGTTCGACGGTTCCGGTGAAGGTGGGCGTGGCGTCGCTGGTGATGCCGTCGGCGGGGCCGGTGTCGCTGGCGGCGTCGAGAACGGGGGCGGCCGGTGTCGCGATGGCGCTGTCGATCTTGACGGTCAGCGGCGGGGAAGGAAGGCTGGTATTGGTCGCGGCGTCGGTGACGACGACGGTGAAGTCATACGTGGCGTCCACGAGGGACATGGAGGTGATCGTGTAGGCGCCGCCGGCATCGGCGGTGGCGGAGCCCGTCGAGACGGCGCCCGCGCGGAGGGTTACGATCGCGTTGGGTTCGGCGGATCCCGTGAACGTGGGTGTGACGTCGTTGGTGATGTTGTCGGTGGAGCTGGGGCCGGAGTCGCTCGTCGAGAGCAGGTCCGGCGCGGCGGGCGTGAGGGGCGGGGTCGTGTCCACGGTGAACATGAGGACGGCCGACCACGCGCCGGGGTTCCCCGCGCCGTCGATCGCCCGTACGCGCCAGTAATAGGGCGCATCCGGCAGGGCGGCCGGAGTGAAGGCGGACGCCGCGAGGTTCGACTGATCGATCTCCGGGGTGGGGAACCCGAGGCCGGAGTTGTCGATCTGGATCTGGTAGCCGACGCCGCAGGAGTCGACCACGTCGGACCAATCGAAGGACGGCGTGTTGTCGTTGGTGGCGACGGCGTTGAGCGGGCTCAGGAGGGCGATGGCGCCGACCGGAGGTGCGGTGTCGATGGTATAGGTGAAAGCGGGGAAGGACCACGCTCCGACGTTGCCCAGGCTATCGACGGCCCGCGCGCGCCAGGAGTAGGTGCCGGGGGAGAGGGCGGCGGAGGTGAACAAAGAAGTCGCCAGGCCGCTCACGTTGATCTCCGGCGAGGAGAAACCGGCACCGGAGTTGTCGGCTTGGATGTCGTATGCGATGCCGCAGGGGTCGGTGACGTCGGACCAGTCGAACGTGGGAGTCGCGTTAGTGCTGCAGAGGCCGTTGGCGGGGGAGGTGGGGATCGGCGCTGCAGGATTGCCGTTGTCCACGATGACGGTTCGAGCGACCGACCAGACGCCTTGATTGCCTGCGCCGTCCACCGCGCGGGCGTGCCAGGTGTAAGTGCCCGGGCTCAAAGGCGCAACCGGAGTGTAAGCGGAGGACCCCAATCCCGTGACGTTGATCACGGGGGAAGGGAATCCGAACCCGGAGTCGTCGACCTGCAGGTCATACGTGACGCCGCAGGGGTCGGTGACGTCCCACCAGTCGAAGGTCGGCGTGGCGGTTGAAACGCAGGAGCCGTCCGCCGGCGCCACGGCCGGGGGCATGGGCGGAAAGGTCGTGTCGACGAAGGAGTACGCGAGGGTGTAAGGGCCGCTGGAGGCGCCGAAACCGGAGACGCTCAGGTAGTACGTCGTGCCGGAAGAGAGCGTGCTCGTGATCTGGGCTTGCGTGCCGCAGGTGTCGTCGTTGGATGTGATCAAGTTGCCTGAGCCGTCGAAGAGGCACAGGTAGGAGTCGAAGCCGGCGCTGCCGGGGGCGCACAGAGTGAAACGGTGGGAGCCCGTGTTGATCGGCGAGATCGTGTACAGCGCGCCGCCGGTCAACGAGATGAAGCCCGACGTCGTCGCGGTGGTGCAGGTAGGGGAGAGGGTGCCCGCGGCGGACAGGCAGCGCGCGTTGCAGGTCATGGTGCCTGCGGGACCGGTGTAGGCCAGGGTGAAGCTTCCGGAGGCGGCGCCGAAGCCGGAGACCCCGATGTAGGTCGTGCTGCCGGCGGTCAACCAGGTGATGATCTGCGATTGACTGCCGCACGCATCGTCGTTCTGTGTGACGATGTTGCCGTTGCCGTCGAAGAGGCACAGGTAAGAGTCGTAGTTGGCGCTCCCGGGGGCGCACAAGGTGAACGTATACATGCCGGTGCTGCAGACGTTGACCTGATAACGCGCTCCGGAAGCGGACGTGACGCTGCCGCTGGCGTACTGGGTTCCCGCGGTCGGAGTGATCGTGCCGAGGAGCGTTTGGCAGCGCGAATTGCACACGAATGTGCCCACGCCGGCCGTGTGCTTGAGGGCGTACGAGCCTGCGGAGCTGCCCAAGCCGGAGACGGCGAGGTAATACGTGCTGCCGCCTCCCAACCAGAGGGTGAGTTCGGATTTCAGGTCACAGACATCGTCGTTGCTGGCGATCAGATTCCAACCTGAATCGAAGACGCACAGATAGGTATCGTAGTCCGCGGTCCATCCCGGGTAGCAGAACGTGAAGGTATGGATTCCGGAAGAGCAGACGTTGACGGTGTAGTAGTCTCCTTCGGTCGCGGTCACGGATCCCGCCACGTACTGCGCCTCCGTGCCCGGCGTGATGGCGCCGCTGTTGGTGAGGGTCCGCCCGTTGCACCATTGGGCCTCGGCGGGTGCGGCGATCGCAGCGAAAACGAGAGTCCATCCCCAGCGTTGCGCGAGCGTAAGCATGACAATCGCCTCCCAAGCTATTTAGGACTGCTGGGTGCGCCTTTCCGGCTCGTCCGTTCCTTCAACATCCGATCAATGTCGTCGACCTTCTCTTGGTTTCCCGCCTCCAGCGCCATCTGACGCTTGAGCATCAGTCCCTCGATTTCGAGCTGAGCATCGAGTTCGGTCAGACTGTTGAGGAGTTCCTGCCGCCGCGCCGGGTCGCGTTCAGACTCGATCGCCAGGCGCAGCTCGCTGCGCCGGCGGTTGACCTCCGCCACGAAGTTGTCGAGCCTCTGCTTGCCCTGCGCGTCCTGATAGGCGGTCTCGGTGACCCGGACGGGATTGGTGCCGTCGCTGAGGTACTGGGCCGCTTGCCAGGCCGCGTAGTGTCCGTAGAGGTGACGGGCGTGCGTGAATCCCATCGACTGGAGCAGGCGCACGGCGTTGCCGCTGACGCCCTCGGTCGCGCCGGCGCAGCATCCGCTGTAGAGAACGATCTCGCGTTCGCGGTCCATCGGCTGGAAGGTGGTCGTGATTTCCTCATACGGCACGCAGATCGCGCCGGGGATGTGGCGCTCTTCGAAGTAGGATCGACTGCCGATGAAGGCGACGACGAGATCCTCTCCGCTGTCGAGTCTCGCCTTGAGTTCGTCGGCGGTCACGACGGGAACGGATCCGGCCGGCATGGGGGGAGGCGAGGCGACGGGCACCGCCGCGGGCTGGTACGCGTGGCGCGCGATGAAGAACGTGGCGGCGCACGCGAGAGTCGTGAAGGAGACGACGCTGAAGACGACGAGACCGCGCTTCATAGAGTCACCGTGGGTTGGAAAGAGACTCGCCTTGGGGTGCGCTGGGACCTGCACCTGACCCAGCCTCCCACGTCCTGAACCAAGGCCTCCTGAGCAGCTCCGGACGCTCATGCTAAGGCGAACCTCTTTTCCAAGGCAATCAATTGTGTCTGGGGCCTGGGGAGACGGCGAAGCAACAACGTCCCCTCCGCGCCCTCACCTCCCTATGCGCAAGAAATGCCGGATCGTGTAGGCATTCTTGAAAGAAAATGTGACTTCACTCGCGGTTCGGGGAGTCCATCATGCGGCGGGCTTCACAGAGCACCTTCTGTGCCCACTCCCGATTCGGCCAAGATGGCGGCCCGATCCGGAGGGCTTCATCCAGGTCCGCCAGCGCCTCTTGGGGGCGCGAGAGGGAGAGAAGCGCGTGGCCGCGAATCGCATGGGCATCGGCGACGTAGAAGGCCTCATTCATGGAAGGCGTCACGCGCAGCGCTTCGGTGCTCGCCTCGAGAGAGCCTTCGAGATCGTTCTTCGCCGCCAAGACCTTCGCCTTCAGCATGTATCCGAGGATACTGGGGCCGAGTTCGAGCCCCCGCGCGGCATCCGTCAGGGCCCGATCGTGGTCCTTCTGGAGGAAATACGTCTCGGCTCGGTAGAAGTAGCCGAACGCGTACTGGGAGTCGACTTCCGTTGCCTTGTTGCAGTCCGCCACGGCGGCCTCGTAATCGCCCTCTTGCGCGTGGACGAAGCCGCGTTGGGCGTAAGCCCAGGCGTTGTTCGGATCCAGCTCGATCGCCCGGGTGAGATCGGCGATGGCTCCTTTCCGATCCTTCGACATGCGTCGCAGTTCTGCGCGTTGCTCGCAGGCCAGCGAGGAAGCGGGGTCCAGCGCGATCGCCTTCGAGTAGTCGGCCTCCGCGGCGGCGGTTTCGCCCAACTTCATCGCCGCATCCCCCCGATAGACGTGTGCCAGCACGTACTTCGGACGTATTTCCAACGCCTGAGTGAAATCCATGATCGCGCCCTGAGTGTCGCACGCGTTCCGCGCGATTCCGCGCAAGAGGTATGCCCACGCGCCGTGTGGGCGACGTTCGATCGCCTGGTCCAGCAAGGCGATCTGCTCCTCACGCGTCTTCGCGCATTGAATACCCAGGATGAAGTACTCCTCGCACCTTTCGCGATCGCCGAACCTCGCCTTTCCCTCCTCGCATAGGGCGGACAACGCCGGAGCGTCGTTCCGAGCCAACGCGATGTAGGCCTGCCTCAGATGCTCGTCGATCGGCTCCGACCATCTCCACCCTCGAGCCGCTGCCGATTCCAAATAGGGAAGAGCTCTCTCCATCCAAGTCCGGCATCTCTCCCGATCTCCCCACACTTGATCCGGTCGGTGGCGGATGAGCTTCGCCTCCATGGCCCGTTCCACGTAGATTCGCCCCAGGTAGTAGCCTACGGATGTGTCCGTCGATCCGAGCGCCTCGGCCTTCAGAAGGGCCTCTTCCGCCCGCCGCGTCTCCCCCACGAAGTACCAACCCATCCCCAAGGCCGCCTGCAGCTCCGCGACCCGTTCGTTCTGCGGCTCCCGCGCCAGCCGCTCCAACTCCCCCAGCGCATCCTCCACTCTTCCCAACTTCTCTCGAATATCCACCTGCTTGACGTAGAACCACGGGCGAGTCTCCAGCATCAGCGCTTCCAGCGGACGAATCTTGTCCAGCAGGCGCTGGCGCTGCCGGATCCCGGCTCCCTCGGCGCGCGCCGCCGCCAAACGCCTGTTTCCGACGTGAGCCGTCGTGATCGCGACCGCCGCCGTCGCCAGCAAGGCCGCCAACGCCAGCACCATCCCTTTGCGGCGGGCCAGTCCTCTTCGAATCCGATCCGTGGCGCTCGTCCGCCTGGCCTGAATCGGTTCGCCGTCCAGGAATCGCCTCAAATCCCGGGCGAACTCCTCCGCGTCGGCGTATCGCCAGCGCGGCTCCCGCTGCAGCGCCTTGGCGGCGATTGTTTCCAGATCGCGCGGCGCGTTCGGATTCTTCCTGCGTATCGGCGGCGGTTCGTCGCACACGATGCGCTCGTAGATCGCCAGCGGAGTGTTGCCTTGGAAGGGCTTGCAGTCCGCCGCGAACTCATAGAGCATGACCCCCAGCGCCCACACGTCGGTCCAGGGTCCCATGGCTCCCTTGCGTCCCATCGCCTGCTCCGGGGCCATGTAATGCGGCGTTCCCAGCGCCACGCCGGTGCGTGTCAGGTCCTCACCCTCTCCGAGCCTGGCCAATCCGAAGTCCGTCAGATACGGCCACCACCCCTTCTGTCCATCGACCTTGGCCATGAGGACGTTGTAGGGTTTGAGGTCGCGATGCACGACGCCCCGGTGATGGGCGTATCCGACGGCGCCGGCCAGCGTCTCCAGGATTTCCAGGCGTTCCCGAAGGGGCATCTTGTGCACGACTTCCGCCAAGGTGGGTCCGTCAACGAAGTCCATCACGATGTAGTGCGCGGTCAATTCTCCGTTGGTGGCGACGCCCACGTCGTGAACGGCGACGATATGGGGGTGCCTCAACTGGGCCGCGGCGGTGGCTTCCCGGTGCAGACGTCGCGCCATCCGTTCATCGCGAAGGATCTTGAGGGCGACCCGTCGTTTCAGGTCGGGATCAACCGCTTCGTATACCAGGGCCATGCCGCCGCGGCCGACCTCGCGGACGAGTTCGTACTTGCCTATGCGCGGGGGAGGCGGGTGCGGAGCGGGGGCATGACTGCCGCCGGGTTCCGTCTCGGCGATGAAGTTCTTCAGCGGCCGCAGAGAATCTCCCGGCACATCCATCGCTCGTCCTCCTATCTCTATAGAGGGTTTGCGGGCGAATTGAGGAACCGGTGTTTATCCTGTCCTCGTGGGGCGACCTCCGGGTCGTGGGATCCATCCGCGCCGGGGCTGTCGGTGATCGCGCACGAGCTGGATCACGTGATCGGAATCCTTCACGAGTAGCTACACCGTGTCCGATGCCGGGCGCACAGGAGCATGGACACTTGGGAGGAGTATCATGAGCGCCAGAAGGCTTCGCTGTTTGTCGGCGACGGTGTTGGGATTGGTCGCCGCGACATCCGCCTGGGCCCAACCCGCGCCCTCCAACCTCTCCGCGACCACGGTGTCCAGCACACAGATCAACTTGTCCTGGACCGATAATACGTGGGACGAAGATCTGTTCGACATCTACCGGAGCACGAGCGCCGCGGGCGCCTTCACTTACGTGGCGTCCACTCCAGCGAACGTCAGCAACTATTCGAACACCGGATTGACCCCAAGCACCACCTATTACTACAAAGTCCGTGCCTACCGTGGCGATGATCCCTTTTATGTGACCGCCTTTTCCAACACGGCCAGCGCCACCACACAGGCCCCGCCCGACACGACGGCTCCGACGACGCCCACCGGCCTCACGGCCACCGCTGTGTCCTCGTCCGAAATCAACCTCTCCTGGAACGCCTCCACCGACTCCGGCGGCTCAGGCCTCGCCGGCTATCAGGTCGACGTCTCCTCAAGCTCCACTGGCCCCTGGTCCATGCTGACCTTCACCATCACAACCAGCACCTCCAACACGGGGCTGCCGTCGAGCACCACCCGCTGGTACCGCGTCCAAGCCACCGATTTGGCCGGCAATGACAGCGCCTTCGCGGGCCCTGTCAGCGCCACCACACAGGCCCCGCCCGACACGACGGCTCCGACGACGCCCACCGGCCTCACGGCCACCGCTGTGTCCTCGTCCGAAATCAACCTCTCCTGGAA
>JACPRB010000333.1 GCA_016190155.1 Planctomycetota bacterium
AAAAAGAGAAACCCCCACGTTCACGTGGGGGAGATTCCGCTGGGACTGGAACGACCGTTTGGGGATAGGGGCTCCAGCTGAAGCTGGGGGTTTCCAGTAGCGCTCGATGAGGCGTCCCAGAGCGGCCCGCGAGGCGTCGCTCTCTCCGTCGCGAGCGCAAAGAATCGTGCTCCAGAGGGTGGGCCGGAACCGGACGGCGCCGCCGATCGAGGTCTCGTTCGTCATAGGCGGCGGTTCTAGCCGCTCGGACCGTGGAATGCAGTTCGTTTCAACGACCCGAGATGAAGCTTACCAACCGCGACTCATTGATTCGTTTGCGACCGCTGCGATGCGGGGTTGGCTTCTTCTCAGGGTCCTCCGGTCCCCTCAGCGTCCTCCGTCCGCGCCACCTTCACCTGCGCCGGCCGAAGCACCCGCTCATGCAGCATGTACCCCGGCCGCAATACCTCAATGACGGAGTCCGCCGGCACTCCCGCGCTCTCCACCGCGCCCAAGGCCTCGTGCAGACCCGGGTCGAACGGCGCGCCCCGCGCCTCGATCGGCTTCACCCCATGCTTGCCCAGGATCCGCAGCAGATCCTTCTCCACCAGGAGCATCGCCTCCAGGACGGCCGGCGCCGCTCCCGCTTTCGAGATCTGCGCGACGCAATGCTGCACCGTGTCGACGGCGGGCAGGAGCTCGCGCAGGAGGGATTCCGTCGCGAACTTCCGGTCCGCCTCCCGGTCGCGCGCCACCCGCGATTGGTAATTCACGAACTCCGCCTGCCAGCGCTTCGCGGATGAAAGCGCCTCTTCCAGCTTCGCCTTGAGATCGTTCATCTCCTCCAGGCTCGGCGCGGGCGCGGATTCCGCCCCTTGCGGCAATCCGGCCTCGCCGGCCGGCTCGCCGTTGGTCCGCTTGACCAGCTTCTCTTCTTCCTTCTTATCCACCGAACAGCTTCTCCCAGAATCCCTTTCGATTCTCCGCATCCAGCTTATCGAACTCGACCAGCAGTTCCTCCTGCCGCTTCGACAGCTTCGTCGGCACCTGAATGGCCACGCGCACGATCAGGTCGCCGCGCCCGCGGCCGCCGAGCACCGGCATCCCCTGCCCGCGCATTCGCAAGAGCTGCCCGCCCTGCGCGCCTCGCGGCACCTTCAGCTTGGCCCGCCCCTCCAACGTCGGCACCTCGATCTCCGCGCCGAGCGCCGCCGTGACGAACGGGACCGGCAATTCACAGTACAGATCCGGACCGTCCCGCTTGAAGAACTTGTGCTCCTTGACATAGACGTCCACATACAGATCGCCCGGCGCCCCGCCGTCGCGCGAAGGCTCGCCCTCGCCCGCCAGCCGCAACCGCGTCCGGTCCTCGATCCCGGCCGGAACCTTCACCTTGATCTCCCTCTTGTTGCGCAGCGCCCCAGCCCCCCGGCATCGCCCGCAGGCGTCGGCGATCACCTTGCCTTCCCCGCCGCACCTCGGACAGGTCTGCCGCACACTGAAGAACCCCGCGCTGCGCATCAGCTCGCCGCGCCCGCCGCACTCCGGACACGTCTGCGGCTTGGTCCCGGGCCGCGCGCCGCTTCCGTCGCACTCCTCGCACAGCTCCGCGCGCCATACCCCGATGATCTTCTCGATCCCCTCCGCCGCCTCCTTCAGATCGATCTCGATCTCGACCCGCAGGCTCGCGCCCCGCCGCGGCCCCCTCCCCCGCCGCGACATCCCGAAGAGATCTCCGAAGACGGACTCGCCCCCGAAGATGTCGCCGAACGTCTGGAAGATGTCCTCGAATGACGCGCCCTCGAAGTCGCGCTGCGCATACCCGCGCAGGCCTTCATGGCCGTACGCGTCGTATTGCCTGCGCTTCTCGGCGTCCGACAACACGTCGTAGGCCGCCGAAATCTCCCGGAACTTCTTCTCCGCCTCCTTGTCTCCGGGGTTGCGGTCCGGATGGTGCTTGAGCGCCAGCTTTCGGAACGCGGACCGGATCTCGTCCGTCGTCGCGCTCCGGCTTACGCCGAGGATCTCGTAATAATCCTTCTTCTCTTCCACCCGTTGCCGCACGTCATCGGCGACTCACTTGACGGCGCCGCCCGCCGCTTCCTTCTTCTCCTTGAGCTCCGCCACCACCGTCGCCGACGTCAGCAGCATCGAGGCCACGCTCGCCGCGTTCTGCAGCGCGAGGCGCACGACCTTCGCCGGATCGACGACGCCGGCCTGCATCAAGTCCGCGAACTCCCCGGTGCGGGCGTCGAACCCCGTCGCGCCCTTCTTGGAGCGGACTTCCTCGACCACCATCGAAGCGTCCGCGCCCGCGTTGGCCGCGATGTTCCATAGCGGCGTCGCCAGGGCCCGCTCCACGACGCGCGCCCCGACGCCCTCATCGCCCGCCAGGCGCAGCGCCTGCACGGCCGGGACCGCCCGCAAGAGCGTCACGCCCCCGCCGGGCACGATGCCTTCCTCGGCCGCGGCCTTCACCGCATGCACCGCGTCGTCGACGCGATACTTGCGCTCCTTCATCTCCGTCTCGGTCGCGCCGCCGACCTTGATCACCGCGACGCCGCCGAGCACCTTGGCCAACCGCTCCTCGAACTTCTCGCGATCGTAATCGCTGGTCGTCTTCTTGATGGACGCCCGCAGCTCCGCGACACGGGCCTCGACCTTCTTCTTGTCGCCCCGCCCGCCGATGATCGTGCACTTCTCCTTCTCCACCTTGACTCGCTTCGCCCGCCCGAGGTCGTCCAGCTTCACCTTGTCGATCGCCAGTCCCATGTCTTCAGCCACCACGCGACCGCCCGTCAGGATGGCGATGTCTTCCAGCATGGCCCGACGCCGATCGCCGAACGCGGGGGCCTTCACGGCCACGACTTTCAAGACCCCCCGCAGCTTGTTCACGACCAGCGCGGCGATCGCCTCGCCTTCCACTTCCTCCGCGACGATGACCAGCGGCACGCCCGCCTGCGCCACCTGCTCCAGGAGCGGAACCAGCTCCGGCACGTTCGAGATCTTCTTGTCCGTGAGCAGGATGGCCGCGTCCTCATACTCCGCCGTCAGATCCTCCGCCTTGTTGACGAAGTAGGGCGAGATGTATCCCTTGTCGAATTGCAGTCCCTCGACGTACTCCGCGGTCGTCTCGAGCGACTTGCCCTCCTCGACGGTCATGACGCCCTCGCGGCCGACCTTCTCCATCGCCCGGGCCACCAGCTCGGACACCGTCTCGTCGAAATGCGACGACACGAGCGCCACGTGCTTGTAATCCTCGTACCCCTTCACGGGCCGCGCCATCTTGCGGATCTCCTCGACCACCACCTCGACGGCGCGGTCGATGCCCCGCTTGACCTGCAACGGGTTGATCCCCGCGACGACGTTCTTGAGCCCTTCGACGTAGATCGCCTCGGCCAGGACCACGGCCGTCGTCGTCCCGTCGCCCGCGCCGTCGTTGGTCTTCTCCGCCGCCGCGTTGACGAGCTTCGCGCCGATGTTCTCGAACGGCTCCTCCAGCTCGATCTCCTTCGAGACCGTCACGCCGTCCTTGGTG
>JACPRB010000335.1 GCA_016190155.1 Planctomycetota bacterium
ATCTCTGAGGAAGGCAGGAAACCAGGAAAGGAAGTCGGTCGTCCTATCCTTCGGTCTTTCTCCTGGCGTCCTCATAGGATTCTCCGGACGGAAAACGGAGGATCCCCGAGTTCGGTTGCGGTCGCCGCGCTCGGTCCTCCGAGTCCTCTGGCACCCTCTGGGTCCTCAAATCGCCCATATGGGTTCTGTAGTCCTCGCGCCCGAGCCACTGTATAATCCAACCTCGCTATGCCGCCCGCGATCGACATCGGCCGCCTCGCCGTCGAGAAGGGACTTCTCACGCGGGCTCAGCTGGAGCAGTGCGCGCAGGAGGCCGGACCGCGGCGCCCCATCGGGGACATCATGGTGGCGCGCGGCCTGCTGAGTCTTCAGCAGCTGCAGGAGCTGGCGCGCGCCGCTCCGGCCGTTCAGACACCGGTGCCGAACCGGATCCTCCCCTACGCCTGCGGGCGGTGCCAGCTCCGGTATGATCTCGTCGGCGCCGATGCGTCGCGCCAATATCGATGCAAGAAATGCGACGGCTTGCTCACGCCCAGCCCCAGACCCGCGGGCGAACGCGCGGACGAGATCGCCGCCGGCCGCCGCCTCGAAGTGCCCATTCGCCAACCGATGGAGGTCGCGGAGGCCGCGAAAGATCCGCGCAACCACTTCGGAAGGTACATCATCCTGCGCGCCTTGGGTCGCGGCGGAATGGGCACGGTCTACAAGGCGTACGATCCCGCGCTGCGCCGGACGGTCGCCCTCAAGGTCCTGAACAACGAGCGCCCCGAGGCCGTCGCGCGGTTTCAGCGCGAGGCCCGCACGGTCGCCCGCTTCAAGCATCCCAACATCGTGTCGATCTACGAGATCGGCTGCCATGAGAACGCGCAGTACATCGCGATGGAGTTCGTCGAAGGGCCGACGCTGGATCGACTCGGAAAGATCCCCGTTCGCCGCGCGGCCGATCTCCTGCGCGACGTCGCCCTCGCCGTGCAGTACGCGCACGACCACGGGATCATCCATCGCGATCTGAAGCCCCAGAACATCATCATCGACATCGACGGGCGGCCGTACGTCACGGACTTCGGCCTGGCGCGCGAGATCCGGCGCGGCCACACCATCACGGCCGAAGGCTTCACCGTCGGCACCCCGGCCTATATGTCGCCCGAACAGGCCACCGGCCAGCGCGACCTGGATGTGCGAACGGACGTCTACGCGCTCGGAGGCATCCTCTACCACGCGCTCACCGAGCGGGCGCCGTTCGGCGGTCAGAGCGACCTGGAGACGGCGATGAACGTCGTCAACAAAGACCTGACGGCCCCCACGGCGTTCAATTCGCTGATCCCCCGCGAGCTGGAAGCGATTTGTCTCAAAGCCATGTCCAAGGATCGCCGAAGCCGGTACCTGAGCGCTCAGGCGTTCGCCCAGGACCTCGAGCGCTGGCTGGCCGGACAGGAAGTCAACGCCAAGCCGGTCTCGCCCATGAGACGGGCGATCGGTCGCTTCTTGAGGAACACACAGCTCGTGCTGACGGTCGCGGCCGTCGTCATCATCGCCTCCATCAGCTGGATGGCGGTGAGCATGGTGCGCGCCTCCCGCCAGCGCGAGCAGTCGGCGCGGGACACCGCGGCACGACAAGCCGAAGACGAAACGAAGGCCCGCGAATGGCTCCGGCGGGCCAAGGAGGCCTCGAGCCCGGCGGATCGCATCGACTTGGCCGGCCGAGCCATCGCTCTGTGGCCGGAATGCGCCGACGCGTTCTTTCTGCGCGCCGTGGCCCGACGCGCGTTGGACGACGTCGACGGGGCGATGCAGGATTTCGCGATGGCGGCCCGCCATTCCCCCGCTCCGGTGCAGGCCCTTTCGGAGCGCGCCGACCTGGCGATGAAGACCGGGCGGGTGCGCGACGCGGTCGCGGATTACGCGCGGGCGCTGCGGATCGAACCCGACGCGCCCGGGCTTCGCCTGCGCCTGGCGGCGGCGCACGTCACCCATGGAGACTCCTCCTCCGCGCTCGGCGTGCTGGACGCCCTCGAAAGCTCGCCGGATGTCTTGGGGCTGCGATCGATGTCGCTCATGCTGCGCGGCATGTTCGACGAGGCCGTCGAGGCGGCCCGACGCGCGCTTCCGTCGCCGGCGGGCCTCGCGGCTCGCGGCTTCGTCTACGCCCGGCGCGGCGAGGCCGCCGCTCGGCAGGGCGACCTGAACGGAATCGTCGAGGCCTTGATCGTCACGGAGACCGAGACCCAGTTGGATGCGGCGCACTTCCTGACGCCGCTGGCGCGCGAGGCCATCGACGGCTTTCGCGAGCAGGTGGAGCGCCTGCAGTCGGAACGACCCGAGCTTCGCCGGTCGATCGGCACGGCCCTTGCCGAGGCGGCGTTGGAGTCGATCACGCAGCGCACGTCGAAGGAACGCGCGTCCGCCCTGTTGGAGGCCGCGTTGGCCCGGGATTCGGAGAACGCGTTGGCGTGGGCGTATCGAGGATTGGCGTACGTTCAACAAAAGAAGTTCGACGAGGCCGTCCCATGCGCGAATCGGGCGCTGCAGATCGACCCCGACTGCGCGGCGGCCCGAGGGGCGCGCGCCTACGCCCACTGGGGCCTTCTAGGCCAGGCATTCTCGAAGCAAGGCAGATCCGCCGAGCTGTCGCTGGAGCACTATGTGGAAGGCTCCGCGGACTTCCAGGAGTTCCTGGCGCACTCGCCGCAGCGGGACAGTCTGCGCCCGATCTTCGACGAGGCGATGAAGGCCGGGGAAGGCTTGGCCGCCGGCATGCTCGCCGGAGTGCCCGCCTTCGCGCGTCCGCTCTCGTTCCAGTTCGAGCAGCGGGCCCGGCAAAGGCATGAAGCCGCCGACTTCGCGTGCGCGGCCGCCCTCTTTACGCGGGCCATCGCCCTCAATCCGGCCTACCCCAACGCGTACGTCGGGAGGGCGCGGTCGTACGCGGCGTCGGGGCAGTGGAACAAGGCGCGGCACGACCTGCAGAAGGCCCTCGAGCTGAATCCGTCGCTCGAGAACGAGCTGGGGCCCCTGGCGGAGGAAATCCGGCGGGGGCCGCCGTAGGGCATTCTTTGATCGACCGTCCTCCCCCGAGTACACTGGCGCTTCCCATGTCCGACATGAAAGGTCTCATCCTCGGCGAGATCGCCCTGCGCGAGAAAATCCTCACCGAAGAGCAACTGGACGATTGCCTTCAGCAGCAGATCGACGAGCGGAATGCCCGCCCTCTCGGCGAGATCATGATCGCCAAAGGGTACGTCGACCGCGAAGGACTGAAGGCCCTCCTCGAAGTCCAGCGTGTAGCCTTCGAGCAATTCCAGCAGACGGCCCAGTACGCGCGCCTCTTCGGCAAGATCGCGATGGCGAAGGGCTTCGTCACGGAAGCCAAGCTGAACGAGGCCATCCGGGCCCAGATCCGGAAGCATGCGCGGGGACTGAAGTCCAAAATCGGTCAAGTGATGATCGAGCTGGGGTTCATCGACATCCAGCAGTTCTGGGAGATCATCCACGCCCAAGGCGATTTCACCTGCGGCACGTGCCGGCGCCTGATCGAGAAGCCGTGGTTCCGCAGCGACACCGTGGTCTGCGAGCACTGCAGCGCTCCGGCGTTCTCCGTCTCGCCCGAGAAGGCCGGGCCCAAGCCCACGAAGCGGCACAAGCGCCCGATGTGAGCGGTAACGCCGTCCGTAACATCCGTCGCACGAGGGGATCAGATTCATGGCGATCCATGGAAGCGCCTCTCGAAACACGACGGGAGAGAAAGCCTGCCCCGGCCGCTCAGCCGGGCATCCTGGCGGGGGCCATCCGCATCGGGCGAATCGCCGGTCTCGACATCCGCGTCGACGCGAGCTGGTTCATCATCGCGGCCCTCGTGGCGTCCTCGCTCCTGATGTACTTCGTCGCGCGCCTGCCGAATCTGCCCCTGGCGCACTATTGGATCGCGTCCATCGCCGCTACGCTGCTGTTCTTCGGATCGATCCTGATCCACGAGTTCTCGCACAGCCTGGTCGCGCGCAGCCGCGGGCTCGAGGTGCACGGCATCACGCTCTTCGTATTCGGCGGCGTCTCGCTGCTGCGCGGCGAGCCGCGCCGGCCGGGCGAGGAGTTCGCCATCGCCATCGTCGGTCCGCTCACCAGCGCCGTGTTGGCCGCCGTGTTCCTCGCCGCAAGCATGAACTTTTCATCGGGATCGCTCGCGTGGGAGGGCGCCCGGTGGCTCGCCTTCATCAATTTCGCCCTCGCCGTCTTCAATCTCCTGCCGGGATTCCCGCTGGACGGCGGCAGGGTCTTCCGCGCCGTCGCCTGGAAGATCACCGGCAATCTCCGGCGGGCGACGCGCGTGGCCGCGCAGGTGGGCGCCGCCATCGCCTACGGGCTGGTCGCGTTGGGCGTGCTGCAGATCCTCCTCACCGGGCAGTTCCTCGGCGGCCTGTGGCTGGGCCTCATCGGGCTGTTCCTCTTGTCGGCGGCCCACCGAAGCGTGGAGCAGGTGGAGCTGCGGGAGGCGCTCAGCCGCCTGCGGGTCGAGCAAGCCATGCGCGCCGGCTGCCCCGAAATCTCCCCGGACGTCACCGTGCAGCACTTCGTCGACGACTACGTCTTCAAGGGCGGAGAGCGGTGTTTCTTCGTGGCGGAGAACGGCATCCTCCAGGGATTGCTGACCCTCCAGGACGTGCGCAAGGCGCCTCGCGCCCAGTGGCCGTCCGCCCTGGTGAAGGACATCATGGTGCCCTTCGAGAGCGTCCGCAGCGTCGCGCCTTCCGACTCGCTCTTCGACGCCTTCGAGAAGATGAATCAGGAAGGGCTCAACCAGTTGCCGGTCATCGAGGATCGGGTCCTGAAGGGGATGTTGACGCGCAACGACGTCTTCCGGCTGATGGGGCTCTACTTGGAGATCTCGCCTTCGGGAGGGCCTCAGGAACCGGGCGCCTAACCCGCCCAATCCCGGCATTCGTCGCGGTTCGACCGTGCCGAAGATCCTATAAGGAAACCGCGAAGCCAGGAGGACGAGGTTCGCCTGAGGAGGGTTCCTTCAGCGACGCCTTCCTCATAGGTACTCCGGCGACTGCTTTTGAGGCCCATGGGGTTACGCTCGGACAGCTTCAGAGAGTCGCAAGAAACCTCTGCGATTTCAGGGTCCTGAGAGGTCCGTCCGAAGTGTGTCGGACCCCTCGGAGACGGCTCCATTGCTCGCGCGCGGAGCTTTGTCACACG
The DNA here is from genome assembly GCA_016190155.1 of Planctomycetota bacterium. Classification (GTDB taxonomy): domain Bacteria; phylum Planctomycetota; class MHYJ01; order MHYJ01; family JACPRB01; genus JACPRB01. Next base: position 5,197 of record JACPRB010000335.1, read on the forward strand.
CGCGGAGCATCCTGTCGGTCGAGTTTGCCTCCCAATCACGCGCGTGGGCAACTCCGCCGGTCGTGTGCGACGCTGCGTCATGTGCGCGGACGACTCCGGCACCCGCGCCGGAGACTCTCGCACGCGCGCGAGCCTCTCTTCCACCGGAGTTTGGGTCTTTGGCGAGCGCGCGGACCGCTTTTTCAGGCGAATCCGGGGCTTTGTCGATGCAACTTGGCGGTCTGCACGAATTTCCGACCGATTTTTCCGCCCGCTCCCCCCGCAGCTCACGACTGTTCGTATGTGAGCCGGTCGCCATGTGCGATCGAACGGAAGAACGAAAGAACGGAAGAACTGAGGAACGGGTGGATGGAGGTGTCCCATGGCAACGATCGTGTCCAAGGACAAGCTGCAACGTATTGGGCGCGCCTTGCCTACGCCGCGCGTGTTGCGGCAGGCGCGGTACACGTTGGCGCTCATGGAGTCGGATCCCGAAGTCATGGCGGTCTTGGGTCGGGACTTCGTGTCGGAGGTGCGCGCGGCGGTCGATGCGCTCGATGCGAGCGACATCGAACACCAACTGGCCCGAATCGCGTCGAAGGAGGCCACTCGGGAGGAGCGCGACGTCATGGTCCAGGCTCGGCGGTATCGCCACGCGTTCGTAACCCGGATGGTCTCGGCTCGCTGTCGCGGCGCAGAGTTGCCGGAGGCCGCCACGCGCAACGGGACCCGGGCGTTCAACGCTTCATTGCTGTCGGAGGATTTGGAGCGACTGATCGGCTTAGTGTTGCCAATCGCGGACGGCCTGGCGAACGCGGGCGTGTCGGGAGAGTTCCTCCGAGAGGGCGAGGAGCATGTCCGCCGGCTCAAGGAGTCCAGCCTGCGCCAGGAATTGGCGATCCGTACGATCCAGCGGGATGCGCTCTCGCGCCGGCGGGAGCTGACGGCACGCCTGCACCTGGCGCTCAAGGCCATCCTCAACGCCGGCAAGTCCGTGCACGTGGGTGACGCGGCGAAGCTGAAGCAATATACGTTCGCCATCCTGCGCCGGCCGGTTCGCGATCACGACGAAGAGAGGATCCCGCAGGGCCATCGCGATGAGACTGCGACGCCTGGAATCCCCCATCGCTTGCCCGTCGCTGCCCGGACATCATCGAGCGCCGCTTGTCCTTCAGTCGGGGAACCGGCGGCGAAGGCTGTCGATCGCCTCGGTCAAGGTCCGCCACCTGCTCCGGTCATCCGGGGGAATCGGAAGAGCCTCCAGCCACGCGAGCGTCGCGCGGTCGCCCGTCCGACCGAGCCAGCGGATGGCGGCCTCGTTCCTGTCTTCTTGAGTCAACCGCATCAGGACCGTGCGGGCGACGGGAGAATCGGACCGCCCCAAGAGGCAAGCGGCCGCTTCCCGCTCGTCATGCGACGAAGATTGGGCCAGCCGGAGCGCGGTTTGTTCGAGTTCCGGGGTCACCGTTATGCGAACCGGCAAGAACGGGTCATCATCGTCTATCAGGCTGTAGAGAAGGTCCTCGCGGACATCTTCGCCCACGCGTTCGGCGTTCAGCAATTCATCAATGAACCGGGCGGCGTCCGGACCTCCGCACGCCAGCAGCAATCCCAGGGCGCACGAGTTTTCGGGATCCTGCCGAAGAAGTTCGATGAAGTACAGCGCGTACCCCTCATCCATTTCATCGGTTCGTAGAAGGAACTCCCGCAGAAAGTCCTGGCGGGTTTGTTCATCGGCTGCGCCAGCCTTGACGAATCCGTAAAACTCCTGCGCCGACCGGCGTTTGTCCCGCGCAGGACTCGGGCTGCTTCGTTGGGAGGCCGCCATGACGGGAGCGGGTGGAGGAGTCACCGGCGGCGCGTCCGACACATTCGCTGCCTTCTCGAGAGAACGCGTCTCCCGAGGCACTGGGGGAGTCTGCACGACAAGGCGTGTCCGCTTCTCCGAGAAGAGCATTCCCGCGACAAAACCCGCGCAAGCGGCGATGATCATTCCCAACGCACGCGACACCTTCATGGCTGAAGTCCTTGTTTCCATTTCTTCCACTGTCTCTCCATCATCTCATATTTCCTCTCCTGGGTCAGTCCTCGCCACCACCGTCGAATTCCCTCGGGGGTCCCTTCAGATTGCCCCACGAGCACGCGCATCGTTTCCAGCGCCGCCGCTCGCACCACCTCCTCGGGATCATCCATCGCATCGACCGTCAGTTCGACCGATTCGATCTCGTAGAAATAACGCAACGCCCGCACCGCCACGACGCGAATATCCGGGGGCACTTCGGGCGATAACCCCCGCCCAAGCGCCTCGCGCAACTCCTCTCCCTCGAGCCCCGTTACGATGACGATATCGGACCGACGAAGTTCCGGCCACATCCGGAAGAGATCCGCCGCGACCCGGAAATAAAGGTCCGAGAAGCTGAGTTGTCTCTGCGTCCTCTGCACTACTCACGATCCACATCTTCAAGTGGCACGAAGGTTTTCCGCGACGCCCAGGCAACCGACTCGGCCTCAAGCGGTTTCGTCCGTTTTCGAAAGGAATCTCTGCTGTGCTAATCGATCAAATCTTTGTGCTACGACAAG
>JACPRB010000332.1 GCA_016190155.1 Planctomycetota bacterium
ATGATCCCCACGAGCAGAAACAGCGCCGTCAACTGCAGCACCCGATACAGGATCGCGTCCAGATGCGCCGAAGGACCCGCCGCCCGAAACGACTGCCCCAGCGCCACATGCCCCAGCACCATCAAGAGCATGCCCATCGCGTAGCCCACCATGATCACCGGCACATGGATCGTCATCCACACCGTCTGCAGCGCCGGCACCAGCGGAGCAACGAACCCCTGCTCGGCGAACGCCGGCACGTTGTTGGCCAGCACCAAGAGCACCGACGCCACCAACGCGCCCGACATCCCCGCCACCCCCTTCGCCTTCACCCACGCCTCCAGGATCGGCACGAAGAGCGCCGCCCCCAGCGCGCACATCACCATCGACTCATAGTGGTTCGACAGCGGATAACGGCCCGCGATGGTCCATCGGAGCGCGTATCCATAGAGCGTCAGCCCCAGCCCCAGCCCGTGCACACCCATCGCCACCCAACCCGTCTTGCGCGACTGGAACACCATCGCCAAGAGAAACCCCAGGGCCGCCGCGAAGTAGAGCGCCGACGCCTTATGAAACGGCCGCAGCCGGTTGTACAGCAGCTCCGTCTGAACGCGATCCGCCGCGGGATAGACCTTCGGATTGAGCGCCCGTAACCGCTCGGCGAGCCCCGCGACCTGCTCCCCGTCCCAACGCGCCACCACGTCGCGCAACGCCTCCCGCCGCGACGGATCCTGCGCGACGAACTCATCGATGACCGGATGCGACTGCCCGCCCAGCCACGCGCGCACGTCCGTCGGAGTCAACCACGCGTGGTTCTCTCCGTGCGGGATCGGGATGATCGTCAGGAGACGCTCGCGGCTGAGCGCCTCGATCATGCCGTACTGATGAAGGACCTTCAGCGTGGCGCGCTCGCGGGACGTGGCCTCCTCTTCGTCGATCTCGGCGGCCTCCGCCGCCATGCGCGGACGCGCCGGCTCCAGATCGGCCAGCGAGTAGTGCGTCAGCGCGCGATCCAACGCGAAACGCTCCTTGAGCTCGGGATGCGTGATCTTGATGAGGCGCTTCGAACGGCCCTCCTCCGGCCGGCGCGCCAGGGACAGGATCGCCTCCACCGGATCACCCAGGAACGTCTCCTTCTCCGAGAGAAACTGCATGAGCTGCCGCGCGAACGTGTCGAGCGGCTTGACGCGACCTTCATGCTGGACGCCGATGTCCGCCTGCGCGATCACCAGGAGCAACGTCAACTTCATCATGGCATCCTCACAAGCATGAAGAGAACCAACGCCGCCACATTGATGCACCATCCCGCCGAGACCGCCTGTCCCAGCCCCAGCGCCCACCGCGGGCGCCGCGACCGAAGGGCGTGGGCCACGCCCGTCAACGCCAAAGACATCGCCACACCGCCGATCGAGGCCGCCGACCCAAGCGCCAATCCGTCGATCCACGGCGCGATGAGGAGCGCGACCGCGCCTCCGACGGCCCCGGCGCTCGCCAGCGCGACCGATCCGACGCGTCCCAGCATCCCCATCGGGGCATCGATCGCCTGCTTCTCGCCCTTCACCAACTCCGCCAGGCTCCTCTTCAGGAGCATCATGAAGAGCGCCCCGAACGCGGTCATGATGCACCCCAGATACAGGATGCGCTTGCCGGGGTCGTAGGCCACTTGCAGGATGCTCATGACCGGCGTCACCTTGTCGTTGAACGTGCTCTGGTAGAAGCTCCAGCCTCGATAGCTGAACGGGTAATTGACCCCGGTCTTTCCGTCGATCGTCTTCCCCACGGTCGCGTCGTGAATGCGCAACTCGCTCTCGAACTTCGACGCCCGCCCCGTCCCTTCGTACGGCGGATTGATGAACCGGACCAACTGAACGGCGAAGCTCAGACCCGTGTACGTGCGGGGCACGAATTGAAGGGTGGTGTCCTCGTCAATCTGCACCGCCTGTCCCAGCCGCAGCCACAGGGGAGCCCCCGTCATCTTCACCCGAACGGCCGGCTGGGCGGGCGCCCCCTTGCGCGGAGCCTCCTCCACCAGCGCCGGCTCCGCCTCATGCAGATGCCTCACCACCTCGAACTCCAGCGGCATCGCCATGCCCGGGTGCCGGATCCGCTCGCCGGGGGCGATCGAACCCGAGGTCTGCGTGCCGCCGGGCGTCGTGACCCGATAGCGGACGCCGGACGATCCCAGGGCGAAATACACGACGCTCTGGCGCGCCGCGTACCGCAGCGTCGCCTCGAAATCGGGCGCGCCCCCTCCGTGCATCGCACCGCCCTTGCGGATCGGCGACATCTCCGGATGCAGCGCGAACGCATAGTAGGTGGCCGGCTCTCCCCCCTCCGGCCGCACCTCGAACATCACCGTCGGATTCGTATCCCTCTCCTCGGGGTTCTCGCCCGCGCCGGCATCCCCGAACATGAACGCCCCGTAGAATCGGCGGATCGTGACGTCGCGGCGCCCTATCCGAACCGGCCGGTCGAGATTCTCCTTCACGTCGAGCTCGCGGCGCTCGCCGTCGATCGTCAGCACCAGCGTGCCCTGCTCGCCCGACGTGCCGCCGACGGTCTCCAACAACCCTTCCGGCACGTAGAAGAACGACAGCAGCGAATTCCTGACCGACTCCCCCAAGGGCAAGTAGAGATTCTGGAACAACTTACCCTGGAAATACGTGCGCACATGAAGCACGTCGAATCGCCCGTCGGGAACCGTCTCGTACGCCGTCTCTTGGGAGACGTTCGGGATGTACTCGAGCAGGCGAACGATCCGACCGTCCTTGGCGCGCCAGACGCGCCCCGAGCTCGATCGGCGATACGGATTGACGTCGACCGGGAAGCGATCCTCGCCGCGCGCCGTATGCACGATTACCTCGCGCTCGCCCTCGATCTCGAACTCCGAGGCGTGGCCGCCCTCGGAGATGGCCATGTCGCCGTAGATCTTCCAGTTGAAGGAGACGCCCGCGCCGACCATGAGCGTCAGGACACCCGTGTGCGTCAGGAGGAATCCCCACTGCCAGAATCGCCAGGGCTTGCGGATGACCGTGCACGCCACGAGGTTGACCATCAGCACGGCCAGCAGCACGTTGAACCACCACGATCCGTACAGATCCCGCCGCAGGGAGCCCAACGTGATATCGTATCCCGACAACCATGTGGCCGCGATCAGGATGACCGCAAGCGATACCAACACCGCAAGCGTCAGCCGCAGCGAGCCCAGCGGGCGGAGCAGTCTCATTCCCTCACGCGTTTGTTTCGATCCAGCCCACCAGATCCTGCCGCCCACCCGTCAGGATTTCAACGGCAACTTCACTTACTTGACTTCCTCGAGCATCAACACCGCTTTGCGGACGGCCGAGGCGGCGGCCTTCTGCAGTTCGCCGTCGACGCCGGGATCGGTACCCAGATCGAAGTCCGCGCGGAAATAGCCCGTCCCCAGCCCCAGCGGTTCGCGCTTCTCGCGGAACAGGGTCTCGTAGGCGGTATGGCACTTGTTGCACGCGGTCAGCAGGCGACGGTTCCCCTCCTGCGCCTTCTCCATATCGCCCGCGCCCATCCCCGCCTCGATGTCCGCCAGCGACGCGCGCGATTCCGTCATCCATTCGCCGAAGTCCTTCTTGTCCTTCGCGCTGAAGAACTTGAGGTCGGCGATGCTCTTGTCGACGGCGTCGAAGACCTTCTTCAATTCCTTGGCCTCGGCCGTCGAGGCCTCCTGACGTTCCAGCTTGCCCGAGAGCGTGTCGCTGGAGATCTGGATGCGCCGCATCAGCTGCTGCTGGGCGACGAGTCCCCGCAGGTTCTTCTGCTCGTCATCGGCCGCCTGCGCGGCCTTCTTGAGCGTTGCGTCCAGGTGGCTCATCGGCCGGCCGATGGCGTCGGAGGAGTAGTCGTAACTCGTGAACTGCATGAAGAACGGGACCTCCTCGAACTCCTGATCGCCCATCTTCACGGTCACGCCCACGATGGTGTTCACGGCCGGAGCGACGCAGACGCCGAGCTGCCCGCCGCCTTTCTTGGTCTTCAGGGGAACGACGCAGATGCGGACTTTCTCGAGCTTGCCCGACTCGCCGGTCAGCAGCTCCGCCTCGCCCTCGAAATAGACCACCTTGGCGGGCGCCTCTACCCCCATGGCCGTCTTGAATTTCGCGCGAGCGGCATCGCCGAGTTTCCCTTCCTTGCGGACCAATCCGGAGGCGTCCGGCGCGATTTCCGCGGCCAGTTCCTCCGTAAGATCCTCCTGCGCGATCGCCGAAGTCCCCGCCAAGAGAAGAAGCGCGAGCGCTCTCATACACTTTCCTTTCCGAATGTATTCCTGCACCAGCGGCGGAATAAGAAGAGATTGACGAGCATGATGCCCAGGAACCCCAACAGCCAGCGAGGCCGGATCTTCCACGCGGCGATCTGCGCCAGGAGATTCTCCCGTGCCCCCTGGACGCCGACGACGACCGGCCCGACTTCCCCGTCGAACCCCTCCGGCAGCGCCGAGTGCTGCCGCTGGCGCAGATACCCCATGCCGGCCAGGGCGTCCTTCTTGGCCTCCTGTGCCGTTCGAACGCTCAAGCCCGGCCGCTTCGGGAAGCGCGCCAGCTCATCGTCCAAGGCAGCCATCGACTCCGAGGCGCGATTCAACGCGTTCTCGAACTTCGCGATGGAATCGTGCGCGGCATCGCCGCCGGGATGGCACTCGAGGCAGAGCGCTCGAACCGAGGCGAACGCCAGCGTCTCCGTCCTGTGGTTGTCGTGGCACACGATGCAATGCTCCGCCGGTCTGGCCCGACCTTGGACCTCCCGACGCAGCTTCTCGCGATGCGGACCGGACTGGAAGAAGTCGGCCGAGCTCTGGTGGCAATCGCCGCAGAACTTGACGATCTCTTTCGGTCTCCCGCGGAACGATTTCAGTTTCCGGTGCGGATTCCCCTTCTGGCGCAGATTGACCTCATCGTTGCCGTGGCACGACGTGCACGTGACGTTCTTGGCGTCGTGCACCGAGCCCGCGTGCTCTTTTCCCTGCTTCTCGTGGCATTCGATGCAGGCCTTGTCTTTCTCCCGATCCTGCGCGGACAGGACGGCGGTCAGGATCATCGCCAGGATCGCGTCGCTCATGGCTGCTCCACCCGTAAGGGTTCGCCCGTTCCTCCGTTCCTCTGTTCACGGGTTCGTCCATCCGATGAAGTCGCGTCCGCGCTCGACCGCGGCTCTCGTCGTTCCAGAGAGCTCATAACCGCTCGGCCGTTCGAGGATCTCGTTCCAGCATCGCACTTCTGGAACGAATGAACGGACGAACCGATGAGCGGCTGAACGCTTGCCTCCACCCAATGCGGCACGCCCAAGGTGTCGAACTGAACGGGACCGACGCGCTTCTCGCAGATGAAGCCGAGGAAACCGACGGCGAGCGTGGCGGCCAGGCCCACGCCGGTCGCGACCATCAGGAACTTGCGCCTTCGAGGCTCCTTGCGCGGATTGCGATCGAGGAACGGCAGGAAGAACAGCGCCACGATGAGCGCGTTGACCAGGATCATCGCCGCCATCTTCGGGCAGTACTTGATGAGCTGGAAAACCGGGAGGAAGTACCAGTTCGGCTTCACCCCCGGCGGCGTCTGATCGGGCGTCGCGGCGGCTCCCAGTCCCGCCGGGAACGCCACGGCCAGCGTCACCAGCAGGCTCAGCAGCACGAAGACCGTGGTGACCTCCCGGTACACGTGCCGCGAGAACGGCACGCCCTCGCGCTCCATGAGGCGCTTGTAGCCGCCGTTGTGCTCCACGTCGACGGGCTGTCGCGTGGCGATGCCCAGTCGCCGGACGAGATAGACGTGGGCGCCGATCAATCCGCAAAGAGCGGCGGGGAGGAGGAGGACGTGCAGGATGAAGAAGCGCGCGAGCGTACCGCTGGAGACCTCCTCCCCCCCGCGTAGTGCTCTCGCCAAGGCTTCGCCCACTCCGGGCATCGCGCCGGGCCATTCCGTCCCGATCATCGTGCCCCAGTACGAAACCTGATCCATCGGAAGGAGATATCCCGTAAACCCGAATCCCAGAGTGATCAAGAGGAGCCCGCATCCGAAGATCCACGTCAGCTCCCTCGGCTTCTTGTAGCCGCCGGTCCAGAAGACGCGCAGCATGTGGAGCAGCACGACCAGGACCATCAGATGCGCGCCCCAGACGTGGATGGAGCGGATCAGCCAGCCGCACGGCACGTCGTAGGTGATGCGCTGAACGCTGGCGTACGCGGCCTCCATGGAGGAGGAATAATTCATGGCCAGCAGGATGCCGCTGCCGACCTGCGTCCCGAAGAGGACCATGGCGGCCGTCCCCAGCGTGAAGGCGTAATTGAGCCCCCGGGGAACGGGCTTTTCCAGCTGCGCCGTGGCGAAACGGCTTACGGCCTCCAGTCCCACGCGCTCATCCAACCACGCTTTGACGGCCTTCATGGCTGCTCACTTCCTATCCAATGCTTGGCGGACGAACGCTTGAACGGGGGAACGGTCGAACGGATGAACTCTTGAACGGTTCCATGGTTACGCCTCGAGCACAATCCGATCCCCTTCGACCCGAATCTGGACCTTGTGCAGATCGGTCGGCGGCGGGCCGGAGACGCGACGGCCATCCGCGTCGAACACCCCGTTGTGGCACGGGCAGCGGATGAGCTTGGCCTGCGGATCCCACACCACCGTGCAGCCCAGGTCGGTGCACTTCGAATCGACCGCGGTCCATTGGCCGTCATGGCGCACGACCAGGATCTGCTTGGGCCCCATCCGAACGATCTTCGCCTGGCCTTCCGGGACGTCGCGAACCGGCAGCCGCACCACGATCGGCGCCGTCGAGGCGGGCGGCGGCACGAGGTACGTCACGACCGGCACGACGCCGAAGGAGCAGGCGGCACAGCCCGAGGCGGCGCATGCCGCGCCCAGGAACCGCCGGCGAGTGGTCTCGTTCATCGCGCACCTCCGCGGCATCACAAGGAGAAACTGACTCCCAGGTTGAAGACCCACGTCTCGTCGTAGTCGGAGAAGTACCAGTACTCCACCGACCCCTTGACCACGAACTTCTCGTACGGGCTGAACTCCAGTCCCGCGGCGAACCGCGAGATGGCGTTGGCGTTGTCCGTCGTGTCCGGAGACGGCACGGGCGTGGGCCCTGACGGCGACAAGAGGATGTCCCGCATCGACAACCCGTCCTGCAGGAGAAAGAACCGCACCCCCTCGATCAAAGGGAACGGCCCGTCGAGCTGGATGAAGTATCCTTCCTTGATGAAGGCGTCCTTGGACGTGTCCGGGCCGCCGATGAAGAAATCCTGCTCCCGGCGCACGAACTCCGCGCGCAGGTTGAACTCGCCCAGCTTGTAGAAGAAATCCAGCCCGTACACGCGGTAAGCGAGGTCTCCCTCCGCATCGTAGTTGCCGCGCATGAACGAGGCACCCAGCGACAGATAGTCCCAGGTCGCCGTGAAGCGCAACCCTGCCGCGGGCTCGCCGTTGTTGTCCTCGTAGTCGCGGGTGCTGATGAAATCGAGGTCGACGTCCGTTCCCTTCATGCCCGTCACGAGGTACGCCGACGCATCCAGTTGCATGCTCTCCGTCGGATAGACGGCCCCCGTCAGCATGGCGCCGTTGTCGGTGATGGGCATCGGAAGCACGCCTTGGTTGAACTCGCGATCGCGCGGCATCCGGCCCATGGCGTACGGCAGCGGCAGCGAGGTCGACTCGCGGATCTGCGGGAGGTAGCGCTGCGAGACGGCGCCGAAGGGCACGGCGAAGCGCCCGGCCCGCAACCGGAAACTCTCGCTGAGGTCGTATTCCGCGTAGACGTGGTCCAGCTCCAGAGCGTGACAGCTGTAACACAGCGTGGCGTTCACGGTCATCCGGTCCGTCAGGGTGGCGTTCGTGGTGAAGACGAATTCCGCCATGAGGCCCTCTTCGCGCATGGTGTCGCGCGCGTGCCGGTCGGAGGCGAGCTGGGTGGCGCTGATGAAGGCGCAACCGCTGTATCCGACCTGGGGGAACTTGTCGCCGCCGGCGACCGACTCGCTCGGCTGCCCCTCCTGACCTGGAGGCGGCGGCGGCGCGTTGACGCCGCCCTCGCGGACGCGCTTCTGCCAGAAGTTCATGAAGACGGTGATTTGTTTGACCGCCTTCGGCGAGATGTTGGCGCCCTGCATCTTCGCCATCTTGCGGATGCAGGGTTCCCAATCGTCGTTGGGCACCTGCGCCTGAAAGGACTTCGTCAACGAGTGACACTTGGCACACTTGACGGCGAACACCTTGTACCCTTGCTGCGCGTTCTCCGGGTACTCCGTCAGCTCCGCGCGCAATTGGGCCAGGAAGCCGAGGTCCTCCTTGTCCGGCAGCTTCTTGACCGGGGCGCCCTCCTTGGACGGCGTCGCCGGCTCGGCCTCCTTGACGGGGGCCGGCGCCTTGGTCGGCGGCTTGACGGCCGGCTTGACGGGCTTCGCGGGAGGCTTCTTCGGCGGAACGGCCTTCTCGCCGGCCATCGCGCGCAATTGACGCGCCTGATCCCGCAGCGTGCCGGCGAAGGCCATCGTCGACGGCGTGCCGACCCGCTCCAGTTGCTCCGCCTGCTGCTCCAGCAGAGCGGCCTGCGCCACCATCTGTTCCGGCGTCCGGCGCGTGGAGACGTCCTGCCCCTCATCCAGGGCCCCTGCCGAGGCCGGCAGAAGCAAGAGAATCCCCCAGATCAGATCGCTCGCCCTCATCGCTCACCCCAATGAATAACTGGACTATTAGTTGTTGAGCGCCCCCTCGTCGATCCAAGCTCGCATGTTCGAGAGCTCCGTCGCCGTCAGAGGAGTTCCGCTCTCGGGCATGAACCCCCCGGAGAGGTTCGCGGGCGTGCAACGGTCGTACATGGTGCTCCAAGCGCTCGAGAACGGCTTGACGATTTTCCAGGCCGGATCGGGGTTCTTCGCGTCCACGTTGACGGAGTTGGTGTACGCCAGCGAGGCGGTGTCCCAGAACGGCCTGTCGCCGCCGCTCTTGTGGCACCGAACGCACTTGGCGTTCAGAACGGGCCAGACGTGCGTCAGGTAGGATCGCGGCGCGTTCGTCGTGGCGTTCACCTGGTTGGCGTTCGAATCGACGTTGCCCGACGAATCCTGGGCCCGCACGACGATGAAGTAGGTCGTGTTCCCCATCAATCCGGTCAAGACGAACGACGTCGCCCCGGGCGCGGTCGTCGCCGTGGGCGTGCTGAAATTCTGAGCGCCCGACGCCGTGGCCGCGTACAGGCGATACACGATCTGGCCCGCTGGAGTGACGTTGTCGGACGCGGCGGCCCACTGGACATTGATGGTGGATCCGCCGGTGGCCGTCGCGCCGGTAGCGCCTGCGAACGTCGGGGGCGTGGAATCGATATCCGCCCCCGTGGTGAAGCTCGACGTGAAATCCGCCGCCATGGGCAAACCCGAGGCGGAGGTCGCTCCCGTCGTGACGGTGACGGTGTACGCGGTGCTGCCGGCCAGCGGACTGACGGGAGTGATCGTCGTCGTGGTCTGGTCCGGCGCGAGCTGCACGCCGGCGGCGACGGGCCCGGCGGCCCGGCTCAGGGTGAGATTCGCCGTGGTGATCGTCGCCGGGTCCATGGATTGCGAGAAGGTAATGGTCACGCCGGCCGAAAGGGGTACTCCCGTCGCTCCGTCGGCGGGGACGATGGACTGGACCTGTGGCGGGGCGCTGGGCGAAGGCGGAGGGGACGGCGAGCCACCCACGGCGCTGTCCAGCACGGGCATTTCGCCGCCGCCGTAATAGTCGCAACCCATCGCCAAGGTGGCGGTCAGCGCCGCCAAGGTCAACAGAGAAGGGATCCGACTCATGGCTTACCCCCGATATCGCCTATGAAGTCTTATTGCCCACCGCTGCTGCGGCATCCGCAGGATATCTAAGTTATGGGTCACCAAGAAATCCCACTTACAGCTTGACCCGCATAGAGATGCAGCGATCGGCCCATTTTCGAAGCCGTTTCTTGGTCTTGAGATTCGGGATTGTTGGGGGCTGCGCGAATCAACGGGCCGAGATGATTCGACTTCAAGCACGGCGCTCCGGAAGAAAGTGGCCTCGGAACGTCGTGAGGAGGGGATATATGAAAGGGAGACGCTTCCGAGCATTCGCGTCTTGCCCCTCCTTGCTCAGCCGCCCCCTCAAGGGGTGGTCCGAGGGGATTCCCGCTCTCCGAAGAACTCCTCCCATTCCTCGTCGAAGTCCTTCTTCTCGCGCGTCAGTTCCGCCAGCTCCTTGCGCAGCTCGCCGCGCAGCGCCTCGCGCACCGCGAAGAGCACGTTGCGCACGCTCGGCACGCTCACGCCGAATTGCGAAGCGAGCGCGGAGTACGACGGTCGTTCGGCGGGCGGCACGAGGTCGTGGCTCTCGAACATCTTGAAGTGCCCCTCGCGCCCGCCGGCCGCGAAGTGCTGCCGCACGCGCTCCATCGCATGCTGGACCAGGGTGTTCATCCATTCGCGATCGAACAGCGTCTCGGGATCCGGCGCGCGAGGGTCCGCCACGATCCTGTCCAGAGCCGCCAGATCGTCCAAGGGCAACACATGGATGCCCCCGCCCCGCTTGAGACACTGTAGGGCCCGTTCATGGTGCCCGACGAAGCGCCTCAGGAGGACCTTGATGAACCGGCGAAAACTCCCGCGCTCCGGTGCATAACGAGAAAGCGTATCGCCCTCCATCAACCACAGGAAGAAGGCCTGCGTCAGGTCCTTCGCATCCTCGTTGCACTTCGCCCACGCCCTCCGCATATAAAGGTAAACCGGTTTCCAATACTTGAGGCAAAGGCTCTGCAGGGCCGTGTGGCTGTCCGTGGAGTCATGGTCGCCCAGCCGCGAGATCAAACCCCACGTGGTCTCGGGAAACCCTCGGGTGTTGCCTCCAAGGCTCGTGGTATCGAACACCCGTCTTCCCATGCCCCTACCCTTTCCCTGTGGAAAGCCGCACCGCCCCGGGAGAATACATGCATTATTCATTACCGGAGCAGATTTTCAAGTGCGGCTGCGTGGCATGATGCGAAAAGCCCCGCGGCAACCGTTCACCGGTTCACCCGTTCATCCGCCTGCCCGTTCCGGGCTTCTGGTCCGCGCGGGCATCCGTTCTCCGCCGGTCGCACACGCCCTTTCGCAAAGGCCGTCGAGCGCAGGAACGGGTAAACGCAAGAACCGGTGAACGGAAGAACGAATGAACGGCTGAACGGTTACGCCCCGCGGGCGAAATAGTAAAGCGCCGCCGCAACACCGATCACGCCGGCGACAACCGCCAACGGCCTCGTGAACGGGTGATCCAGGAGCAGCGCGCTCACTGCGAGGAACTGCGAAACCGTAGCGACCTTGCCGACGACGGCCGCGCGGAAATCATATTGGAGCTGTCGTCCAAGACGCCGCAGAATCGCGTACAGCGCCGCCAACGGGATCTGGACGAGCTCCCGCGCGGCGATCAGAAGCAGGATGGCCGGCGGAGCGTCGCGCGCCGACCCCACGGCCAGAAGCACCGACAACATGAAGAACTTGTCGCATAGCGGATCCAGCCACGCCCCGACATGCAGGGGCCCTGACGGCGCACGGCGAGCCAACCGTCCGTCCAAGACGTCCGTCATTCCCGCAGCGGCCATCACGGCCAGAACGAACCAGGGACGATCGGCGTCCACCCACACCACGCCGCCCAGCGGCAGCCTCAGCAGCGTGAGGAGATTCGCCGCATCGAGAAAACCACGGCGCTCCGCCCGTTCGATCTCAACGCGCGCTTCAGATACCTCATCCGTAACCCGCACGGCCGCCGTCCTGCGCCCTCGCGCACTCGGAACCTATGAAACCGTTCCCCTGGATTGCAGCGGCAGGCGCTAGCGCATTCAATGCCTTGCTCTTGGAGAGAAAAAGAGAGGTGGGGAGTCGAATTCTTCCATCCAAAAGGGATCTTCCCCTCTCCTGGTCCTCTCCATCTCCCCCTTTCTTACACGTTTCTAGCTTTTTCGCGGTTCGTTGTTCTTGATTGCGTTCGGCGCCCCGACTCGTCAGGATGTGCGTGTTTCTTCCAGCCGAGGAGCCGGCATGATCCTGCAAGAACACGAACCCCGGTCGGCGCAAGCCGCCGACGTCCTGCGCCATTATCTGGGCGACCTCGTCTTCGGAGCCAACGACGGCCTCGTCACCACCTTCACCGTCGTCAGCGGCGTGGCGGGGGCCCGCCTGACGCCGGGAGTCCTGCTCATCATCGGCTTCGTCAACCTGATCGCCGACGGTTTCTCCATGGGCGCGTCGAACTTCCTGGCCATCCGTGCCAGCGCCAGCGTCGAGAACTCGGACCGCGGATACGCCGAACCCTTGTGGCACGCCTTGGCCACCTTCTCCGCGTTCGTCCTGATCGGATCGCTGCCCCTGGTGGCCTACCTCGTCCCTTCGATGAAGGCTTATCCCTTCGCGGCAAGCTGCTTCCTGACGGGAGCGGCGCTCTTCGGCGTAGGCTCCATGCGAAGTCTGCTCGCGCGCAAGACTTGGATCCTCGGAGGTATCGAGATGCTGCTCATCGGAGCCATGGCCGCCGGAGTGGCCTACGGCGTCGGGGCCACCGCGGCGGTGTGGATCCAGACCGAGTAAGGTCCGCCACAAAAAGCTTGCGCCGCCCAGGCGCCGCTCCAAACTTAAGAGATGTCCCACCGCATCCTGATCATCGACGACGAGAAGCTGATCCGATGGTCCCTCTCGGAACGGCTCAAGAAAGAGGGTTTCGAGGTGGGCGAAGCGGCGGACGGCTCCTCGGCCGTCCAAGCCTTGTCCGCCGATTCCGTGGCCTTGGCCCTCGTGGACCTCAAGCTGCCCGATACGGACGGCATCTCCCTGCTCCGTCATATCCAGGCGAACACGCCGGAGACGACGGTCATCATCATCACCGCGTACTCCTCCGTCGATACGGCCGTCGAGGCCATGAAGCTCGGCGCTTACGACTACATCACGAAGCCGTTCAATCTCGACGAGCTGGCGATCAGCGTGCGCCGGGCCATCGAGGTCAGATCGCTCAAGCGAGCCGCCGACGACCGGCTGCGCGAAGCCCGCGAGTCCTACGGCTTGCAGAACGTCATCGCGCGCTCCGGGATCATGCGCGGGATCGTCGATCTGGCGCGCAAGGTCGCCCGCAGCGAAGCCTCCACCATCCTGCTGCGAGGCGAGAGCGGCACGGGGAAGGACGTCCTGGCGCGGGCGATCCACTACGAGTCCCACCGGGGCGGCGCTCCCTTCATGAACATCACGTGCACGGCGCTCTCGGACACCCTCCTGGAAAGCGAGCTCTTCGGACACGAGAAAGGCTCCTACACGGACGCCAAGGCGCAGAAGAAAGGTCTCTTCGAGCTCGCCGATGGAGGCACGGTCTTTCTCGACGAGATCGGCGACATGAGCCCCAACCTGCAGGCGAAGCTCTTGCGCGTCCTGGAGGAGAAGTCGTTCCGGCGCGTCGGAGGTACCGTCGACCTGCGGGTGGACGTGCGCGTGATCGCCGCGACGAACCGCGACCTGGAGCGGGCCATTCAAGACCACGCGTTCCGGGAGGACCTGTACTACCGCCTCAACATCATCCC
>JACPRB010000334.1 GCA_016190155.1 Planctomycetota bacterium
CGGAGGATCCCCGAGTTCGGTTGCGGTCGCCGCGCTGCGTCCTCTGTTCCTCTCAGGGTCCTCACCTCCCGATCATCGACGACAACGTGAACACCGGCAACAACATCGACACCACCACGAACCCCACCACGGCGGCCATCACCACCAACAGGAAGGGCTCGAACAGCGACAGGAACATCCTGACCGCGCGGTCGACCTGCTTGTCGTAGGAGTCCGCGATGGTGATGAGGACGTTCTCGAGATTGCCCGCCTCCTCGCCGACGGCGATCATGTCCACGGTCATCGCCGGAAAGTACCGGCTGCGGCGTAGGATCTCGGCAAGCGATCGCCCTTGTTTGACCCCCGCGCCGGCTTCGTCGATGTCCTGCATGAGGACGACGTTTCCCATGGCCTCCCTGGCGATGGCCAGCGAGGACAAGATAGGCACGCCGCTGCGGAGCATCGTCCCCAGCGAACGCGCAAACCGCGCGATGGCGTTCTTCTTGGCCACGTCTCCGAAAACGGGAATCGTGATCTTGACGCGCTCGATCACCCGCCGGCCGGCCGGGCTCTCGCGCATCCGCGCCCAGAGCAACGGCACCAGCGCGATCAGCGCCAGCACGCCCATCCAGTAATCGCGGAAGAAGCCGCTCGCGGCCATCGTCACTTCCGTCGGCCACGGCAGATTCGCCTTCATGCTCTCGAAGATCGCGCCGAAACGCGGGATAAAGAACACCATCAGGAACCCGACGGCGCCCGTTCCCAGCACCACGAGCAGGATGGGATAAGCCATGGCCGATCGGATGCGGCTCTTGAGCTCTTCGTCTTTCTCCATAAATCCCGCCAGGCGGTGAAGGGCGTCTTCCAGGAAACCGCCGGCCTCCCCGGCCTTCACCATGCTCGCGTAGAGCCGGTCGAAGAGCCGCGGAAAGCGCGCCAGCGCCTCGTGCAACGGCTTGCCCGACGCGATGTCCTTCGCGACCGTCCCGATCGCGTCGGAGAACTCCGCGTTGGACCCCTGTTCCGCCAACACCGTCAGCGCTCGATGAAGAGGAACCCCCGCCTTCAGCAAGTCCCCCAACTGCTGCGTGAAGATCCCAACGTCGCCGGCCCGGACCGGGCGACGGGACTTCCGCCCGGCGGCCCGCGGCGCGCCTTCTTCGCTCGTCTGCCTCACTTCGAGAGGGAAGACGCCCTGGCGCCCCAGCGTGTCGAGAAGCGACCGCTCGTTGTCGGCGCGCATCGTTCCCGTCACGATGCCGCCGTCGTCCTTCTTCGCGGTGTAGCTGAACTGCGGCATGCACTCCTCTATTGGCCGCCTTTGTCTTCCTTCGTGATCCGGAGAACTTCCTCGGGCGTCGTGATCCCCCGTCGCACGCGATCCCACCCGTCTTCGCGCAGGGTCTTCATGCCTTTGCGTTCGACGCAGACGCGCTTGAGCCGGCCGGCGCTTTCCCGCCGCAAGATCATCTCCCGAAGCTCGTCGTCGAGCACGACGAGCTCGAACACGCCTTGACGCCCGTGATAGCCGGTGCCTCGGCACTCGTCGCACCCCCGGCCGCGCGACACCGTCTTGATGTCCGGAGGAAGCACGCCGGCGGCGTACTGACCGGCGGAAACTTCGACCTTGCAGGCCCGGCAGATGCACCGCACGAGCCTCTGGGCCATGATCCCGTCGACGGTGGATCCGACGAGGAACGGCTCCAGCCCCATGTCGATCAGGCGCGTGACGGCGCTCGGGGCGTCGTTGGTGTGCAGCGTCGAGAACACGAGGTGACCGGTCAGCGCGCTCTGCACCGCGATCTCCGCCGTTTCCAGATCGCGGATCTCGCCGATCATGATGATGTCCGGATCGTGCCGCAGGATGGCGCGCAGCCCCCCGGCGAACGTGAGCCCCACTTTCGGATTCACCTGGATCTGCTTGACCCCCGGCAGCTGATACTCGACCGGGTCTTCTACGGTAATGATCTTGTCTTCGAGCGAGTTGATCTTCTGCAGCGCCGCATAGAGCGTCGTGGTCTTGCCCGATCCCGTCGGACCGGTCACGAGCTGAATCCCGTGCGGCTCCGCGATGAGCCCGCGGAACGGCTCCAACACCCTCGGCGGCATCCCCAGATCCTCAAGCGTCCGCCGGATGTTCTGCCGGTCCAGCAGCCGCAGGCAGACACCCTCGCCGCATATGTTGGGGATGATCGACACGCGCACGTCGATCTCCCGTCCGAGGATTTTCATCATGATGCGGCCGTCCTGCGGGACGCGCCGCTCGGCGATGTCCAGGTTCGACATGATCTTGATGCGCGAGATGATCGCCCCGGTGAAGCGCGCGACCTCCTTGGGCGCGGGCACCTCGTGGAGCACGCCGTCGATGCGGGTGCGGATGCGGAGGCGGTCGCCCATCGGCTCGATGTGGATGTCGCTGGCGCGATCGCGAACCGCCTCAGTGAAGACCTGGTTGACGAACTTGACGAGCCCGGCGTCCTCCGCCATCTCCAGCGCCTCGCGGCCGGCCTCCTTCTCGAGAATCTGGATCTCCGCGCGCTGGGCATCCACCATGCGACCGACCTCGTCGGCACCGACCCCGTAGTACTTCTTGATCAGCCGCTCGATCTCGTCGGGCGGACCGAGGACGGGTTCGATCTCCAAGCGCGTCACCAGACGCAGTTCATCCAGCACGTCCAGGTCGAGCGGATCGGACAGCGCGACCCGCAGCGTCCCGTTCGCGCGCGCGATGGGGAGAACCTTGTGGCGGAAGACGATCTTGACCGCGACCTGGGAGAGCACGTCGGCGTCCACCTCGAGGTCGGCCAGATCGACGGTCGGGATGTGCGTCTGCTCGGAGAGCGCGCGAAGCACCGCCTCCTGCCGCGCGTGGCCCAGCCGCACCAACGCTTGGCCGAGGCGCTCCCCCGGTTGGCGCCGTTTGAGCGCTTCTTCAATCTGCGCCTCGGTGACGGCGCCGTCGCGCATCAAGATCTGGCCCAGAAGCATCGGACACCTATCGCAAGATCCCCATTCGGATGAGCTCCACTTCCTGACGGGACGTCACGATCTCGTAAAGCTCTTTCTGCGCGTCCTTGAGCGCCTTGTCCTTGTCCCGCCGCGCCGCGCGCAGCTCCTCGAGCTTCGCGCCGATTTCCTCCTCGGGGACGTCCGTCTTTCTCGCCAGCTCCTCGACGCGGGCGCGGGCGTCGCGCTCCCACTCGTCCAGCGCCTCCTGGGCCTCCACGACTTTCTTCACGGCTTCGCGCACCGCCGCGGCCTCCTCCGCGTCCTCCACCTTGAGGGTCTCCATCGCGCGGCGCGTGCGCTCTTCCGGATTGGGCCGGCCGCGACGAGGTCCGCCCGCGCGATCGAAGTTGAAGCGCTCTCCCATCAGCCGATCGAGTTTCTCCTTCTGGCCGTCCGTCACGTGCTCCTTCATCTTCTCGGCCAGTTCCTTGACGCCCTCCTGGAAGCGCTGGACCTCCTCCTGCCAGTTGAGCCCCCGCCGGCCGGCCTGCCGGAGCTCCTCGAACCGGGCGCGCGCCTTCTCGTTGAACTCGTCCAGCAGCGGCTTCACCTTCGCCGCCTGCTCCTCCGTCAATTCCAACTCTCGCTTGACGGCGTCGATCGCCGGCGCGAGAAATCGTTCGGCCCATCCCATTCCCATCCCGGGGCCGCCCCGGCGGCCGCCTTCCTGGCGCATCTCCTCATACCGCCGGCGTTGCTCGTCCGTGAGCAGTTCCCGAATCTTGTCGTCGCGCTCCTGCTGGAGCTTCTCTTCCGCCTCACGGTTCTGCTGCGTGATGTCCCGGATCTTCGTCGCCTGTTCGTCGGTCAACTCGAGGCGCTCCTTCAGGCGCTCGATCCATCCGTCCTGCGCCCACGCCGACGTCGCGCACCCGAGGACCGCCGCAAACACCACTAGGGTCTTGCTCATGATCCCTCCCTGTCAATTGACCGGACCCAGCGTGCGCATCATCGTCTCCATCTCGTCGCCGGGAAGTTGTCCGGTCGCAAAAATCTCCGTCCCTTCCAACGTAATGTTGATGAGCGTTCCGCCGGCATGGCGGAGACGGCGCGCCACGCCTTCCTCCGGCGGCCCGAGCTCCGCAAAGCGCGGGCGCAGTCGATGCCAGAATCCCTGGCCCGCTGGAAACTCCACGAGCAGGACCGACACCATGCCGTCCGTGTATGTGGCTTGGAGCCACTCGAACTCCGTGCGCCCCCTCCCGCGGATCGTTTCCAGACCGATCCGGCGGAAGCCGGCCGGCAGCTCCTTGGGAAGCCACGCCCGGAATCCCAGTCCCCGCAGCTCGTCATCGCTCAAAGGTTGCCGCTCCATCCCGCGGCCGGATCGCCGCCTGCGCCTGGGTTCCCCGCCCGAAGCGTCGCGAGGAGGATCGAAGGTGATGGACGCATGCGACATCTCGAAGGACGCCTCTCCGGTCGAGGCCACGACCCGAAAGCGCAGAAGGAAGCGATTCTCGGCGTCCACCCAGAGCTGGTAGGTCGCGCGTCCGCGATGCCGCGGGCGCAGTTCCCATCGGCCGGCATAGCGCCCCGCGACCGTATCATCGCCCAACCGGATCAGATTGTAGTTCTGGACGACGAGGGCTGCGTGGAGAAAGCGGGCCAGCCATCCCCGATGGCCGCTGCCGGTGAGGTATCCTCGGGCGCGGGCCAGGAATGAGAAGCCCCCCGGCTCGCGCCGTCCCGTCATGTGCGGAGCGAGCACCTCCACCCGCCGCTCGCCCGCCCGCCCATGCACGCGCAGGACGGTTGTGACGGCGCCGTCCGGATGGTTGACCGTGATCGTACGCTCAGCCGTGAACGCCAGTGTGGCTTCCGCGCGCTGGATCTCTTCCAAGAGGCTGCGGTCTCTCGCGGCGTCGGCTTCGCCGAGCAGCCCCCACGCCAGCGGGCCTCCCAAGGCGATGCACCCCAGGATTCTCAAGACCGCGCGCACCGCCCTCATGGGCTCATCCCCAGCAAGCCGTCCGAAACGGCCGACGTCGGGTCCGGGTTCTCATAGCCTGGGATCATCCGTCCCAACGCGCCGCCGCCGGACGGGACGTCGACGACTCGAAAGGGCAATTCTTCACGGGGTTGAGGACGCGCCAAGGCCCACAGCGCGGCCGCCGCCATCAGCAACGCCGCCGCGCCGGCGAGCCAGCGACCCGCATATCGGGACGGTCGTTCCAAGCGTCTCAGGAGGACACGGCTCTCGATCTCCGCCCGGACGCGTCTCCACAGGGCATCGGGCGCTTTGGGTCGAGGCAACGACACCAGAATCTCCTCTTGCGCCTCGATGGTCTTGAGGGCCGTCCCGCAGGGGCCACAGGTTTCATAGTGGCCGCGAAAGTCCGCCAGGGAATCGGCATCGAGCTCGCCGGCGGTGTAGTTGAAGATCATCTCCCGGAACATCGAGCAGTTCATAGCTCCTCGGAAATCCGATCTCGTTCGTCGTCGTAGAGGTCCTGCATCATCGGTCGCAACGTCTCGTGCGCCAGGAAGAGGCGTGACTTCACGGTCCCGACCGACACTTCCAAGACCTCCGCGATCTCGCCGTAGGAGAGTCCGTCGAGGTATCGCAACGCGATGATCGCCCGCAGCTTCGGCGAGAGCGCGTCGATGGCCTGGCCGACGCGTTCGTCCTCGAATCGAGCGGAAGGCGCCGCGGGACGTTCCTCGCAGGCGCGCTCGCGGGCGGCCTGTTCCCGGATGTGGCCGTGGCGTTCGATCTCGTTGGCCTTGTTGATGGCGTGATTGACGGCGATGCGATACAGCCATGTGGAAAACCTCGCCTCAAACTTGAAGCGGTGCAGTTCCTCGTGGATTTTCACGAAGATCTCCTGCGCCAAGTCTTCCGCCAGAGAGGCTTCGCCGACGATCTTCAGGGCCGTGGCGTACACCTTATCCCGGTACTTTTCATAGAGCGCGCGGAAGGCGTCGCGACGGCCCTGGAGATGGCGTCGCACCAGGTTCCAGTCCTGATCGCGAGATTCTTCCGCCGTTTCATCCGGGAATTGTGACAGACAGCCACCGCAAAAGGTTCGTTCCTTATACGAAGGCGCGCCGCGCGCGGCAAGCTCGCGCGCTCTTGTGCCGGGTCTTGCGGCGTCGCGGATCAGCGCTCGTTTCCTACGTACGCCGTTTCCGAAGCGTCAGGCAACACCGGCGTTTCCCGGGTTCATGCCGGCGGCCGCGGATCTCCAGTCGCGAGCCCGCGCCCGACAACACTCCCTCCACGACGCCGGTGGCCGTTTCACAGACGATCTCAGGGCGGTCCGGCGACACGGCGGAGCAGGGGCATTCCCGCAACGTCACCCGCAGTCCGCTGAGCCGCGCGTGGAAGCCCACGCGTCTCAGCACGCGGGGAAGCGCGCGCTTCACTTCGTACGCGCCAGGCCGGCCCAGCAGGTATCGCCCCCATTCCTGTCCCACGGCCCGCAGGACGGCGGGACTCGGCCGGGCACGCGCCAGGGCGGCCGCCAGCAGCTCCGCCAGTCCCAGGAAATCCGCCGCGGGCACGCTCCATCCCTCCGCCCACCGGAAGCGCGCCTCCGGGCGCCCGCGTCCCTCGGGCGCCGCTGTGCCGCGCGTCACGAGGCCGGCCTGCTCCAGCGTGGCCAGATGCGCGCGAACCGTGTTCACGTGCGCGCCCGACGCCCTCGCTAGCTCCTCCAGCGACGCCGGCGCCCCTCCGGCCAAACATCGCGCCAGCTTCAGTCGGACGGGATGCGACAGCGTTTTCCAGGGAAGCACGCCCCATTCTACCCGGCCCGCCTCATTTAATTAAACACAATTACTTGTAGGAAATTAACGCGGGGCCCTCGGGCTATCCCCCGAGCCATCGTCTCCAGAGCGAGTCCCGCACCAGCGGCCGGCCGCAGAGGTATCGATCGATGTCGGCCGCCAGGTCCTGCGCGCGGGGGTATTCGCACCGAGCCGCCCGCACCACCAAATATTCGAGGTCTTTCTGCATCTCGATGCCCAGATCATGCGGCCGGACCGCGGCGTCCGCGGGCTGACGAACGACCGCTTCGTAGAGCATCCGGCCCAGGGCCTGCAGGTCGTCCGCCGCGGCGCCGCGGGGGTTCGCCCCGTCCACGCTGGCGAGCATCGCCGCGCCTCCGTCTCCCAACAGCACGTGGTCGGCGCGGATGCGCCCATGCGAGTATCCGCGGCCGTGCAGATAGCCGACGGCCTGCGCGACGTCGCGCAGCGCGGTCAAGAGAGGGAAGAGCGCCAGGCCCGTCGTTTGCGCCACCCGGTGCAGCGGCGCGCCCTCCACGAGCGTCATCGTCAGGAACGCCGCCCCGTCTTCCAATCCCACGTCGAACACCCGCACCAGCGAGGCGTGGTCGAATCCGGTCACGGGCCGCACGCCCTCCACCCACTCCATGACCGTGGCGGCGTCGGAAAACTCCGGCCCTCCGAACTGCTTGAGCGCGACGAGCCGCAGTTTCTCCGTATCCAGGGCCCGATAGACGGTGGCGCGCGCGCCGCGGGCCAACACGTTGATCAGCTGGAACCGGCCGAAGCGCGTGCCGGCGGGGACGCGGCGGCGCGTGCTCACCCCCGGCACGAGCAAGATCCCCGAGCATTTCTGGCAGCGGTAGACCCTGGACGCGTCGTGGTCGACCACCTCGATCTCGTGGTTGCAGACCGCGCAGCGCAGGAGCTTGGAATTCACTCATTAATTATACACTTCCTTCGGGTCAATCCATATGTGATGGGTTAATGAGCGAACAACCCAAGATCCATGCATCGCCCTCCGGAATCTCATTGACTCGACTTTCCCCGCGGATATACTTGGCCGGTCGACGGCGAGGGAAGACGCCGGTCGCGCCGGGGGAAGCGCGGAGAGAGAGGAACAAGCGTGGCGTACCTGGTGATGGAGCGCGTCGGGGAGAAGAGGGAGATCCGGATCTCGGGGTCGGTCACCCTCGGCCGGCACCCCGGGTGCTCCGTCGTGCTCGACGATCCCCGGCTCTCACGTGAACACGCCCGCGTCTATTTCGACGGCCGCCTCTACCGCCTGGAGGACCTCGGATCCAAGTGCGGGACCTCTCTCAACGGGGAACCGGTGCGCGAGCCCCGCCTGCTGCGCCCGGGCGACAAGATTCGCATCGGCGACACCGTCTTCTCGTTCGCCCTCGACGCCCGCGATGCCCACCTGCCGCCGGAGGCGTTGAGCGCCGCGCCTGCGCCCGTCACGCCGGCGCCGCACCGCCCTTCGCCCGCGAATTCCTCACCGCGGACGGTACGCGCCGTCGGCCCGCAACCGTTCGTCCGCGCTTTTCTCACCGTCGTGCTGTTGGCGGTCTTCGGCGCCGGAATCTG
This sequence comes from Planctomycetota bacterium, assembly GCA_016190155.1. GTDB lineage: Bacteria > Planctomycetota > MHYJ01 > MHYJ01 > JACPRB01 > JACPRB01. The sequence goes on from JACPRB010000334.1 coordinate 8,308, forward strand.
GGGATTTCGGCTGCTCTTCGAATGGACCTTTGACCGGATGCTGCCACGATGATACAGGAAAACCGCAAGAAGATCATGGACGCCCTCGAGCCGCGCGTGCGTCCCGAGGTGTTCCGCACGTGGTGCCGGGACTTGGACTTCGTGCAAGTCGATGAAAACGTCGTACATGTCCCCGCCCCTAATCTCTTTTACCGGGATTGGCTCGAGCGGGACCTGCGCCGTCCGCTGGAGGACGCCTTTCTTACCGCCTTCGGGCGGGTGCCCGAGCTGGTCTTCCGCGTCCGCGACGAAGGCGTCGACGAACCCGCGGGAGCGCCCGCGCCCGAACCGGGTCCGCTCCCGCCCGCGCCCGCACGCCCCAGACCGGTGGACCCGCCGGGGAACACCCTGGCGATCAACCCGGCGTTCACATTCGATACGTTCGTCGCGGGTCCGACCAACCGCCTCGCTCACGCCGCGGCCGTGGCCGTCAGCGAGTGCCCAGGCCGGGATCACAACCCTCTGTTCATCCACGGGGGCGTCGGCCTGGGCAAGACACACCTGCTGCAGGCCATTTGCCAGGCCACCCTCGCCCGGAATCCCTTCGCGCGCATCGTCTACCAGTCGTGCGAGAGCTTCGTTAACGACTACATCAGCGCCATGCAGAAGAAGCACTTCGAGAGCTTCCGCGCCCGCTACCGCGGCGCCGACCTGCTCGTCATCGACGACGTCCACTTCCTCGGAGGCAAGGATTCCAGCCAGGAGGAGTTCTTCCACACCTTCAACGCGCTGCACGGCGCACAACGCCAAATCGTGCTCTCGTCCGACTCGCCGCCACGGGATATCCGTACCCTGTCCGAGCGGCTCATCTCGCGCTTCCTCTCCGGGTGCGTGGCGCGGATCGACGCCCCCACGTTCGAAATGCGCGTGGCGATTCTACGGAAGAAGGCGGAGACCCGAGGGCTTCCCCTGCCGCCGGACGTCGCCGCCTTCGTCGCCTCGCGAATTCAGAGCAACATCCGGGAGCTCGACGGCGCCATCAACAAGCTCATCGCCTATCGCTCCCTCATGGGGCGCTCGCTCGACTTGGCGCTCGCGCAGGAAGTCCTCAACGACATGTGCGTCAGTCCCTCCTCTACGCAGCTGCGCCCGCAGCAGATCATCGAAGCCGTCGCGCGATTCTACGGGAAACGACCCCAAGACATGACCTCGCGACACTGGAATAAGTCCACATCGCGGGCGCGACAGGTCGCAATGTACCTGTGCAAGCACCACACCACGTTGTCTCTAGCTGAAATCGGCGCTTCCTTCCAGAAGGATCACACAACCGTCCTGTACTCCGTGCGCCGGATCGAAGCGCTGCTTCAAAGCGACCCGACGGTGAAAGTCGATGTGGAATCCCTTTCAACACAGTTGGGAGTATAGGGGAAGTCCACCGGCTCGCTATTGAGGTTCCCCCAAACGCTCTTACAGGTTACCAGGCAGCACTCTATGGGTCTCCACAGCATACCAACGGACGCCGCACAGCGTAACCCGCTGCCGCGCAGCAGATAGTGCGTTTCTTCCAAAAAAGATGCAGTTTTTACACAGGCCGGGGATGGATGATGATGGAGTTCCTAAGATCTCTTCTCTCTCCGTTACTACATAGTACGGCCAACGCGTGGAGCCGGCGAACTCGAAAGAGATCCCGCAGGTTGTTCTTCGCTATCGGCTCGGCGGAGGCCTATGGCCGAAAGACGGACGGTGTATACGATGCTCGTTCGTGAGGGACCTTACGGTCTACACTTGCGGCACGGCATTCGGCCGCTGTCGCGGGCGTGCTTTTTGCTCTCGAAGAAGACCTTATCCTCATCGTGCATGGGCTGCATCGCGCCACAGTACGAGAGGTGGAAGAGGCGGCTGTCGACTCCCGCTACATACTCCCCCAGAGCCCCTCGCGACATGTATTCGTCGATCGCCAGGTCGAATGCGCGGATCGTTTCGTCCTCGGTCAGGAACATCTGGATGAATCTGGACATGCCGAGCCGATCCAACGTGAACTTGGTGTCGGGATTGAGCCCGAAGAACTTCAGGTCGCCGCCTCTAGCGCGCGCTTCGTCGATGTAGCGGACGAAGCTCGATACGCCATGGCTGTTGATGTAGACCAACCGCGAACAGTCCACGGCCAGCCGCGCGAAGCCGCGGTTCATCAATCGCTCAAAGACGCGCGTGAGATGTTCCTGCTTGGTTTCATCCAGGCGCCCCTCCAGCACGACGATCGCTACATCATCGTGCTCTCGCAGGTCGATCGCCAAGCGATGGCTCTCGCCGCGAATCAGTTTCTGCTCTTCGAGGATCTCGCGAATGGTATGGCGATCGAGAACTTTTCTTTCAACGAGAATATCTCCGAGACGGGGAGCAGGCTTGCGGCTGACGATGGCCGCTCGCTGCAGCGCCAAGGCCTCGTCGACGTCTCTGGGGCGCGCCGCTCCTTTGCGAACGACGATCTCCCCCAGGCGATGATACGTTTCCTTCAGCTTCTTAGACAAAGCGCACCCCCTGGTTGCCCATAAGTATACCACATGAAGCGTTTTATGGGCTCACGGGCGCGCAGGAGAGACGCCGTCGGCGGGAGAAGAGCTTCAGTTGCGGTCCGGCGGGACCGGTCTTATGATCAGATCCGGGTGGACCCTTCGCAGTCATGGGCTGGTGTCGTCGCCGCGCCCGCGGGCGCGCGCCAAGCGCGAGAACGGCTCGCCGCTTTCTTCTGGCGACCGGTGTACTTCTATTTGCGCCGCCAGGGATATGACGCCGACGCCTCCGTGGCATTGGCCAAGAGTGTCTTCGAACAAGCACGCCCCGGGCCGCGTTTGCGCGAGAGCCTCCTGCTGGCGCTTGATGAAATCGGATCGGACATCTCGCCGAGCGACCCGCTCATCGTCGATCATGCCACCGCGGAAGCGCACTTGTCGTTGCTGCCGGAAGAGCCGACCGAGGCCTTTCGCCAGGCGTGGACGGCGGAGATCGTCCGCCGCGCCCTGGGAACGTTCTATGAGGAGTGCCAGCGCGAAGGACGGAGCGATCACTACGACATTTTGAATCGACGCTACGGATGGCGGATGAACACCCCGGAGCACACCCGCGAAGAACGCCGGGCCCGGGGACGCTTCAGGGAAGCACTGCGACAAACCGTGGCGAGCGCGCTGGCGGGCGAGGCGGAAGTCGACGAGGAACTCGCCGTTCTGGGAGAGGCGCTTCCGTCCGAAATCGCAAGCTGTCCCCGGTGCGGCAGAGGCATCGATCCGAAGGTCGTCGAGCAGATGTTCGCCGGTTTCTGTCCGGGGTGCCTTCTGCAGGCCGGCCTCGACCCGGCACCACCGCTGGAACAAATCGGCGCTTACGAAATCGTGGCGCGGCTGGGACAAGGCGCGTTCGGCGAGACGTATCAAGCCCGCCAAGCAGGCGGGCGTGATGTTCTGCTGCGCATCTTGGCGGGACCGGAGGAGATCGAGAAGGCGCGCGCGGCGATGCGCCTGCGACATCCGGCGATCGCAGCCGTGTACGATGCGGGGACGGCCGATGGATTCTCGTTCGTGGTGTTTGAAAAAGTCGACGGGCAAAGCGTTGCGGAGGCAGCCCCATTCTCGCGCGAACGAGCCCAAGAAATCGTGAGAGTCGTAGCAGAGGGGGTGCACGCCGCGCACGAGACCCGGCTGGCGCACGGACGGATCGAAGCCTCCAACGTCGTGATCGACCAGGACGGGCGCCCTCATGTGAATGAGGCGAGCCTTGCCCCGTTTACGCCGGAGACGGTTGCCGCTGATGTCGCCGGATTGGTCACCCTGCTGGAGCTATGTACCGGAGGTTCGTCGGCGGACCGGGGAGGATCTTACTCAACCGTTCGCGATCTTCTGGTGTCGTTGGATCGCGGCAAGACGCGGCGGACGGGCGCCCCGGCGGCACCGCAGGGGTCGGCGACGAGCATGGCGCGGGATCGGTCGAGAGAGGAAACCATGGCACGAGAGCGAGGGTCGCGAATCCCGTTCATCGTGGGGGCGGTCTTTGCGGTAGCGGCGGGCGCGGTCGGCATCGGTTTGTTGTTCTCGGCGTTCTCTACGCCGTCTTCCCCTCCGACCCCTCCGCGGCCGAATGTCCATGAAAGCGCCGGCAGTCCGTTGGAAGAGGCGCTCAATCGGCTAGAACAGGCCCGAGATTCCGCGGACACGGCGGGCATGGAAGCTTTCGTGCGCGCGTGGCCGCAAGAGGTCGAAGGACAAGTCGTCCTGGCACGGGCCCTCTTCTCCCAGCAGAAGTTCGACGAAGCGGAGGAAGGTGCCCGACGAGCCTTGCGCATCGACGCGAAGGCCGGATGTGCCTGGCGCCTCTTGGGACTGATCGCCATGGAGCGCGGCGACCTTACGGCGGCGGGCGCGGCGTTCGAGAAGGGCAGAGAGCCGTATTATGGATGGCGATTGCCCCACGGTGTCGCGGATGACGCGGAGGAGCGACTGGCGGCCGCCCTGGCCGCATACATCGCCGGTCAACCTGAGAAAGCCCGTGCGGAGTTGTCCGAGGCCGGGCGGCTCGAGACTTCGCCGGAGGTGGCCCGCTGGACCGGGGTCATCCTGGGCGTGCTGGGAGATCCCGAAGCGAACATCCAATGGCAGACGCAAGCGCTCCACCTTCGCGCGGAATACGTTCCCGCGATGATGGAACGGGGATCCGCGCAGGCGCGTCTTGGACGGCATGAAGCGGCGCTGGCGGATTTCGAAGCCGTGATTCGCCACGTGCCGCAATCGTTCCCCGCCCTGCTTCAAGCGGGGGTCGCGCTGGCGCAATTGGAACGTCCGGCGCGCGCGAAGACGATGCTCACGCGTGCGCTGGAGATTCGGCGCGACGTGGGGTTGGCGTGGCTGACGCGCGCGCAGGTGCAAGGCCGCCTCGGAGACTGGACCGGCGCGCTGGAGGATGCCACGGAATTCCTGGAGCTCGAGCGCGGACACGGGAACGGACACCTCGAACGCGGCAGGGCGTTGTGGAAGCTCAGTCGCGCGGGGGAAGCGCAGGAGGAGTTCGATCTGGCCGTCATGGCCGATCCGCGCTTGCGCACGGAAGTGGAACGGATCCGACAAGACAACGAGCGATAGAGGGGTCAGCCGCGAGGCTTGAACACGCGCAGAAGCTCCTCGCAGGTGGTCAACCCTTGGCGCGCCTTATAGAGGCCTTCGTCGAACGTTGAGCGTACGATCCCTTCCACTTCGCCGTCGTGGAAGGAGGCGAACTCGAACAGGCCCGTGCGTCCACGGTACCCCGTCCCTGCGCAGGTCGTGCAACCGGGCGCGATATAATAGGCATCCGGCGCGGTGGACAGCCCCAACGCCTTCACGACCTGGGGATTCGGTTGGGTCAGCTTTCGGCAGTCCGAGCACGTCCGCCGCACGAGCACTTGGACGAGGGCGGCACGCACGGCGGGAGCGGCTTCGGGACCCAAAGAACGCGGGACGTCTTCCACGCGATCGGCTGTACCGCGCAGGAGCACCGCGCGCGTGCGCGCGGCGGAGGCGGCCGCGCGGGGATCATCCTCGCGCACGCCGCGAACGGCGAGGGACGCCTGAATGGTCGTGCCCGCGCCTGGACCGCAGACGACCAAGAGGCCGTTCTTCCACAAGAGAGAGAGCCAGCACTCCAGAGCGTCCGGGGCCAAGCCCAAATCCTCCAACGAAGGAAGCGAGCGGGAAGAATACTCCACCCTGAGCGTGGCGCCGTCGGCGATGGAGACGCGCACGACGTCGTTGTCCGCGTGGAAGAAACCGGCCGGCGAGGAGATCGCGTGGAGGCCGGCCGCAAGCCGCTCGGCGTCGTCTTCAGCGAGGACTCTTTGGACATGCTCAACGCCGTCGAGGACCACCCGGAGCTCAACGCCTTCCTCGGCCGGGCGCAACGACAGCGACTCGGCTTCGAAAGGCAACGCGCCGGCCAGGGCGTCCACCAGTAAGCGATAGGTTCCTTCGCCGAGCTCGGAGCGCTCTTCGAAGAGGGGTCGGATGTCCGCTCCGCGCGAGTCGAAGACGGAGAAAGGGGAGATGGGTCCTATGGAACGGTCGGCGGCGGAGGCACGCGTGGCGCGCGGGAGAGACGCCAGGAGGACAGCCGACAGGAGCAGGCAAGCCGGAACGGTGGTCCAGCGCGCCGCCATCGGAGAGAGCGCGCGCAGCGCGACGATGAGGAGGAGCGCCCCGAGGGACGCCGAGAAAGGCCACCAGGGGAGCCAGCCGCCGGTTTTGATCCGGCGCAGGCGATACTTCGCGGTTTCATGCCGCACGCGTGCGGCGGCGAAGGAGGCCAAAGCGATCATCCCGACGGCGACGGCGGTTGAGGCAACGGCAACCCAAGGATGTCCGGTGGGAGTCAGCGCGACGGCGGGGATGGAAACGAGGCTTGCGCCGGCCGCCGCGAGGCGTGCATCGGACGTCCGTTCGCGAGGCGGGCGGTGCCGGCGGCCGCCCTTCACGGGCGCCAGACCAAGGAGCGCGCCGAAGCCGGCGAGGCCGATCGCGGACAAGACGACAACCGAATTCCATCCTCGCAGGCGAGCGAGGGTCTCGAGAAGAAGGCCGCCCAGGAGGAGGGCATTCATCGTCCCCTCGGCTCGCGCCAGCGCATGGGATTCGCCGGAAGCCGTGCTCTCGGAAGGCATCAAGAGCACCAGGCAGACGCAGACGACGAGACCAAGCAGCCCCGGCAGCGCGACGGCCCAGCCGACGCCTTCGAAGGTCACGCTGCAGCCGAGCAGCAAGGCCGCCTGCAAGCACACGGCGCGGACGGGATCTTCGAAGAAACGACGGCACCGGAGGAATCGGGGAGACATGAATGCGTACGCCTACGATAGCATGTTCGGTCCATTCGAGTCACGATGCCTTGACGCGAATCAACGGTACAGTAGATTCCACGATTCACTCCGAAAGACCGACCGCAGAGCGCGCAGAGGGTACGGAGAGAACGCAGAGCCGTTTTCTTGAAGAATTCTCAGCGTTCTTCTTCGCGATCTCAGCGGCCTGCGGCTAC
>JACPRB010000341.1 GCA_016190155.1 Planctomycetota bacterium
ACGTCGAGGCCTTCGCGGCCGTCCGGATCAAGCCGGCGCCACACGGTGCGCTGGGTGCCCAGACAATTCTCGATCTTGATGTTGTCCTCCTTGCGGAACGGAAACATGAGCTTGCTCCCGCTGCGGGGCGTCAGCGGATCGGCCATGTAGTTCCGATAGAGGACCTCTTTCGGAAACCACTGGCTCTCCCATTCGGCTCCCACGACGGGCTCCACCTTCAGGGGCAATTCCTCCTGCGCCCCTTCCTCCTGTCCCTGCTTCTCTTCCGCCGCCACGCCCTCTTCGCGAATCGTTTCCGGATCGAACCCGCACGCGTCGCCTTGAGGTTCCTGCTGCAACGCCATCAGCAACGCGAAGACCTTCATCATGGTGGACATCCTCCGGCTATGATCTGGGCTGGGGAACGACCGGTACGGCGAAAGAGCGACTCACACCCCCGGATATGTATGAATGTTTCGGCATTAATTATACCTTCCGATTCGGGTTCTTCGCGAAATCCGGAGGGGGGATTCGCCAAGGCGCCTCGACTTGGCGCTTTCAAGATGGCCCCGGAGCGCCGTGGCGCGCTACTCAGGACCCCCGGTTCGCAGCCCCTTCGAGACGCTTACACGGCCGTCGTTGTCGACGATGAGCGCCTCCACCCCCTCCAGCGACTCCACCAAATCCATCCCGCGCTGCGGGCCGAGCACGAATACCCCCGTGGTCAGCGCGTCCGCCAACGCCAGCGTCGGCGCCACAATCGTGACGCTCAAACACGTGCCGGCGGGGTATCCCGTCCTGGGATCGATGATGTGGCCGTACCGCTTGCCGTCCTTTACGAAGAATCGCTCGTAATTCCCCGACGTCGACACACCAGCATTCGAGACCGGCAGGACGGCGAGGTCCTCGCCCGACCCGCGCGGATCGCGAAGCCCCACCCGCCAAGCCTGCCCGCTCTTACGCCCCATCACCAACACATCGCCGCTCATGTTGACGCAGGCGTCGCGAATTCCACATGCCTTGATCTTCTCCATGGCGCGATCGGCGGCATACCCGGGCGCGACGGCCCCCAGCCCGATGCGCATCCCGCGTCGAGGCCGAAGTACTTGTCGCCGGACGCCCTGGTCTGCGTGCCGGCCGGAAAGCGCTTGCGATTCTCGACCGACGCGGCGGTGATGATGTCCGCCTGCGCCTTGAGCGAGCCACTCCAGCGTTCGGAAAGCGTCTTGCTGATGAGGATCATCGGCTCCATCACCGTCATGTCCTCCCGCAGGCGCGGATTGCCGCCGCCGTCCTTCTGATCGTAGAAGTTGAACGCGAGCCTCACGAAGACGGGCGCCTGACACGTGAAACCGGCGAGCGCCCGATAAACCGCGTATCGCTTCGCCATGCCCTCATGATGGCGCGCCTCCGTGAAGCCGCCGTGAGCGAGCGATGAAAACCGCTTCACGATCCCGCCAAAGCCGGCAACTCGACGGTGAACGTCGTCCCTTCGCCGGGGATGCTGGAAACGAAAATCTTCCCTTCGTGCGCTTCGACGAACGACCTGCAGATCGCCAGTCCAAGCCCCGCGCCACCCGTCTCGCGGGAGCGCGCCTTGTCGATCCGGTAGAAGCGCCGGAAGAGCTGCGGGACGTGCTCCGCCGGAATGCCGATGCCGCTGTCCCGAACGCGCACGCGCACCTTCCCGTCCGCCCGCTCGACGGAAAGATCGATGGATCCTCCGTCCCGGTTGTACTTCACGGCGTTCTCGACGAGGTTCATGAAGACGCGCCGCAGCGCCACCGGATCGCCCGCCACGACCGCGTCGCCTCCCGTCAACGTGACGCGGATGCCGCGCTGCTGCGCCGAGGACTGCCACGTGTCCCGCGCCTCCGCCAGCAGGGGAGACAACTCCACTCGCTCCTTCTGAAGCGCGTATTGCCGCATGTCCAGCCGCGCCAGCGTGAAGAGGTCCGTGACGATGCGCGTCATGCGCGCCACATCCTCCGCGACGCTTTCGAGCATGCGCTCGTACTCCTCGGGCGCGCGCTGCTCCTGGATGACCGTCTCGATCTGCGCCCGCAAGTTCGCCAGCGGCGTGCGCAGCTCATGCGCCGCGTCGGCCGCGAACTGCTGCAGGTCCTGGAACGCGCGGTCCAATCGATCGAGCATCTCGTTGAACGTCCGGGCGAGCTTCTGAAACTCGCCCGTCGCCCGGGGTTCGGGCACCCGTTCCGAAAGATTCTCCCGGCTGATCCGCTCCGCCTGCAGGCGCATCTGCTCCACGGGCGCCAGCGCGCGGCCGACGAACAGATACCCCACGATCCACGACAGCAGCAGGACCAAGGGGCAGAAGAGCGCGAAGTACAGCTTCAGCTGATGCAAGTGCCGCTGGAGAATGCCCTCGCCGACCGCCACGATGATCTCGAGCTGCCGGCCGTCGGGCATCGTCAGGGTGTCCACGATGCCGCGATACTCCAGGCCGTTCATCGTCGCCTTCGCCCGATCGCCTCGGATCACCGGCGCGAATCCCGGCGTGCCGTAGATCGTGGTTCCGTCCGCGGCCCGCACCATCAACTGGGTATCGCCCGCGGCGCTGAAATCTTGCAATTCCGCGCCGATTCCCGAATGGACGCCTTGCCGTATCTCTTCGTACTCATGTCGGAGGAACGCGTTGAGCTCGCGCCGCTGCGTCTGCAAATGCCGGTCCAGTTCGGCGCCCCAACGCCCTTGAACCCACAGGTACAGGCTGAGACAGAAAACCCCCAGGATGACGCCCGTGAGCGCCGTGAACTGCAGCGCCAGACGCGCGCGAACCGACATCACTCGCCGGCCCCTGGACTCACTTACGCCTCCTCACGAAGGACATACCCGACCGTCCGTACCGTATGGATGAGGCGCGGCTCGCCCCCCTCCTCCAGCTTGCGGCGCACCGAATTCATGAACACGTCGACCACGTTGGACTGCCAATCGAAGTTGTAATCCCACACGTGCTCGGCGATCGACGTGCGCGTCAGCACGCGCCTGGGGTTGCGCAGCAGGTACTCCAGAAGCGAGAACTCCTTGGCGGTCAGCTCCACCTCGCGGTTTCCGCGGAGGACGATGCGCTCCAACAGATTCATCGTCACGTCGGCGAAGCGCAGCATCGTGGGGCTCTCGCCCTGCATACGGCGCAAGAGCACCCGCACGCGCGCCCGAAGCTCGTCCAGCGCGAACGGCTTGGTGAGGTAATCGTCGGCTCCGGCGTCCAATCCCCGGACGCGGTCTTTCACCGTATCCCGCGCCGTCAGGATCAACACCGGCGTGGCCTTCTTCCATTCGCGCAGCTCCTCCAGAATGCTCATGCCGTCGCGCCCGGGCAGCTGCAGGTCGAGCACGATCACGTCGTACTCCTCGTGGCGCACCTGCACCGCGGCTTCATCGCCATGATGGCACACGTCGACGGCGTAGCCGTCCTCTTTCAGCGCTCGCTTGACGAAGCCGGCGAGCTTCTTCTCGTCCTCGACGACCAGGATCCTCACGGCGACCTCCATTCTAGGTTCCCGTCAGAACGACTTCGATCTTTACGTCCAACATAGCGCGAGGAGCTGAGCGCTCCATGAGGCGTTCATGAATATTCGTTCACGATCCACGCGCCGACACCGGATCTTCCGGTCCCCGCATTCGCGGCCGGGACTGGCGCGGCTGCGCCCGCGGGTTACAATCTGTTAGGGCATCGGGAGAACCATGGTAGACGTCGTTCGCGCGCATCGCCGCTGGCTGGCGCGACGCCTGCTGGCGCTCGGCTTTTCTGCGGGTTTCGCCGGAGCCGTCGTCGTATCCATCCTCCGGTCGGATACGGCCGCGTGGCTGAGGATCATGTGCGTGGCCCTCGGTCTTTTGCTCGCGGCCCCGCTGGTTTACTTCCTCGTTCAAACGGTCGCCTGCTCCCGGCTCCATCGCCGGCGATCGCATCGGGAGGCCCAACTTCTCCGGCGACACTTGCGGACCTATCCCGGAGTCATGGCGGCTTGCTTGCTCCTGCTGGCCGGACTGATCCGCCTACCCGATCTCTTCTCGGAGCCCGCGCCGCCACCCCTGCCTGCACTGGCTCGAATGTCCGAACCGGACCCCTTCCCGCCCGCGGCGCCCGCTCCTCTGCCATTGTCCGTGGAGCGCCTGACGCCGTCCCCGCCGCCGCGCAGCGACCCCCCTTCCGCCGCAGCCCAGGACCCCGAACCGGCGCCGGTCGAGGAGACGCCGGGGCCTGCGGCCCACGGCGCGGACTTCGAATCGGAGGGGGAGGAAGAATCCGTTGCGGCCCGCCGTTTCATGCTGGAGCCCGAGGATCTCTACAAGCTGCGGCTCACGGACGACGACGTCCGGCTCGAACGCCCGAGCATGCCCGGCGAGAACGATCCGACCTCACGACCGCCGTCCGAAATCGCCTTCGACGCCCTCTGGAGCAGCGGGGAAAGCGATCAGCGCGGAGGGGCCGGCTTGATGGCCTTTGATCTTCCTTTCAGCCGACGGTCGTCGGTCCGAACGACGACCTTCACGTCGCTGCTCGTCGATGAAGACGATCGATCGGATGACCTCGTCTGGGAACGCCTGACTCTCGAGTACGGATACCGGCTGGTCGGTTACACGCGCCATGCGGCGATCGACGTCTCGTTGAGCATCGGCGTGAGCGTGGACATGCTGGAAACGGACCGCAAGCAGGCTTCCTCGGCGGGACGCATCGCCCCGTACCTGGGCTTGGACGTCGCGCTGTGGCAGACCGGCGCGATGGCGATCCTGCTGCATGCCGGACAATCGCTTCCCCTCAACGTGACGGGCGCCTCCTCGGCGGTGACCGATCTGTCCGCCGCCCTGCGCATCGACCTGAGCGAACGCGTGTCCGTACGAATCGGCTATCGCGCGTTCCTGATGCGCTGGCGCGACTATACGGGACCGTTCCGGGACGACGCCTCGGGCGACGGGGAAGAGGAACTCACCGGCCCGTTCATCGGGGTCACGATCGGGTTCTGAGATCACCCCGCCAAATAGCGCGCCAGGGATGGCCCCACGCGCGCTCCGGACTTGCGATCGAACCCCACGAACAGCGGCGATTGATTGCACTCGAGCAGCACCCATCGATCGCCGTCGCGCTTCACGTCGATGCCCGTAAACGCGAGACCACAGAGGCGCGCCGACGTGACGCACATCTCCGCCACCTTGTCCGGCAAGCGGATCAACTCCACTTCTCCCTCTGCCCGGCGAAAGTCCAGGTCGTCGCCCGTGCGGATGAGGCCGGCGGCGGCGATTTGCCCACCGACGACATAGACGCGCACGTTGTCCCCGGGAACGTACTCCTGGAAGATCACGGGCGCGCTCTTGAGCCGCGCCAGCCGCTCCGGCATCAGGTCCTCCGGCTCCACCTCACGCGTTGTGGCGCCGCCCGACACAGGCTTGTAGATGACGCGCGCGTGCCGCCGGCAAAACTCCACGACGGCCGCCGGCGAGTTGCTCACCAGCGTGTCCGGCACCGGCACGCCGTTGGCCTTGAGCCACTGCAGCTGGAACGGCTTGTCGCAGGTGAAGACCGTCTCGTTGGGGTTCGCCACTCGCCCACCCGCCCGCTCGACGATGTTGATGAATCCGCGCAGGAGCGCCATCTTCTCCCGCAGCATCACCGACGCGCCGTGCCAATCCTCGTCCAGCTTACGCGTCACGTGGTCCGAGACCGCGATCGGGGAGCTGAAAAGATTTCGGACATAGAGCGATCGGAACCGCCGCGGCGGACCACCGTCCACCACGATCCGATCCAGATCGAACGAGATTTCCTGCCCCTCGGGGAAAGATTCCGAATCGATGACCGTGACCTCCGCCCGGAGTCCGCGAAGGAGATGCACCATGTACCGCACTTGACGCTCCCGAGGGGAGCCGATGATCCCGATCATCTCGACCTCCTATTCTCACGGGCTGCGCGACGAGCCGACCCCACAAGGTCCGCCGCGGCACGCACGCCCAGGTACCCGATGAGTCCCCACGCCGGGAGGGCCGCCCCCCAACCGTACCGCGAGCCCAACGCGAACCCGAGCGCCACCCCGCCGCCGATCATGAAAAACGCCGTGAAAGCCAGCGCCAGCGGCGCGTAAAACGTGAAGATGATTCGCTCCCGCGTCGTCACCCCATCCGGCCGCGTTCCCGTCAGCCGTGCCATTACATAGGAGAAGGCCCGCGCCCGCAGATTCGGAACGCCGAGCAGATCGCTCAAGAGGTAATAGCCGTCCAGCTTGATCAAGGGATTGAAGTTCGCCAGCACATCGGCGCCGCTGGCGGCCACCATGCACAAGGCCGCGAATCTCAGCGGCTCCGGCAGCCGCAGTACCGCCAGCGCCAGAACCGCGAGGGACCAGATGAAGACTTCGAAGAAAACGCCCGCCGCCATGACCCAGACCCGATGGGCGCGCCGGGGAAACATCCATGCCGCGCTCAGATTCGTATAGAGGCACGGCAGGAAGAAGAGGAGCACCATGAACCCCATCTCGCGCACCGAACCTCCCCAACGAACACACGTGACGCCGTGCGCCATCTCGTGCAGCAAGGCCATGCCGATCAGCGCAACCGCCGCGCCGGGAAGGGCCGGCCACCCCCGGCCTCCCAGCTCCGCCAGCAACGCGCCGCCATGAACGACGAACATCCAAACGCCCGCGGCGATCGTCACGCCCATGATCGTCACGCCCGCCGTCGTGAAGGCCGGCCACGCCAGACGCGCCGCCGTCTCAAGCACGCGTGCCGGGTCGAACACCCGGAAGCGAAGGCACAACAGGGATGATCGGGGCGGCGGCGCCGGAGCTCGACGGCTGCCCTCGAGAAGCCCCATCCGGTCGAACTGCACGAGCAGACCTTCCAGCGCCCCGGGCTCCAACCGCTCACCCGTTTCACGCTCGAATCGAATCGCCAACCCCTCGACCGACTCGTTCCCATCCAACCACGACAAGACGCGGCGCTCATCCTCTCCGAGCAGGTAGTAACGACCCTCCTGAGGACTCTGGACGACGTAGCGGCCGTCATCCGGGCGGCGGACGATCGCCGCGTTGCGCCTCGCCATCGGTCGATAGTCGGCCGCCCTTATCACCGAGGTTCACCCTTCTGGGCGACGCCCCGCACATGCACTTCGAATGCACCGCTGGTGAAGTAGTCCTCGAGCTTCTTCATTTGCACGACCGACAGATGCGGTCGCATTCCTTCGAGGAGCTCGTTTCTCAGCGTCTCCATTCGCCGGTGAATCTCGGGGATCCTGCTTCGCGAAACCGGGTAATTCTGGACCTGATAGCGCAGATTCTCGGATTCGGTGACGAACGCGCGTGCCGCGGCGTCGGTCGCGCGGCGCTGATCGTCCGACAGCTCCAAGTGCCGCGAAATCATGTCGAGGCGCTCGTCGTACCAGCGCCGTTGTGCCTGGAGCACGGCCTGCGCGCCCCCCGCGTCCGAGGGTTGTACCGGCGGCGGCACCGCCGGCGGCTCCATGGGCGCGCGCGTGTCCTCCGCCTCTGGCCGTCTCGGAGGCGGCATGGTGACGACCGGCGCTATCGGTTGGGGAGGGGCCTCCGCCGGAGCGTGCGCATGCACCGGCTCCGGCGACGAAGGGGCGGTCCGCGCCGCGTGCTGGCGCGCCGCCGGTCGAATGAGAGCCGCCCAGCAAACCGCCAACGCGATCAGAATCGCCACGATCACCGCATTCCGCTTCATGGCGTGCTCCAAGAAGGAGGGAGGGACGATGAGTATCGTCCCTCCCTCGGAATCTCAAATAGGCCTTACCCCTCCTCACCCAGTGCGAACGTCGTGACGTCGCCCGGGTCCGTCCAGGCATCCCACGAACCGTCCTCTTCGCCCAAGGCGAACGTGGTCGCGTCCCACGAGCCGTCTTCCTCGCCCACCGCGAAGGTCGTGGCGTCGTAGGTCGCGCCGCCGTCTTCCTCGCCGACCGCGAGCGAGGTGTAGCCCGCATCCGACTCCTCGCCGAGCGCCAGCGACGTGACCGGATCCGAATCCTGGCAGCCCACCATCCCGAAGAGGTGCGAGAGCACCTTCGGCGCGATCCGCTGCTCCAGCTCTTCCACGAAAAACCGTTTCGCCATGTCATCTCCTTTCCTTGAACTAATCCGTTTGGCCCGCTACACGGGGGCCTCTCTTTTCAAAAGCGAAAGAAAGTTCTCGGTTTTTCGTGGTTATAGAGAGAAATGGCGATTCTTTCGGAGCCCTCAAGCAGACTTGGCTTTCCCTCCACGCGTTGGAGCCACATTCGCATCCTGCGCGACCCCTCGATCCCGGAGTATCGCCAGGAGCTCTCCGCGTTCATCGGCGTGTACTGGACGCCGGTCTACGCCTGGATCCGTGCCTGGGGACGATCGAGGGAGGAGGCCCACGACCTTACCCAGGATTTCTTCCTTCTCCTGATGGAGCACGACTTCATCAGCAAGGCGGACGCGGCCAAAGGTCCGTTCCGCCGCTACCTCAAGGTGCTCCTCAAGCACTTCCTCATCGATGCCCAACGCATCGCCGGCGCGAAAAAACGCGGAGGAAATCTCAAAATCCTGAGCTTCGATTTCGCTCAGGAGACTGAGGGGAGCGCGGAACCCGCCGACGGCGTCACGCCGGAGGCGGCGTTCGATTGCGAGTGGAAGGCCTGCGTCGTACGCGAGGCCTTGGCGCGGCTGGAGATTCGCCTGCGCTCCGCCGGCAAGGAGAAACATTGGCAGGCGTTACGGGCATTCGACGTCGAGCCCTCGGGCGACCGCCCGCCGTCGTACGCGGAGCTAGCGCCCAGGCTGGGCGTCCGCGAGACACAATTGGGACGGCTGTTGTTCGAAGCCCGCCGGGAATGCCGCGCGGTGCTGCGAGAGGTCGTCCGCGAATACTGCGAATCCGATGACGAAATCGATGGAGAAATGGCGGAGCTCCTGTAGGAGGAGCGGGACGTGAACCCTTCGCGCCTGCTGCGCGCGGTCCGCCAGGACGACGCCCGGATCCTCCTCCAGATCGTCTCCGAACGCGGCCTTGTCGCGCCGGACTTGCTGCGCGCATGCGAGGCGATAGACTCTCTCGACGAAATCCTGCGCCGGCTTCCGCCCCGGGCGCGCGCGGAGATCGAGAATCTGCGCGCGTGCGATGCGTGGTTCTGCCCGGCATGCCAGATGAGCGCGCGATCGGCAGGCTCCGCGGGACCGGCACGCTGCGCGGAATGCGGATCGCCGTTACGCGAGCAGGTCGCCGCGGACGCGCTGCTGCCGCATCGGTACCAGCTCCTGCGCGAAGTCGGGCAGGGCGGAATGAGCATCGTGTACGAAGCGCTCGATCGCCGGCTTCGGAGGCGCGTCGCGGTGAAGACGCTCAGACAATCGAACGCGGTCGTTCTTCGACGAGAGGCCCAGGCCGTCGCGCGTCTGTGCCATCCGAACATCGTGACGGTCCACGAGGCCGTCTTCGAGGCGGCGAACCCCTTCATCGTCATGGACTTCGTCGAAGGCCCCTCGCTGGCGAAGGCGCTGCACACCGGCGCGGTCTCCCTTCCGGAAGCCCTCGGCCTGCTCGAGACGGTCGCGCGCGCCGTGCACTACGCGCACGCCAACCAGGTAATCCACCGTGATCTCAAGCCGTCCAATATCCTCCTTCGCTCGACGGGCGAGCCCGTTATCACCGACTTCGGACTGGCGCGAGTCGTCGACGCCAGCCGTGTGACGAGAAAGGGTGAGATCGCCGGCACGGCCCCGTACATGGCGCCCGAGCAGGTGAATGGCGACCTGCGACGGATCGACGGACGTACGGACGTCTACGCGCTGGGGGTGATCCTCTACGAGATGCTCGCGGGCCGGCTCCCTTTCGACGGCGATGTAGGGGTGGTCTACGGGCAGATTCTTACCAAGGAACCCGCGCCGCCCCGCCCGGGCGACGCGGACCTCTCGTGCATCTGTTTGAAGGCGCTCTCGAAAGATCCGGCCGATCGCTATGCGACCGCCGCGGATTTCGCGGACGATCTGCGCCGCGCGCGCGAGGGTGATCCCGTGCGAGCCCGCCCGGCTCCTCTGGCGCTGCGACTGTGGAAGACGGCGCGCAAGCACCGGCGGCTCAGCGCGTTGTCGGCCGCCGTCGGGGTGCTCCTGGCGACGCTGGTCACCGGTCTCGTAACGGCGGAAATCCGGGCGTCGCGCGAGCGCGCTCAGCGCATCCGCGAGCTCCAAGACGCCGCCCGCTGGCGCGATGCGGAGGCGCTGCTGGAGCCGGTCAGCCGGACGCTGGACGAAGCGGAGTATGCCGAGACGCCGTTGAACGAGGACGTCGTCTCGCGCTTGCGTGCGGAACTGGGCCGGGTCTACAGCCGCTGGCCGGAATTCCCTCCCGCGCTTCTCCAAGAAGGTCGGCTGTACTTTCTGAGCGGCGCCTGGGACGCGGCGCAGGTGCCCCTGGATCGGGCGGCGCAGGACGCCCGGACGGCACCCGCGGCGCATTACACCAGCGGCTGCCTGAACATCGAACGCTATCGCTCCGCGCGCGCCATCCCCGCTTTCACGTGCGATTCGCGCGGCGCTTGGCTCCAGGCGCAGCCGTTCGAGCGCGAGAGCCCGCAGGTGGAGGCCTGGCGGCAGCGCGATTTGCGGGATCTGGAGACCTACAATCGACTCCTCTTGGCGCGGGTCCAGCAGAGTC
>JACPRB010000336.1 GCA_016190155.1 Planctomycetota bacterium
GGATCGGGACAGCACCAGAGCCGTGAGCATGACCACGACCCCGAGGCCGAGCGCGAGGGATTGCCAGAACGTGTCGGTGAGCGGCGCGGAGCGTCCTTCGCGCCGCGCGCGTTGCAGTCGAACGATCGTGAGCGCAAGGGCTGGGGGAAGGAGCAGCTCGAGGAAGCCGGCGAAGTGGTTTCGGTTGACGAAGGGGCCGGTGGCGGATTGGAGGTCGAGTCGGCGTCCCCAGACGAGCAGCGAATCGTGGTGCCCCACGAGGGCGATGATGGCATAGGCCGAGAACGCGACTCCGATCGTGCCGGCCGCGAGGAAGGCGCGTTCCAGCGGCAGGCCTTGCCGGACGGCGCGATAGCCCAGGGTGCCGGCCATCAAGTAGGACAGAAGGGTGATCGCTTCCACGATCGTCGCGTTGGGCGAGAGGGAAATCGTTCCCCACGTGTGCCCGTGCAACAGATGGGCCTCTGCCTGGAGGCGGGGGAGGAGAAACACGGGCAGGGGAATGATCTGCGCGACCGCCAGGCCCATCGCCGCGAGGCCGACCCACGGCAATGCCGGAGGGCGGCCGCGTTCGACCCAGAGCGTTCCGAGCAGGAGGACCGCGAAGATCCCGCATCGCGCCCAGGGCGTCACGCCGCCGTATGTCGACAGCGCCAGGATCCACGCGGCGGCGAACGCGAGGAAGGCCCGCATGAAGCGCTACCCGGGAAGGACCGGGCTGATGTCGCCGGGATTCTCGATCGGCGGCTCGATGATGCCGGGTGGCGGCGGCAGATCGGGTTGTCCTTCGCCTTGGCGGGTGTCGCCGGTCAGACGTTCCAGCTCGATGGATACGTGCGTGTCCGGGGTTTCGATCATCTCGACCGGAGGGGCGGCGGCCTCCTCGCGGGGGGCGATGCCGACCATCAACTGGGTGACGACGCGGTTGGCGACGAAGGTGGCGCTGAGGCGCAGCATCATCCGGCTGGTGAAGTCGTACGTCCGGCCGGCGATGACGACTCCCGTGACCTGCTCGTCGCGCGTGGTGATGCGGAAGTCGATCCGTTCGCCTTCGATCTGCAGCGTCAGGACGAGTCCAGCGGGCAGGGTGGCGGTCACTCCGCTGGGGAGCGTCAACGTCACGAAGCCTTCGAGGATTTCCAACCGATCCCGGCATACGACGACCCGGGCTCCGCCGGGGAGTCTCATCTCGCGGAGGCGGCTGTCCTCGACGCGTTTTCCTCCCACGACGAAGCCTTGCTTGTCGATGGAGATCGGGGACTGCGCCTGATCCTGAGGATCGGGGATCGCTCCGGCACCCTTGCCGATGGCCAGGACAATTACGGCGACCGCAGCCATTTTCATGGCGCTCGTTCCTCTTCGCATGAAGTGTAGCCGCCGCAAGGGGTTTTGTGAATGAATCACGGTGCTGCGACTTTGACGCAGACGGCCGTGGTGTCATCCTGCAGGGGCTTTCCTTGCGTGAAGGCGTCCAGGGCTTGACGGAGTCGATGCAGCACCTCGGCGGGGCCTCCGTGGGCGCCCTCCTTTACCGCCGCGAGCAGGCGGTCTTCGTCGAAGGGTTCCATCTCGGCGTTTCTCGCCTCGACGATGCCGTCGGAGTAGAACAGCAGAAGATCGCCTTCGCGGGCGTCGAATTCGGCAGGCTCGAGGATGGCTCCGAAGCGTTGATCGGGAGCGACCCCAAGCAGCAAGCCGGGCGGCTTGATCTCGACGGCCACCGGAGAGCCTGTGGAGCGGAACAGAATGGCGGGGTTGTGGCCGGCGCTCAGCATGGTCCAGCGTTGTCCCGCGGGATCGAAGACCCCGACCAGGGCGGTGACGAAGCTGCGGCGCTTGAGCTCGTCGACCAGATCCTCGTTGGCCCGACGCAGCGCCGCTGCCGGGGTCTTCTCCCGGGTCAGGTGCATTCGGAGGACCTTCTTGGCCATGCCCATCAGGATGCCCGCCTGCACGCCGTGGCCGCAGACGTCGCCGAGGACGAACGCGATGCGCCCGTCGGGCATCGGCACGAAGTCATAGAAGTCGCCGCTGATCGCGTCGCACGGCTGGTAGGAGACGGAGACTTCGTATCCTTTCTGATCGGTCGGGACGGGAGGCAGGAGCATGCGTTGGTAGGCGGCGGCGTCCTTGAGATCGGCCTCGACGGTTTCCGCTCGACGCGCCAGCGATTCCAACTTCTCCATCTTGCGCCGGGTCTTCTCCCGCTGAATGCGGGTCGTCTCCTCGTGGTCCGCGTTGTTGCGGGCGACGATTTTCTCCAGCGCGTCGACGGGGAGGCACGAGGGGTGGGGCCTATTGAATCCGGTGCATCGCAGCCGCAGATGGAGCGAGATCTCGCGCACGCAGGCTTCGTCGGGACGCGACGGCATGTGCAGGAGGACGCCCGCGGGAAACGACCCGCAGAGGGGGCAGAGCCACTTGTGTTCGCCGTCCGTGAAGCGCCAGACCACGTTGGATGCCAGTTGATTGCGGATCAGCATCTCCACCTGTTTGAGCGGCAGTTCGCGGGCGGTGTCCTGGGGCTTGGCTTTCGCCAACTCGGCCTCGGACTCCGCCATGGGGATCTGTTGGACGAGGTCCAGCGCCTCGAGCAGGGAGAGCACCCGCGGGGGCGGACGCACGAGCGCCACATGTGCCCCTTCCGCCCGGCGGCGTTCGGTCCAGGCGCACAAGTTCTGGACGAGCTGGAGGTCTACCCCGGCCGCGCGGGAGAGATCCAGAGCGACGTCTCCTTCGACGGAGGAGAGGGTTCGGAGGAAGTCGGATTGCGAGTCGGGCGTGACGCGCTCTCCCAGGCGGACCACCGTGAACGATCCCGCGCGCCACATCAGGATCTCGGACTTTGTCCCCTGCGCCGACGGGGCGGTCGTCGCCGCGTGGGACCCTTGAGGCGGCGTTTCTTCTCTTGCGGACTCACCCATGCGTTTTCCGCATCAATGATACATGGGAAACCGGAGCCAGTACACAGTACCGAGTCGCCGGCGGACGATAGTCTGTACGCCATTCGCTCAAGGGGCTCTACTTCCACGGCGCCGCTTCTTTCAACGCGGAACGCGCATACAACATTTCATGGCCTGAAGGGGGGATCTCGGGTATGACATGGGGTTAGAAAGCGGCTTAATGGACGCGCCGCGACCTCCGGGAGGGCGAAGGAACCATGGACTACCTCTCCTTCGAAGAGGTCATGCGAGAGCTCGAATTGACGGAGATCGAGCTCAAGCGGATGATCTCCGAGGGCGAAATTCGCGCCTATCGGGTCGAGAACTCGCTTCGATTCAAGCCGGAAGACGTCGAACCGCACCGGCGGGATTGGCTCAGCGCGCCGACGCTCATCGTTCCATCGTCCCTCGACCTCAACGTCGGCCAGGAGGCGTCGCTGCTGAGGACGGAAGCGCAACGGCACGCCTGGGCTGCGATCGCGAACCGGCTGGGATTCCTCACCGACCAACAAGTGGCTGAGCTTCTCTCCGAGCCGGATCCTCCGGCCGCGCCCGAAGCCGCGGCGGCTCGTTTGCAGGCGAGAGGACTTCTCGATGCCGGCCGCGCCGAAATCCTGTTGCGGCAGATCCGTCTGTTGGAGCGCGACGGCCGCTTGGTCGAGGGGTTGATCCAATCCAAGGCGATCTCGCCGTTCATCGCGCACCAGATACTGACCCATCAGCTGGAGATGCTGTCCGGCGATTATGTCCCGGTCTTGAGTCTGTTCAAGGCTCGCGGGATCGAGACGCTCATCGTCGAGGACGAACAGACGACGCGTCAAGAGGAGGAACTCCGCCTCGCGCGTCTCCTGCTGAAATCGGGCGCGGTGCGCCAGGAGGGGTTCGCCCAGGCGTTCAAGCAGCAGCGTCAGGCCTCGGGCCGGCCGCTGTGGGAGATCCTGATCGCGGGCGGCCTTCTGACGGAACAGCAGTTGCGCCAGACGCGCGAAGCCCTGGCGCGGTCCTTGGGATCTTGCCTGCAGTCCTCGCCGCAGGGTTTCGGAGGGAGCGAATCGCGCGTGCTGCTCACCGCGTCGCAGCTGCGCGTGCTGATGGGGCAGGAGCAGGAGCAGCGGCTTGCCGCCAAGTTGACGGAAAGCCGGGTGATCGACGGCGGCACGCTGGCGAAGGTCCTTGAGGAGCGACGAGCCAGCGGAAAGCGCCTGACGGAGCTGCTGCTGGAGCGAGGCCTGGTGCGTCCCGAGCAGCTCGTCGATCTCTCCAAGGCGGTCCTCCTGGACTCCGCCAAACCTTTCGGGAAATACCGGTTGATCCGTTCCCTGGGCGAGGGAGGCGCGGGAAGCGTCTACTTGGCCGTCGATACCGTCCTGGGCCGGTTGGTCGCCCTCAAGCTCCTCTCGAAATCGCTGGCGGTTCTGGCCGATCGGTTCCGCCAGGAGGCGCAGCTCGCCGCGCGGCTGGACCATCCCAACATCGCCCGGGTGTACGAATTCGGGGTGACGGATTCGATCCCCTACATCGCGCTGCAGTACATCGACGGGCCGACGCTGGATCGCGTCGAACATCTGTCCCTGCGCCAGCGGGTGGCCGTCCTTCGAACCGTGGCCCTCGCCGTGGATCACGCGAACCAGCGCGGGATCATCCATCGGGACCTGAAGCCTCAGAACATCATGCTCGATTCGCAGGGGCATGCGTACCTGTGCGACTTCGGATTGGCGCGGCCCGTGGAGGTGACGGGCAAGCTGGGGCGCCTCACCATCGAAGGGACCATTCTCGGCACGCCCACGTTCATGGCGCCGGAGCAGGCGTTGGGGACGCAGGGGGCCGTGGACGCGCGGACCGACGTGTACGGCCTCGGCGCCACGCTGTATTACCTCGTCACGGGGAGGCCTCCTTTCGAGGAACCGTCGACCATCGCCACCTTGCGCGCGGTCGTCGAGGCGGAGCCCGCGGCACCGCGAGCTTTCAACCACGCCGTGCCGTCCGACCTGCAGATCATCATCTTGAAGTGCCTGGAGAAGGAGAAGGCGCGCCGCTATGCCACGGCGGGCGATTTGGCTGCGGACCTGGGGCGCTTCCTGGAGAGCGATCCCATCCGCGCCGTCGCGCCGAGCCTCGCCTACGTCGTGTGGAAGCGTGTCCGAAAGCGGAAGCTCGTTTACGGGATGGCCGGCTTGCTGGTGTGCGCCGTCACGGCCGCCGGCCTGATCGCGATGTTCTCCAAGAAGCGCGTGCAGGAAGCGGAGCAGGTGGCCACGACCGCGACGGAGGAGGCGGCCCGGCGCGCGGAGGAAGCGGAACGCGTCCGGCTCGAGGCGGAGCGCCGGGCGGAGGAAGCCGCGAAGGCCAAGAAGGAAGCCGAGACGCGCAGCACTCTGGACGCGGTTTCGACGCAGATCCACGAGGTGGAGCTGGTGAAACCGGAGAAAGGGGCAGATCCGGAGGGATGCGAGCAGCTCCTTGAGCGATGCCGGACGATCGATGCCGCGGAGCAGCCGGCCGAGTTGCGCGCCCGCGCGCATTCGTTGGCGGCGGGGATCTTGAGGCTGCAGGGCGATCTGCCGGGGGCGCTCAGCGAGATCGAGAAAGCGGTGGCCTTGGACAACAAGGCGACCTACATGCACCAGCGGGGCGCGCTGTTGATGGAGATGGCCGGCGTGGATCCGACGGAGGAATCCCGAAGACGCGTCGATCAAGCGCGGCGCGACCTTCAGGATGCCCTGGCCAAAGGCGGGTTGTCGCCGCTTCAAGTCGCGTACGCCAGGATCCGTCTGGCGGGAGATTCCGCGCAGCTGGACGAGATCGCCAAGCTGTGCGAGCAATACGCCTCGGCCGCCGGGCCCGGCGATCTCAGGATGCGGGCGGAGGCGCTTGTCCTTCAGGGCGAGATCCTGCTTCGACGCAACCAGCCGCGCGAGGCCTTGGCCTTGCTTCAGGAGGCGTCGCTTCTCAGACCGCGCGATCCGTGGCTGTGGTACCTGTTGGCCTCCGCTCGCTACGGAGTCTATCAGGACGAAATCCGAGCCTCGGGCGATCCTCAGGCCGTGGCGCGCCCCATCTTGGAGGACCTGCAGCGGGCGTCCTCCCTGGACGCGAAGCTGGCGGTGGCCTGGAACCTGAAGGGACACGTTCATCTCGCGGTGGGGGAGGCGCTTCATCGCAGATCGAGCGATCCGCAGCGCGAGATCGATGAGGCGCTGGGGGCCTTCAATCGTTGCCTGGAGCTCAACCCGAAGATTCCAGACGCGTGGGCGGGCGTCGGCGATGTTCATCTTCTGGCGGCGGACGCCGCGATCCGAAATGGGGCCGACGCGATGGAATTTCTGGCGAAATGTCGGCAGGCGTACCGTCGAGCGATCGAGATGGAGGCCTCGGCCCGTTGGTGGGGGAGTTCCGCCGGCGCGTGGTTGCGCGAGGCGCGCCTGCTGGCTGCGGCCGGCCGCGATCCGTTCGCGGCATGGGGGAAGGTCCGGGAGGAAGCGGCGCGCGCGATCGAGCTCGATCCGCGTTACGTCCCTGCGCGCGGTCATCGGGCGGAGGCGTCGGTGGTGCTCGCGATGAAGGAGTTCGACGCGGGCGGCGACCCTGATGCCCTCGTGACGGAAGCCCTCGAGGATCTTGCGGTGGCGATGCCTCTGCAAGCCGAGAACACGGCTGTGGCCAAGGTCGCGGGTCGCGCCCAGCTTCTCCGTGCGCGGCTGCTGGCGCGTCACGGGAAGGATCCTGCCGAGTGGCTGTGGCAGGCGGTGAGCCAGCTCTCTCGGGCGCTCTCGGCCGCCGAGCACGACACGGCGGTGCGTCGCGACCGGGTTGAAGCGTCGTTGATGCTGGCGGACCTCGATCGCGAACCTCGCCCTCATCTGGAGCAGGCCGATCGCGACTTGGGGATCTTGCTGAAGTCGGAGGATCTGCCGCTGCGCATGCTGCGGGCCCGGGTGCGAGGTCGTCTGGGCGCCTTCGCGGGGGCCGTCGAGGATCTCGACGGCGTACTGGCGAAAGACGGCGATGATCGCGAAGCGCTCAACTTGAGATCCGACTTTCTGGTGCGTTTGGGCGAGCGCGCCATCGCGGACGGCAAGGATGCCGAGGCGTACCTGCGCAAGGCCGAAGGGGACTTGTCCCGCTTGATGAGCGTGAGTCCGAGCCCGGAGATCCGCGTGCGACGCGCACCGGTTCGAGGAACGCTGGCGCGCGTGCTCTTCCATGCTGGAGAGGATCCTACGAAACCGGGACG
The DNA here is from genome assembly GCA_016190155.1 of Planctomycetota bacterium. Classification (GTDB taxonomy): domain Bacteria; phylum Planctomycetota; class MHYJ01; order MHYJ01; family JACPRB01; genus JACPRB01. The sequence goes on from JACPRB010000336.1 coordinate 7,177, forward strand.
GGCCGCGATCGAGGATTACGACGAGCTGCTCTGCAGCAAGCCCAAGGAAGCGGATTGGGTGATCGCCCGGGGCGGCGTGCGGAGCCTCATCGCCTTTCATGCGCAAGGCTTGGGACGGGATCCCTCTTCGGATGTGGAGGCGGCGTTGCGGGATTACGAGTTGGGGGTGCGTCTCCAGCCGCAGCGCATGGACGTCCGCCAGGATCGAGGGGCGTTGCTGTTGATGCTTGCCGAGTCTCGCGCGCAGAGGGGGAAGGAGGTCGTCGATCTCCTGGATGAGGCGTACGGAGAACTCGGATACGTGCTGCGGAAGGAGGCGTCGGCGGAGGCGTTCTTGAACCGCGGGAACGTCCTGGCGTTCCGGGCGCAGTGCAAGGCGTCGCGCGGCGAAGATCCCGCGCCCGACTTGCAGGCGGCCGCGCAGGATTTGTCGCGGGCGATCGAGCTGAATCCGAACCTGGCGCAGGCGCACGGAGGACTCGGGATCGTGCGGACCTTCGAGGCGCGCGCGGCGCTGATGCAGAAGCACGATCCTACGACGAGCGTCGAGGCCGCCGAGGCGAGCTTGACGCAGGCGCTGTCGCTGAATCGCGCCAATCCGACATTCTACTTCAGCCGGGCCGCGGCACGGCTGATCCTGGCGCAGTACCGGCAGTCGCAGGGGCGCGACGTGGACGACGTCATGACCCAGTGTTCGACCGATCTTCAGGAGGCGTTGCGCCTGGGAATGCCCGGTCAGCGCGTCTATCACAGCTTAGGGGATCTCTACGCCTTGGCGGCCCAGGCGCAGGCCAGGCGCGGCAAGGATCCGACGGACGAGCTCAAGCGCTCGCTCGATCATCTGAAGAAGGCCCAGCTTTCAGAGTCGGACGTGCTGTTGCAGCAGGCGCGCCTTCGTCAGGAGCTGGCCCGCATCCGCGCGGCCTCGCAGCCCGGTCACGATCCTTCCGAGGAACTGGCGACGGTGGTGCGGGATTACGAGCGGGCCATCACACTGGGCGCGAAGCACGAACAGGTGGACCAGAGCCTCGCCGTGGCGCATTATCTGCGGGCCAAGCATCTGTTCACGGCGGGAAAGGATCCGCTGCCCGATCTGCAATTGGCCGAGGAGGCGTTCGGTCGCGTCGCGAAGGAGGTGCCGGAGGATCCTAAGGCCCGTTTGAACCTGGCATTGGTGCGTCACTTGCGCGCGCAGGCGTTTCGATCGCTCGGTCGTCGCGACGAGGCGACCGCCGAATTCGAGGCGGCGGAAGCGGAGTACACGCGCGCGATCGAGCTGGACGGCCACTTGGCTGAGGCGTGGGGCGGCCGGGGCGTCAGCTACGTGGCGTGCGGGCGCCTGGAGGAGGCGTCGCGTGATCTGCAGCGCGCGATCGCCCTGGATCCGGCTTTGGAGAGGCAGTATCGTCCGCTCTTGCAAACCTTGGCGAAGGACCGTCGATGAAGGCGATGCGCGTTCTCGCGGTCGTGATGTTGGACGTGTGGGTGTGCGGCGTTGTGGAAGCTCAGGACCTCAGTCGCGAATGGTCGCGACGGCTGGCCGAACAGACGGCGGTGCCGGCGGCGACGCCGGATCGCCCTTGGGACCTGGCGGCGGCGGTGGGAGAGAGGCTGTTCTACGACGACAACGTCTTCATGAGAGAAGACGAGAGGAGCGAGGTCATCGCGGCGACGTACTTGGACGGAGACGTCTCTTACGCGACCTCGCTGGTGCGGAGCCGCCTGATGGTCCAGTCCTCGTATCTGTGGTTCGAGGACGAATCCAAGTTCAGCGACGACGAGCACCGCATGCTCTTCCTCGGCCGGTACGGCGGACGCGCCGCGTTTGTCGAACTGCGCGACCATTTCCGTAAGGAGAGCGATCCGTTCGATCCGACGTTCGGGGGGCGGGTCGAGCGATGGGTCAATCGATTGGACCTGACGGGGAGCATCCCGCTTTCCGATCGGCTGGGCATGGAGCCCGGGGTGGGAATGACCCTCACGGATTTCCGGCCGCGGGCGTTCGACGACGGGGACAACGTGACGCGTCACGCGTGGATGAATGGGACTTATCAGTTGATGCCTCGCGCGGATGTGCTCTTGGAAGTGGCCTATGATGACCTGGACTACGACGAGGGGCATCGGGCGGATTCGTCCGCGCTCAGCGTGCTCGGCGGGATGCGCGGCGAGCTCACGTCGCGCCTGTTCGGCATGGTGAAGGCCGGTTGGCATCGCCGCGCGAGTGATCGCGACCCGACTGGGGATCGCAGCGGATTGCAGACCTTGGCCGTGACGGCCGGATTGAGATACGAGATCGCGGATTCCACGGACGCATGGGTGGAGCTGCTGCGCACGACGGAATTCGCGCTGAACGGGGACTTCCAGGCGCGCTTCTCCGCGGCGATGTGGATCCGGCATCAATTCAGCGAGGATCTATCCGGACTGCTGGAGGTTCGCTCGTTGTACTCCGACGCGGTGGAATCGGTGGAGCGACGGCGCCTGTCGGCGCAAGTGCAGGGCGAGGTCCGAGCCTCGAGCCGGGTGACTCTCGAGGCGGGCGTTCTGTACCGGCAAGGGACGTCGGAAGTCGACGGGGAAGATTTCGAGAACGTCATCGTCCATATCGGCGTACAGGTGAAATTGCTGCCGTGAGTCTGGCCGACTGGCTGATCATCGATCGCGTGCCGGAGGAGTTGGCTCCCGCCGGAAGGACGCTGGCGAAGGTGTTTCAGCAGGATCCCGCGCACTTGGCGCGGCGGTCCATGATCCGCCTGCGGAAGTGGTGGCGGGGCGGATGGCTCGACTTCCCGCAGGTCGTGCACCTGGAGACCACGAATACGTGCAACCTGCGGTGCGTGATGTGCCCGTATCCCGCGATGGTGGAGCGGCGGATTCGTCCCCAGGGGTTCATGAGCGAGGACTTGTTCCGCGGGCTGGTCCGCGAATGCGCGGCCGCCGGGACGGTGGAGAAGATGGCGCTCATGGGATTGGGCGAGCCGTTCCTTCACCCGCGGTTGATCGAGATGAGCCGGGTCGCCAAGCGCGCCGGGATCCGTCATGTCTTCACGAGCACCAACGGCACGACGGTGAACGAGGAGACGGCGGCGCGGATCGTTCTGGAATCGGGCTTCGACGAGATCTGCTTCTCCGTCGACGGCGCGAATTCCGCGACGTACGAGGGCGTTCGATCGCGCGGGGCGTACGAGGCGGTCGTGCGCAATGTGGAACGGATGTTCCGGATGCGCGCCCGGTGGGGACGCTCGCGCCCGCATTTCGTGGTTCAGTTGCTCCTGATGAGGGAGACCGCCGGGGAGGTCGAGCGGTTCGTGTCGCGTTGGAGGCCTTGGTTGCGTTTGGGGGATCGCATGTCGATCCGGGACGTCGATCGATTCGGCGGCTTGGTCGAGGATCGACGGGTTCGGGACCCGCATGCGGGACGCGTTCGCGCGCCGTGCAAGCAGTTGTGGCGGGACGCGGCGGTGTCGTGGGACGGCAAGGTGACGGTCTGCTGCAAGGACGTCTACTGGCGCCTGAGCGTGGCGGACGCGACGAAGCAGAGCCTGCGCGAGATCTGGCGCTCCGCGGCGTGGAATCGCCTGCGCGATCTGCATCGGGAGGGCCGGTACGAGGCCCTTCCCATTTGTCGGAATTGCTCCGAGTGGCATACGTAAGAGAAGCTCAGGCGATACGGATCCAGGATCCCGTCAAGCGGCGATGGGTCTCGGCGGCGGACCGCTTGCTCGGATTGATGATTGCGGATCGGACGGCCGATGTGCGGGCGGGGAAGGGGCTCGCCGGGCCGTTTTCCAGAATCCTCGTGGCGCGGGCGGACGGGATCGGCGATCTGCTGCTGTCGCTTCCGGCGCTGCGTTCGCTGCGCAACGCGCTGCCTGAGGCGCGGTTGAGCTTGGTGGTCGGCGCCTGGGCGGAGTCGGTGGCTCGCGAGGCGGCGTTGTTCGACGAGATCTACTCGTTCGGACCCGGGCCGGAGGATTACACGCGGTCGATCGCCGCGGGGCGGTTCGGCATGCTCGATATGTTTCGTCTGCTGCCTCGGCTGCGGCGGGCCGAGTTCGACGTGGCCGTGGACGTGCGCGGCGACATCCCGATCCGACTGCTCTTGTACTCTTGCGGCGCGCGTTGTCGTGTCGGATTCCGGCTGGGTCTTGGGGACCGGCTGCTGACGCACGCGGTCCCGTTCGCCCTCAAAGCCCACGAACAGCGCAACTACGCGGCCTTGATGCAGGCCGTTTCGGGGGTGCCGGCGGCGCATCCGCACCAGCTTCGTCTCCTGGATCTTACGTTCGATCCGTGGTCGTTTCGGATGACGCAGGGGCTTCGCAAGGATGACGTAGTCGTGCTGGTACATCCCGCCGCGCGCAGGCCGGCGAAACAGTGGCCGGAAGAGCGATACGCCCAATTGGTCCGCCGGCTTCTCGAAGGCGACGGGCGCATACGGGTGCGTTTGGTCGGACTCCCTTCGGAAGTGAGGGCCTACGAGAAGCTCATGGATCGGGAGGACGCCCGCGTCCGGCCGCTGTTGCTGCCCCTCTCGCTGCGCGTGATGGCCGCCTGGGCGGCGAGCGCCGATCTGCTGATCGCGCCGGACGGGCCGTGGGTTCACCTGTCGTCGCTGGTGGGGACGCCGGTCGTGGCGCTCTTCGGTCCCGCGGACTCGCTGCAATACGGACCGCGATCGCCCCGCAGCGTGAGCATCCGCAACATCGACGAGACCTGCGCGGACTGCAACGCGGTCGTGTGCAAGCATCCCGAGATCAACTGCATGGCCCGCATCGGCACGGACGAGGTCGTGGCCGCGGCGCGCCGGATCCTCGTCCTATGAAGCCCATCGCGTTCCTGTTTCCGCCGCACTCCGAGACGTACTTCGGGCTGAACGTCTTCGGCCGTCAGCTTCTGCAGGCGCTGCAGGGTTTGGCCGGCGCTCCCGAGATTCTCTCGTGGCCGCCCGACGATTTGCGGCGCAAGGTCGAGCCCTGGCGCTTCTGGGCGGATCGATTCGCCCGGCCGGTCTTTCCGCGGGGATGCGGCGTTTATCACATCCTTGCTCAGGGCTCCGCGGACGTGATGCGATACGTGCCCGCGCGGCGAACGATCGTGACGTGCCATGACTTGTCGCAGCTTCGCATGAAGCGGCCGCGCTTGCGGGAGGCGCGCCGGTGGGTCAACTACGGTTTCTTCCGATATGCGACCGGCTTCATGCGCCGTGCGCGTGTCGTGGTGGCCGACTCCGAGGCGGCGCGGCGCGACGCCGTCGAGCTGGCGGGCGTTCCGCGCGGTCGCGTGCGCGTCATCCCGCTGGGGGTGGACGATGAGTTCTTCGGAACCAGGCCCGCTCGGGGCTCAAAGACGCGTCGGCTGCTTCATGTCGGGGGATGCGGGCCGAACAAGAACATCGACGGTTTGTTGCGGATTCTGGATCGCGTTCGGCGGCGGCTTCCGGACGTGGAGCTGGTGAAGGCGGGCGCGCCGTTGACGCCGGAGCAGCAGCGATCGGCGCGGGATCTCGGGGTGGCGGATCGGATCCGGCACGTGGGTAGGGTCGAGCGCCGGGAGCTGCCGGGGATATTTCGCGACGCGGACTTGCTGATCTATCCCTCGCTGCACGAAGGGTTCTGCTTGCCGGTGGCGGAGGCGATGGCGAGCGGATTGCCGGTGATCGCGTCGAAGGCCGGGTCCATTCCGGAAGTGGCCGGGAGCGCGGCGGTGTTGTTGCCCGCGGATGAGGAGGATCGCTGGAGCGAGGAGGTCGTGCGGATCCTGAGCGACGATGCGGTTGCGCGCCGGCTGAGCGAAGAAGGGGGGCGTCGCGCGCAGATGTTTCGCTGGCGGAACACCGCGGAGGCTTATCTGCGCGTGTATCGCGAGGTGGCGGAAGCGTGATCGATGGAAGGGTGGCGCGGGGAGGGATGTGGCTGGCGGTGAACCACGCGTTCCGGGGGGCCGTCGCGGTCGCCGGCAGCGTGATCTTGGCGCGCGCGCTCGGTCTGAAGCTGTTCGGCCTGCTGGCGGTCTGCGTCTTCTACGGCGAGGTGCTGCAGCTGCTGGTCGGGTTGGGACTGCCGATGTACTTCGCGCGAACTCGGGAGGAGGCGTCGGCGGGAGAAACGCGGACGGCCTTCACGATCGTCCTCGTGGCGGCGGTAGTGGCGGTCGCTCTCACGGGGTGGGTGCTGGGGCCGCTGGCGGGGGCGTGGTACGGTTGTTCGGAGTTGGAGTGGTTGTTGGGGGCGGTCTCGCTGAGGGTGCTGTTGACGGCGCCGGCTCGCATCGCCGTCGGACTTCTGGAGCGGGAGCTGCGGTACGGACCGGTGGCGGCCATCGAGGGCGCGGCCGTGGCAGGCTTCTATGTCCCGGCGGCTGTGCTGGCGCTCTTGGGTTTCGGCGCCGTCTCCATCGCGGTGGCCGAGGTCGTTCGAGGGGTGGTGACGGCGGTCGCCGCGTGCGTGCGTCGCTATCCCGTCGGCTTGTCCATCGAGCGGCGTTCGGCGGTCCGGATGCTGCGATTCGGCGCGGGCTTCACGGCTTCGTCGTTGATATGGATGGCGCAGGGCGTCGTGAATCCGGTCATGGTCGCGCATATGGCGGGCCTTGAGGCGGCGGGGGTCGTGCGGATGGCGGAGTCGCTCGTGGGGAACGTCTCGTTCTTGAAGGGGATCGGCGAGCGAATCGCCGCGAGCGTGTTGGCGCCGTTCCAGGATGCGCGGGGGGCGATGGTGAGGAAGGTGGAGATCGCGCTTTCGTGGCAGGTGGTGGCCGGCGCCTATCCGGTGCTCCTGTTGGGGTCGGTGGGTTTCTTTGTGGTCCCGTGGCTGTTCGGTGCGGCGTGGAGACCGGTGGTGCCGGTGCTGGTGCTCTGGGGGGCGGCGTTGGTGTTGCACGCGCCGTTCGGGGTGTGCAGTCAGGCGCTGGTCGCGGCCGGGATGACGTGGACGCATTTGTGGACGAACGCGGTGGTCAGCGGGGCGTTCATCGCGCTGGCGTGGCTGTGCGTGGGGGCGTACGGCGCGGAGGGTGTGCCGATGGCCTTGATCTTCGCGACGCCGGCATGGTTTTCGGTGTATGGGGTGTTTGCGCGGCGGTTCGGGCGGGTTCGGTGCGAGGGGCCGCTGGCGCTGGTCGCGTTCGGTCTGGCGGGGTTGGTTCTTGCGGGTATTGCGCGGCACGAGGTGATCTCGCCGCTGGCGTTCCTGGTGCCGGCGGGTGTTGGGATCTTGTCATGGTCCAGGCGATGGCGCGGGTCGATTACTTGATCCCTTGCGGCAGGGTGAACTTCTCGTCGGGGATTTCCTCATCCAAGACGAACTCCGTGTAGAGTTCGGTTATTTCCATGCCGTTGCTCGATAGGGTGCGCTTGGAGAGCTTGAAGGTCTTCTGATCGTAGTAGAGCTTCACTTGGAAGGTCTTCTCCATGCCGCTGGCGCCACCTCTTCCCCCAGCCCCGCCCTTACCACCGGTTCCTCCTTGACCGCCGCCGCCATCGCCACCGGGTTCGCCCGGCTTCCCTTGGCGACCTGCGATCTTGAGATTGTAACTCAGCACACACTCACCTTGGGGATCGTCCTCCAGCTTGAAGTCGGACACGTGAAAGGCATCTTCCCCGGCTGTCGACGTTGCGATCGGATACAAGGCGGCGGCGACGCCTGCACGCATGAAGCCCACCCGAAGGCATCGTGCCGCGTCTTTGGGGGCCGACGGCAAATCACGGATGTGGTCTCCGGTCTTCGCGACGACCCGACTTCCGTCCGAAAGGGTGCCGACCGAAATGGAGTCCTTGGAGACGAGATACTCGCAAACGAGTGCGAACTTATCGCCCTCCTTCGAGAGGAGTTCGCCGGAGAACTCCTCCTTCCGGCGCTGGCCGCCCTTCTTGGGGTGGGCTACGTCGCAATCGAATCGGACTCTCATGGTCGTGGCTTTCGCCACCCTCTCCTGGATTTTCTTGAAAGTTGCCTCGGGGGTCTCATCCTGCAAAAGGGCCGCTACCGCGAGGAGCAGACTCATGTGTGATTCCTTTCAATCCGTCAGTTTTTCCCACAGGAGGACCACGTACCCATCTGGCTCCATGGCCAGCACTTTGAACTTCACGTAGAACTGAATGTCGTCCTCCCAGATGTGCTCCAGATACGTGTGGCCGACGATCGCGTCCAACGTGTCCTCAGACCAGTCGGCGCGTTCCTCGGCGGATTCCGGCGCCTTGACGGCGGCGAAATCGACGACGCCCAGATCCGTGAATGAGTTCTTCTGGCCGCCGTACATCTGAACCTGGAACGTTCCTTCTCCGTTGCCGAACAGGAGGCTGACCACGCCACGATATCCATGCGTCTCCGAGTGGAAGCTGAAGTAGCACGTGCCGGTCTCATCCGCATGAGGGATCGTGCGAGCGTCCAGCACCACCACATTCTTGGCCAGCGCAAGACATGAGTCGATCAACTCTTCGGAGCCTGCTTTTCCGGCGAGGATTGGTGAAATGACCGGCGCCGCCTTTGCTCCTTCCGCGAGAATCTCGTTCGCGATGGTCTGATCCTTCGCCTCGCTCCATCGCGTCGCTTTTCTTTGCAGCTCCGCTCGCGCCGCACCGGCGGGATAGGGATGAAGCTCGGCCACGGCGTCAATCCTCGCCTTTCGAACGCGTTTCTGCCGTTCCGCGTGCTCGCGCACGAGCCTCGCGTCTCGTTCCGCCTTCACCCTCTCCGCTTCGGACTCGATGGGCCGTGCCTCGCCGAAAAGCGCCCGCAGCTTGCCTTCCGCCGATTCCCGAAGCCCCTGGTCGGGTGCCGTCAAAGCGATTTGGAGGGGCTGGCACCGCTTGGCCAGAGCGGCGAGGACCTTCTCCAGCCGCGCGTCTCTTTCGCGGTCCTTCTCCTGAGCCAGGCGTTCACGGATGAAGGGGAGCGCGCCGGTGCCCAACGAGACGAGTCGGGCGGTGGCCCTCTCGCGACGCTCGATTTCGTCGGCCCCGAGCTCGACCACCCAATCTTCGGCTCTCTTCCTTGCGATATCGTCGAGCGTGATCGCCGTGGAGTCGACTTCTTCCCGCGTCGGCACGAATCGATCTCCCGCCGGGGAGTAGACATACCGGATCCAGAACGACGCGCGGGTCCAATTGGTTCTTCGGTCGGGGATGGGTGGAACGACTTTGCACTTGGCGATTCCGCCTGTCTTGGTCCGGATGACGCAAACTTCGAGAGAATCTGGCGAGCGTTTGTCCATGGTAATGGAAGGGCGGAGCAACCGTTTGGGGAATTCCACGATAGCTTCGAATTTCCCTATGCCGACAGGCGGGCCGTGCCGGCTCGGGTCTTCGTCTCCATTGGTACCGCCGTACGGCGTTTCAAACATCCACTGCGAGATGTTCCCCCAAATCCCGGAAAGAAAGAGATCCACGTCCTGGGGATTGGTAATGTCTTCGCCAGTTATGAGATTCTTCACGTCGATCACTTCGCCCGTCGCGAAGCGGAACCCCTGTCCATAGTGGATTTCAAACTCGCCCACCACGTATCTGGTGGCTATCGTTGATGCCTCGAGCGTGAGGGCGAGCGCGGCGTCCTTTCCATCCGTGGCGACCAAGACGATTCGGTACGTATAGGGGCGATTGTGATCCACTTTCTCATCCGTGTAGGACGTGTCTCTTGTCTCGGCGAGGAGCACCTCGCTCTCACCGGGGGTGCGGCGGTAAATCCGCATCTGCTTGCCCTTGAGATGCCCGAACGTCTCGCCCCAGCTCAGGTGGATGGCGCCTTCACGATAGTGGGCTCCGTCTTTCCTCTCCTCGTCTTGTGCCATCCCCGGGGTCACCGGGGCGCCGCCGCCCCGATCCTGGAAAAGCAAGATCCCGACCACAACCATGGCGACCATGGCGACGGCGCCCAGAGCCAAGTGCAATGCCTTTCGTGGCGGGGACGGAGGGGTGTTGATCACGACGGTGATGGCTTGCGCGAGTTCGGAAGCGGTCTGATAGCGCGCGGCCGGGTCGTGGCGAAGCGCCCGCTCCAAGATTCGATCCATGCGAGGGTCGGTTCGAGCCACTCGCGAGGGGCGAACGTAGCGCCGTGCGGGCAGGGTCCCAGTCAGTATCTCGTAGACGACGGCACCGAGGGAATAGACGTCGGCCCGGTGGTCCGCGGCTTCAAGGGATTCCGTTTGCTCCGGCGCCATGTAATGCGGCGTGCCCATGACGACGCCCACGCGCGTGATCTTCTTGCTCGGGTTGGCGATCTTCGCCAGTCCGAAGTCGGTGATCTTCACCCTCCCGTGTCTGTCCACCAGGATGTTCTCGGGCTTGATGTCCCGGTGAATGACGCCTTGGCCGTGAGCGTACTCCAGGGCTTCACAAAGGGGCGCGACGAGTTTGAGAAGCTCATCGCGCGAGTGGAGATTGCTGTCCAGAACCTGCCGCAGGTTCGTGCCCTCAACGAACTCCATGACGAGGTAGTAGAGGCCGTCCTTCTCCCCGAAGTCGTATACCGTCACGACGTTGGGATGGCTGAGCTTGGCGAGGACCTGGGCCTCGACGATGAACCTCTCCCGGAAATCCGGATCGCACGCCAGCGCCGGGGACAGAATCTTGAGGGCCACGCAGCGGTTGAGCTGGGGCTGATTCGCCTTGTAAACGGCGCCCATCCCGCCCTCGCCGATCTTGGATACGACTTCGAGATTCCCGAACTTCCCGTGAGTGAGAAGGGGATCCTCCTTGTCGGGCATGTCCGTCTCTTGCAGCAGGCAGCGGGGGCACATGCCCTGAAACCGGTCCGTGACGCTTTCTTCTCCGCAGCGGGTGCATTGGGTCATCATGGATGTCGATCTCCTTCACCCCTAAGAGACCGGTAGACCGACTGGGATTTCATAGGAACTTGCGAATTTCTCTCAGCTCCGCGGAGAAAGCCGGCTCGTCGGCGACAGTTTGGTGGATCTCCTGCCGAATGAGCGCTTTGAGCCGTGTGCGGAGGGCGAACATCCGTCGGGCAAGGCAGTCCGCGGTGACGCCGAGATCGGCGGCGATCTGTTCGTAGCGGCGTGTTCCTCGTAGGAGGAAGGGTTGTAGAGCGTCGAATTCGGTGCCCTTCCCCTCGTTCTCGCATTGAAGACGAAGCTGGCGCACGGCGCTCTCCACGACCGCGAGCGCCCACTCCCTCTCGAAGGCTCGGTTCGCGGATTCGTCCGCGGTTTGGGCCGCGTCGAGCGGGACAAACAGTGCGCTCCCCCCCCGCTTCAATGCCTGCGCTCGGCGGAACTCCTTGGCGAGAAAATGTTTCAGAGCCACAAGGACGAAGTTTCGGAAGCGACCCTTCTCAGGCGAAACCGAGGCGAGAAGTTGCTTCTCCAGGAAGACGGTACAGAATTCTTGCGCCAAGTCCTTGGCGTCTTCGACCGGATGACCGCGTCGTCGAATGTAGAAGTAAACCGGTTTCCAGTAGCGGCGAAACAGCTCCTCCAGCGCCTGTCGCCGGTCGTCAGCGTCTTTGGCCCGGTAGACGAGGGTCCAGAGCGTATCCTCAAACCGGACGTTGCCGCCTCCGATGGAAGTCTCACGCGTCACGGACGCGAGTTGTAGCGGAGACATCGATGGAATGCAATCACGACCTGGCGGTACGCCGCGGCCATGATGTCCAGGCTCGGGAGACCGGAGGATCGGGTCCGCATCGAGATGTTGTTGCGGGAGGCGCAGCTCGATAGGGTGTTGCGGCAAGCGTGTCGAACCTCTCTACGGATTTCGGTATCTCCTGCACGGCAACCTCTGGCCTTGTGACATGCGGCTGCGTATTATCAACGCCCATGAGCAACCGAGTATTTCTGAACCGAGTGGTGCTCAAGAACTACAAGAGTATCGCGGCATGCGACGTGCGGCTCGGTACCCTCATGTTCTTGGTCGGGCCGAACGGGGCAGGCAAAAGCAACTTCCTCGATGCGCTCCGCTTTGTGGCCGATTCGCTGCGCACTTCGCTCGATCATGCGTTGCGCGATCGCGGAGGAATCAAGGAGGTGCGGCGGCGTTCGGGGGGACATCCCACGCATTTTGGAGTGCGACTCGAGTTCACGCTGCAAGACGCTTCAAGAGGGCACTATGCCTTTCAAATCGGTGCCGTCCAGCAGGCGGGATATGACGTGCTCCAGGAGGAGTGTGTCGTCCACGAAGCCACGGCCTCTGCACCGAAGCACTTCTTTCGCGTGCGGTCGGGACATGTCATAGACTCGAGTGTACCCAACCCTCCCGCGGCCGCTTCGGACCGTTTGTATCTCGTGAACGCATCGGGCCTCCCCGTATTCCGCCCCTCGTACGACGCGCTCAGCCGAATGGGCTTCTATAACATCAACCCGCAGAGCGTGCGCGAACTACAGTCGCCGGACACGGGCGAACTCCTCGTGCGCGACGCGGGGAACATCGCGAGCGTTCTCAGTGTGTTGGGGCGCAGCCATGCGAAGGCGAAGGCACGCATCGAGGAGTACCTATCGAAGGTGGTTCCCGGTCTTCGTGGCGTGGACGTCAAGGCTGTAGGCCCGATGGAGACGCTGGAATTCCGGCAAACGGTAGCCGGATCGAGGGATCCCTGGCGCTTCTTTGCGCAGAGCATGTCCGATGGGACCCTCCGTGCGCTCGGCGTGCTTGTGTCTCTTTTCCAAGGCTTCGACGGTGCCGCCTCGCGAGTACCGCTCGTCGCTATTGAGGAGCCGGAAGTCGCGTTGCATCCGGCGGCCGCCGGCGTGCTGCTTGACGTGCTGGAAGAAGCGAGTCATAGGACGCAAGTCCTGGTGACGAGCCACAGCCCGGACCTGCTCGACGATCAGAAGATCGGGACGGAATCCATATTGGCCGTTGATGCGGTGGACGGCACAACGCGCATCGCTCCGTTGGAGGAAGTCGGTCGCAAGGCACTGCGAGATCGGCTGTACACCCCCGGAGAGTTGTTGAGATTGAATCAGCTCGTGCCTGATCCGCAGGCGGTTCCTGATTCGGAATCGCAGCTGCGCCTCTTTGACGAGAGCCGCATGTGATGCGTCTTGCTTGCATCGTGGAGGGCCATGGGGAGGTCGACGCGGTTCCCGTGCTCGTGCGAAGGATCGCGTCGGAAATTGAGCGGCCGGTCGACCTACCGCATGCGAACGTCATCCGGGTTCCGCGAAGTAAGCTCGTGAAGGACGGGGAAGAGGAACGTGCGGTGAAGCTGGCGGCAGGAAGGGCCGGACCAATCGGCCGTATTCTCATCTTGGTCGATGCGGACAGGGACTGCCCGGCGCAGTTGGGGCCCGTCCTCCTTCGCAGAGCCCGCGGAGTCGTGGGCTCGATGCCGGTGGCGGTCGTTCTGGCCAAGCATGAATTCGAGGCGTGGTTCATCGCCGCCGTCGAATCGTTGCGCGAAGCGCTCGCATTGCCTGCCCGCGTCGTTGCCCCCGCCGATCCGGAGATCATCCGGGGCGCCAAAGAGTGGCTGCACGACCAAGGGGTCGATTACGGAGAGACGGCCGATCAAGCGAGGCTCACGGCGCTTTTCGATTTCGCAGCCGCCAAGCGGACCAACTCGTTTGAGAAATGCTACCGGGAGATTCGGGCCATCTTGACCTGAACGGTCCGGCTCTTCGACCTTGTTGCTTCACGGTCTGACCGGGGGCCCGTTCTGTGGCAGGCACCGGGTGCCGGCTCTCGATCGCATTAATCTCCCGGAGCTTCTTGGACGCCCTCCGACGAAGATTAATACTCTCCGCAGGAATCACCTCCATCGCGCCCCGGCGAACAACTCGTCATACGCCTCGATCGCCCGCTCGCGGGTGAATCGCGCCTCCAGCAGCGCCCGCGCATTCCGCCCCATCCGCCCGCGGAGATCGGATTGATCCTTCAGCGTCCGCAGCGCGGCGACGACGCCGGCCGCGTCCCCTGGCTCCGCTCGCAACCCGCATTGATTCGTCTCGATGATGCCGGCGACTTCCGACCTGGCGTCCGTGATCGCCAGGATCGGCCGGCCCGACGCCAGGGAGGAATAGAACTTCCACGGAAAGAGCAGCCCTTCGATCCCTTTGCGGATGCTGACGACGCACACGTCGCCGCAGGTCAGCGAGCGGCCGGCGATCTCCGGGGACTGATACGGCAGAAACCGGACGTTCGGCAGCTCCCGCTCGGCCGCGATCGCCTGCAGACGCGCGCGTTGCGCTCCGTCGCCGATGATGAGGAACAGGATCTCGGGATCGTCGCGAAGCCGGTCCGCCGCGTCCAGGAGCGTCTCCAAATCGTGGCCTCGCCCCAGATTGCCCGAGTACAGGACCACGAACTTGTCGTGCAGGGAATGGTCCCGGCAGAAGGGGTTGTCGCGCTTGGCGCAGGGCGTGATCGCGCGTTCGTCCGCCCATCCGTGGATGACACGCAAGTTGCGGCCGTGACCGTTGGGCAGCAGGCTTTCGCGGACCCTCCTTCGCATGCATTCGCCGAGCACGATCACGCAATCCGCGTCGCGGCACACGAGGCGATACGCCCAATGCCACAAGCGGGCCACGAGGCCCGTCGGAGAGACGTATCCCAGCGAGATGGCGATCGTGGGATACACGTCGGTGATGAGGAACGCGTATCGGAGACCGCGAAGGCGGCGCATGAGCCACGCGAGCAGCGGATTGAACGGCGACGTGGGGTCGACGACCAGCAGATCCCACTTGGGCTCGCGCAACAACTGGATGAGCGCGCCCACCGAAGTGACCGCGAAGTTCACCAGTCGGCCGATGAGGGAGATGCGGTTCCACCGAGGATTGGCTACGCGCCGGACGCGGACCCCCTGTAGATATTCATGCGCCGGCTGGCGCGGCGGCGCGCCCGGACTTGCGATTGCCGGTTGCGCGGCCAGCACTCGGACGCGCGCGCCCTTGCGGGCCAATCCGACGGCGATATCCGAGTGCATCTGCGCGCTGGCGATGAGCTCGGGCTGATAGTACTGGGTGAGAATCAACAGCCGATACGAGCCACCGCGGTCCGCGGGGTCCGAGCGGTCGCGCGATTCAAGCGGACGGCACGGCGGCGCGAGGCTCGGCATGATAGTACGAAGAGTAGGAGAGCGCTTCGTTCGACGCGACGGCGTTCAGCACGATACCGGCGGGCGCCAGCCCGAGCCCCTTGAGTTCGCGCATGGCCGTTACGACATGTTGGCGCCGGCTGACGCGATGGCGCAGCACGAGCAGGCTGAGGTCCGCCTGCTTCGCCATGATCGCGGCGTCGGCCGTCAGCAGCAACGGAGGCGTGTCGACGATGACGACGTCGTATTGTTGCCGGGCGTAGTCGAGTAGATCGCGGACGGGCGCGCCGGCCAGCAACTCCGTGGGATTGGGAATGCTGCGGGCGACGCACGCCACGTCGAATCGCCCGTAGCGGGCCGGCGTGATGACCGCTTCGGGATCCGCCTCGCGGGTCAGGAGTTTCTCCAGGTCGGCCGCGTGGACGTTGCCGAGGACGTGATGGAGGTTGGGGCGGCGAAGGTCGGCCTCGAGGAGCAGGACCTTCTTGTCGGCCATCGCGAAGACCTCCGCGAGGCGCACGGCGACGGTGGTCTTGCCTTCGCCCGCCATGGGGCTCAGCAGCGCGACGACGCGGCGATTCGGATCGCTCATGAGACGATAGGTCATGTCGGAGCGCAGCCTGCGGAAAGCCTCCAGTCCGGGACCGGCGATATCGGCCAGCGGGCGGGATCGAGGTCCATCGACTCCGATGGATTCGGCGGCGGGGATGACGGTCAACGGCTCCAGCCCGGAGTACGTTTCCGGCGGCTCTTGAGCGTGGATCGTGTCGTCGAGCCGCTCCAGGAGGAGGAGGAGGCCGACCGAAGCCACGACGAAGAGCATGAACGCCATGGCGAGGCCGAAGGGCCAGTTGGGATAGAAGGGGCCTTGCGGGGCGCGCGGGTACTCATGCACGCCGACGTTGGCGACGCGAACGTCGGCGGTGGCGTTGGCTTCGCCGTACTTCCCGTAGTAGAGGTCGTAGGTCTTCTGGGCGGTGTCTACCTTGGACTTGAGCCGGTTGAGTTGGAACAGGTTCTTGCGCAGGGCCGCGAGCGTTTCCTCCAGGGCGGCCGACTCGGCCAGAAGCAGCTCCTCTTCGTGTCGGGCCTCGTTGAGCTGGGCGGTGACCCCCGAGATGATGCGGGCGATCTCGGCGTCGATCCCCTGGCGGATCTCCTGGAGGCGGGCTTCGAGGGCGAGCCGTTCCGGGTGCTTCGTCCGCAGACGTCCTGCGCGGGAGGAAAACTCGTCCCGAATCGTCATCTCCTGGCGGCGAAGCTCACGGATCGTCTCGCTGTCCCGCGCGTCGGGGACGGCCAGTATTTGTTCGGGGACCTGACGAGCGTCTTCGAACGCCTTCTGGCGGGACGTCAACTCCAGGCGTTGCAGCCGCACCGCGCCAAGGCGTTCATTTACCTTGCGCCATCGTTCCAAGGTCGCGGCGTGGCGCTGCTCGAGTTCGCTGTTGCCGTCCTGTGCCAGGAATGAATCCAGCTCGGCGGCGCTTTCCTGGAGCGCCCGCTGGAGTTCGGGAAGCGTATGGGCGGAGAGCTCGCCGGCCGCCGACCGCTTGGTCGCTCCGTACTGGCCCGCGCGGGAATCGACGTAAGCCTTGACGACGGCGTCCAGGACGGGGGCGGCCTCCTCGCGGTCTTCCGTGACGTATCGGATTCGGATGAGATAAGTCTCGGGAACGGTTTCGGCTTGTAATTGGGAAGAAAGGAGTCCCGCCGGGTCACGCTTGTGCCGCCAACGGGTTCGGAGGGGTTCAGGCAGGCTGGACAACGCGGTGTCGGCGATCTCCCGGCCGGTGATGATCCGCAGCTGGGTGCCCATGTAATCGTTCCAGCGGAGGCTGCGGAGGCCCAGGAAGTAGCTCTCTTCCCGATTGAAGGCGGGGCCGTTCTCAGGCTCGACTTGGAGTTTGGCCTCCGCCCGATACAGCGGGGTGGCGGTGAGCAAATAAACGCCGGCGCTTCCATGAATGAGCAAGCCGAGGAACAAGACGACCGCTTTGCGCCTGCGGACAACGCCCAGGAGCCAAGACAGTTTCTCGCGGATGGAGGGCATGCCGGGGGGCGATTATACGCATCGGAGGACGAAGTTTCCAACGAAGCGACGTTCACCGTGGAGGCCGGCGCGATCATCCGATGGCGTCGAGCGTAGCCCCGAACGCCGAGGAGATGTCGGGTGGAGTGGCCGAGCCGTTCCAAAGACAGGCCTTGCCTTCCTGCAGCTCTCGAAGTTCCTCTCCAGGGTCCGTGGGCCGGCCCTCCGGCAGGCGGACCACGCGTCCCCCGGCTCGAAGCAACGGGCGCACCAGATCGGCCGGGATCGGAACTTCTTGGGCCTCAGGAAACGCGCCCAGCTTCTTCAGGAGCATCATGCGCCTGGCCAGGTCGCGCGGCTCCGGGGCGTTCTCCCAGCGAACCAGGAGAGGTTGAATCCGGCTGCGGAGATGGGACAGCGAAGGAGGCACACGAATGTCGAAGCCTCCCAGCTTCACGCCGAAGCGCGCGGGCGTTTGGTACAAGGCGCTGTACGGTTCGACGCGCACCGGCTGGATGTGCAGGTGAGGCCAGTTCCATCCCGAAGCTCCCATGGACCTGAGCCGGCCGGCCAACTCGCGCAAGAACGCGGCGCCTTTGAGGATGTCCTGCTGCATTTCCCCCGGATGCCCCACCAGAAATCCCGAATACCAGGCCATGCCGGCTTGAGATACCGACGTGACCACGGAGAGGACGTCGTCGGCGTTCGTGCCTTTGCGCATCAGGTCGAGCATCTCCTGCGAGATGCCGTCTACGCCGAAGATCACATATCGGAATCCGGCGCGGGCCATGCGGCCGACGGTCTCCGGGGGAAGCGCCCGCGCCGTCAATTGTGCGAACACGACGCAAGGTTTGTCTTGTCTCGACTCCATGGCCGAGAGGAGACCGTCGAGGCGTTCCGCCTTCGGATTGAGCAGGCTATCGATGAGCATCACGTGCGGGGCGCCGTGCTTCTTCGTCTGAACATCGATCTCCTCGGCCACCGCTTCCGCGCTGCGCGAACGGTATTGATGCCAGTAGCTCGTGTCGCTGCAGAAACTGCACTTGAACACGCATCCGCGCGACGAGGACACCGGGATGGCGCCCGCTCGGATCGTGATGCGGTCGAATCTCATGCCGCGCCGGTAGTTCCACAGATCCAATCCCGGAGCCGGAAGCCCCGTGAAGTCGGGAAGGGGAAGGGAGTCGAGATCCCGGATCATGGGACGGGGCGTGTACGTCCCGCGCTCGGCGACGCCGGCGAGCCCGCATCCGGCGCCTCCGTGTCGAGCCAGATGGTCGAGGAGCTCTACGGCGGTAACGTCCCCTTCGCCCACGACGACATAGTCGATCGTCCCGAGGTCCAGGACGAAGTCGCGCACTTCCGGCAGGCCGACGCCGGGTCCTCCTACGACGATGGGGAGCTGGGGCCGATCGCGCTTGACGTTCTTGGCCAGCAGGAGGCCGCACCAGAGGCTGGTGATGTGACTGGTCACGAGCAGGGCGTCCGGCTCCAGCGCCAGGATGCGCCCGGCCGCGCCTCGCATCCACTCTTGAATCCGGAACACCTGGGGCGCCTCCTTGGGAGTCCAGGCTTCGGGAGGCGGATCCGCGTCGCCCGAGAGTGACCACAGGACCAATTCCGGCCGGACGAAGAAGTTGACGCGTTCGGGCTGGTTGAACGGGCTTTGCAGGCGATAGACCCATTGCGACAGCGTCGGGTCTTCCTGCGTCAGGAGATAGTCGAGATCCAGATCGAGAACCTCGTATCCTTGTCGGCGCAGGACCGCGTTGAGGTAGCCCACGGCGGAGACCGGCTGAAGGCCCCGGCTGAAGCTGGGAGGAACGACGATTACGACCCGGAAGGGGCGTGCCATACGCGGCTCTCCACGAAGGTCTGTTCCCGTAAAGCGGGCAGCGCCAAGAGCACTCCGCTCCAGAACCACAGATGCGAGTTGACGACGAAATCCTGGAATCCCTGGATCCCCCACAACGTGATCGGTCCGAGGAACAACGCGGACCATAGGAAGATCGCGGCGCCCAATCCGAGCCATCGACCGTGGCGAAGTTCTCTCGCCGCGCGCAGCTGATCGGCGAGCAGGGCGACCATCCACCACAGCACCAAGCCGAGGCCGACGACACCATGTTCCCACGCGAAGGCTCCGAAACCCGACTCGACCGGGTTGATGTGCTCCGCCCTCGCGCCCGGACCTCCGCGAGTCATGACGTACTGGCTGCCCTGAGAAGCAGTTCCGGTTCCATGACCGAACAAGCCCGATGCCGCGATCGCGCCCCAGACGCTGCCCGTTTCGTTGGTGACGTTCTGTCTCAACCTTCGCGCGACCTCGAAGTCCGCCGAATCGGGCGACAGGGTCGCGTAGTAGAAGCCGTAGACGGAGCGGGCGATCCTCGGATGCGCGAACCAGGTGAACGAGCCGGCGGCCACGAGCGCCGCTCCGAGGACGAAGGCGCTGGGCAGGGCCCTGGAGGCCGATTCGCGGATTCTCAGGACGATGAATCCCACCCCGATGAGCGCGAGGCAAACGAACAGCGTTCGTGAGCCGTTCATGAGGAGATTGACGCCGGTCGCCAGGAGCGCGATCACGCACAGCAGGCGCAGGCGGTTCAGCCGCTGGGACTGCGCGAAGCCGGTGAAGCCGAGGATGAGGGCGAAGGACAGCAGCAAGAAGCGTCCGTATCGGGATTCGCTGGCGAAGACGGAGTTGGTGTAGGTGAAGATGCCGTAGGCGAGGGTTCCTCGGGCTTGGAGAAAATCCGCTCCCGTCGGTCGCACGAATCTCGACGGATTCATGAAGGTGGGCCCCAGGATCAACTGCAGGAGCCCCACGGCGTCGACGATGAGGATGAGGGCGAGCAGGGCGGTGCAGAACCGGCGCAGTTCGCGATCGTCGCGGAACATGTGGAAGCCGAGGAAGATCAAAGGGACGTACGCGAAACTCATGCGCAATCCGACGAGGCCCATGAACACGCCGTTCGAATGCGGATTGAAGACCTGCACCACGGCCCATCCGAACCACAGCAGGAGCGGGACGACGGCCGGGCTCGAAAACGCCCGCTTGGGATCCGCGCGACGTTCCGCCAGAAAGTAGGCCGCGTAGGTAGCCGCCAGCAGGATGTCCTTGACGAGGAAGAAGGCCATGTCGTTGCCGGCGAACTTGCGCACGAGCTCTTCCGCGGGGATCCACAGGAACAGCAGATAGACGCCGGCCCGCCAATTGAAGAAGATCGCGATGCATCCGGCGCAGGCGGCCGCCAGCGCGAACAACGCCCCCGCCGTGAATTGAAGATAGCCCATCAACACTCCACGAGGCGGCGTTCCGCGAGAGAAACGGAGGATTCCCGCTTCGTCCGCTCCCACACCTCGATCGTCGCTTCGACGACTTCCGAGGCATGCCGCGCCCAGCCGTATTCCTCCGCCCGGCGCCGGGCGGCGCGCCCCATCTCCTCCAGCCGATGGCGGTGTTCGTGGCACCACCGGAAGCGGTGGACGAGCCCTTCGACGTCCCGCGGCTCGACGACGAATCCGTCGATCCCGTCGCGTACGAGCTCGCTCGCGCCGGCGCTTCGGGAGATGATCACCGGGGTGCCGCAGGCCATCGCCTCCAAGGCGACCATGCCGAAGCTGTCCAGAAGGGACGGCAGGACGAAGACGTCCGCATCTTGGTAATAGCCTTGGAGGACGATCTGGTCTACGCGTCCGATCTGTCGCGCGCCGCGAAGCTGGTCCGGCCCATACTCCCGCGGATAACCCATCGGGCCGACCAGCAACAGTTCGGCCTCCGGAATCCCCAGCCTTCGATAAGCTTCCATGAGGTACGTGATCCCCTTCTTGGCGATCACGTTTCCCACGAAGAGGATGCGGAACGGGCCGCTCGTCCGATAGGTCGCCTTGGGGCGGAATCGATCCAAGTCGACGCCCAGAGGGATGCGGGTGATGCGGTCACGCGGGAAGCCCGCGTCCTCGAACGAGCGGGAGGCGACCTCCGAGAGCGTGAAGAGCCACTGTGTGCGCGCCAGCTCTCGTTCCTTGACGGCTTCGACGCGGCGCTCGACCCAATCCGGGAGGCGAGGGCAAGGCGCTCCGTGGCGGCGTTCGATGTCGAACACGCGTCGCTGCTCGCGCCAATGCTCCGCCGCGTGATCGAGAACGCGCACGATCCCGCGCCGGCGACACACTTCGAAGGAATCCAGAGAAGAGACCTCGTACCCGATCAGGACGTCGCATCGCATCGATTCCAGCCGGCGCACGGCGATGCGATCCGCCAATCGGCTTTCCATGAAGCCCGCGTTGTCGCGCAGCAGGAGCTTCCCGGTCGCCTTGGCGGCGAGAGAAATGAGGCTGCGCTTCGTGAGGAAGGCTTCCAGGAGTCCGGCTTTCTCGAAAGCGGCGGCGACCCGATGCGAGTACTGCCCACCCGGATGAGCGACGACGACGCGCGGGCGACGGCATGCGCGAGTCCGGCGCGTGGGCGCGGAGATGTCCTCCATGGCGCGCACGATCTCCCGGACGCAGGCGTCGTGGCTCCAGGGGCGGATCAGGCGCAAGGATCGGGCGCCCATTTGCCGTCGCCGCTCGGGGGAGCTGAGCAGGTCTTCCAGGTGATTCGCCAGCGCCGTCACGTCGCCGGGGGCGAACTGGAGGCCGTTCTCTCCATCGCGCACCAGATCTCGGGCGGCGGATACGCCTGTAGACGCGACGATGGGGAGCGAGAAGCACATCGCCTCATTGACGACCAGGCCCCAGGTTTCGCAATCCGACGGCATGACGAACACGTCTGCGGCCGCGTAATAGGAGGGGAGTTCAGTTTGATTCTTGAAGCCGGCGAAGAAGACACGCGTAAGTCCGAGATCCCTCGCCTTCGACTCGAGGTCGGCCCGCAGCGGCCCGTCTCCGACCAGCACCAACGTGGCCATGCCGTCGACCTTGGCGAAGGCCCGCAGGCAGTCCTCCGTTCGCTTACGGGGAGTGAATTTCCCGCAGGAAAGCACGACGGGCAGGTCCTCGGCGACGCCGATCCGGCGTTTCGCTTCCCGTTTTCTATTCGCCCACTCCGTCGCGCGTTGCAGGAAGAAGTCGTTGTCGACGCTGTACGGAGTCCAGTAGATGCGGTCTTGCGGCACTCCGTAGTGTCTGTAGAACTCCGCGCTGGTTTGTCCGATCGCCAGGCACGCCCGGGCGCGTCGAAGCCAGAATCGCAGCAGCGTATCCTTCCAATCAGCGCGGCGCGGGCGCACCTCGCCGCGGAAGAGAATCGGGATTCCTTCCAGCCAGGCGGCCGCGGCGGCGAGCCAGTAACTCGCGAGGCCATAGCCGTGAATCAAGACGGCATCGTGGTGTCCGCGAAGGATTTCGAAGGCGATGCTCGGATTGACCATCCCGAGGAAGTGTTCGAAGGAAGGGAACGGGGAGAGATTGCGTGTGAAGACGTGGCGGTAGCCTCCGAGCAGGGGGATATCCCACCGGAAGCGCCGGCGAAATCCAGGGTCGAAGCCCGGCCTCACTCCGTGGTCGGAGCAGTAGTAAACGGTGACGTCCATCCGGGGGTGAGCCGCCAACCGGCGAATCAGCGGGACGTGGTATTGGATGGGGTGCGACGAAACAACGGCCAGCCGCAGGGGAATCATGTGCAGGGGCGGAATCTATCACAACGCGTGGAAGAAGGATAGGCGCAAGCGGTCACCCAGAGATTCCCCGGAGGCCCGAAGAGAGCGAGGGGAGATCCGGAGATTGGGTTCCCATCAGCCAGGTTCTTGTCTTCTTCGAGAAGATTCTCATGCAACTCTCTGAAGCGAAGCTGTTCGAGCACGACTCCGTCGGCTTGAGGGATGGCCCATGTACTGAGGAGTGATCCCATGAGGAATGCAGGAAACCAGGAAAGGAAGTGCGGTACGGTTCAATCCGGGCTTGCGCGAGGAAACAGAGGGGAGCAGAGCACGCAGAGAGGAAACCGACACCAGCGGACGCAGCGCGGCGACCGTAACCGAACTCGGGGATCCTCCGTTTTCCGTCCGGAGAATACTCTGAGGAAGCCAGGAAGCCAGGAGGAAGACCGAAGGATAGGACGACCGACTTCCTTTCCTGGTTTCCTGGCTTCCTCAGAGATAC
>JACPRB010000340.1 GCA_016190155.1 Planctomycetota bacterium
AGGGGTAGCGCAAAACATCTGCAGTTCTCGTCCTGTCGCGCGGAGTCGAAGTGGACCCGGGGAGAATCGAACTCCCGTCCCAAGGTGATTCAGCGGGGGCTTCTACGCGCGTAGTCCGCGGTTGATGTCGCCCTGCGGACGCCCACGGACGGGCTTCCGCCGGGCCATCCGGCTGTGAACCGTTCACCTCCGCGTCCCGCCGGCGGAGCGCTTTGGCATAGGCCACCCATTAGCGTCGACGCGAGCCCCCGACGATCCGAAGACCGCCGGTCGTGGCCGGAGCTCGCGGGACGTCACGGACTAAGCCGCGAGAGCGTATGCCGGTTCAGCATTTATGTTTGGTGCCCGTTTTTTTACGAGGCCAACGAGCATCCTCGGCGCGCTACCTTCCGCGTTGTCGACCCGGTCGATACCTGTTCGGGCCCACTTCGGCTCCGAGGACCCAGAGGGGTTCAGAGAACTCCGAGAAAGACGAATCAACACCAGAGGGCGCAGCGCGGCGACCGCAACCGAACTCGGGGATCCTCCGTTTTCCGTCCGGAGAATACTATGAGGAAGCCAGGAGGAAAACCGAAGGATAGGACGACCGACTTCCTTTCCTGGTTTCCTGCCTTCCTCAGAGATACTCAGGCGACTGGCCTGGAGGTTGATGAAGAATCTTGTTGTAGCACAAAGATTTGCCCGATTAGCACAACAGGGAACCCAGAGAAAACACCTATCGGAAAGCCATCTCCTGCCGCACTCACCGATGCGCCGGAGTTCCGGCGGCTCGGACTTGCGAACGCGCGCCAGGCATCGGCATCGGATGGGCTGAACGGTTGTGCCCTCTTCTGTGTGTTCTCTGGACTCGGGGCGCCCAGGCAACAGACTCGGCCCTAGCGGGTACGTCCGTTTTCAAAAGGAATCTCTGCGTCCTCAGCGTCCTCTGGTGTAGGATTCCTTCCTGGGTCCTTCGGTGTTAGGGCTTGTCTTCCTCAGGTTCCTCTGCCACCCTCAGGGTCCTCACGCCCGCTTTTCAAAGATCGTCACCCGCGCGACATCCGCCGGCGCAGGTCCCGCTCGACCTCTCTCTTGCGGATGACCTCGCGCTTGTCGTACTTCCTCTTGCCGCGAGCCACGCCGAGCTCAAGTTTAGCGAACCCCTTCTTGAAATACAATGCGAGGGGGATGAGCGTGAGCCCCCGCTCGGAGAGCTTGCCGGCCAGCTTCTGCAATTCCCGTTTCTTCAGTAGGAGCTTGCGGGGACGCTTGGGCTCGTGCTGGAAAGGCCCGGCGTTGGCGTAGTGGCCGATCTCCATGTTCACCACCCAGGCCTCGCCGTTCGTCAGCCGCGCGTACGCCTCGTGGATGCTCACGTTACCGTCGCGGATGGACTTGACTTCGGGACCGGTCAACACGAGCCCGGCCTCGAATCGGTCGGAGATCTCGTAGTCGAAGAAGGCCTTCCGGTTCTTCTGCACGATCTTGACGGCGTCGCCGTTGCCCTTCATAATCCGACATTCTAGTTCGGCGGCCGCGGATTGAACAGCGGAGCGCTTACCGATGCACCAATTTCCGCGCGGGACCGGTTGGATCGAGGTGATCTGCGGCAGCATGTTCGCGGGTAAGACCCAGGAACTCATCCGCCGCCTGCGCCTGGCCGCCATCGCCAAACAGAAAGTGCAGGTGTTCAAGCACGCCTTCGACTCGCGCTACGCGCGCGATCACGTGGTCTCGCACGACCTGGTGAAGATCCCCTCGCGCAGCATCCGCAAGCCGGAGGACGTCTTGCGGTTGACCAAGCCCGATACGGATGTCGTCGGCATCGACGAGGCGCACTTCTTCGAGCCCGACATCGTGCGCATCTGCGAGCAGGTGGCCGACAGCGGTCGGCGCGTCATCGTGGCGGGGCTCGATCAGGACTATCGCGGGACGCCCTTCGAACCGATGGCGCGGCTGATGGCGGTCGCCGAGTACGTGACCAAGAATCTCGCCATCTGCGTGATCTGCGGCAATCCCGCCAACCGGAACCAGCGCGTGACGCGCGGGAAGAAGCGGATCGACGTGGGCTCGACGGACAAATACGAGGCGCGTTGCCGGCGGTGCTTCAAGCCCACATAGTCGTTCATCGGTTCACCCGTTCGAGAGTTCGCCCGTTCCGGACAACGCAAACCTCCGAACGGCTGAACGAGCGAACGGATGAACGGGGGAACGGGGGAACGGGCACGTCTGCCGATAAAGAGATGAGACGATGTGGTACGTCTACATCCTGCGCTGCGGCGACGGATCGCTGTATACGGGCGTGACGACCGACATGGCGCGGCGGCTGCGGCAACACAGGACGGCGCGTGGCGCCAAGTACACGCGCGGTCGCGGGCCGCTTCGGCTGCGCTACTGGGAGGCGCACGCGACGAAGGGGCGCGCCCTGTCGCGGGAACACGCGATCAAGCGCTTGCCGCGAGTCGAAAAGATGCGGCTACTGAGCCGTTCATCAGTTCATCGGTTCATCCGTTCACGCGTTCGAAACCCCAGCGCGGCGGTCGCATCCCAATTCCGAAACCCTGTTGTGGCTCGCCTCCCGTCTTCTGTCCGGAAGACCTATAAGGAAGGCATGAAGCCAGGAGGAAGAGGGGGGCTTCTTCGCACGAAAGGTGAGGATGCC
>JACPRB010000338.1 GCA_016190155.1 Planctomycetota bacterium
GAAGTCGGTCGTCCTATCCTTCGGTCTTCCTCCTGGCTTCCTCATAGTATTCTCCGGACGGAAAACGGAGGATCCCCGAGTTCGGTTGCGGTCGCCGCGCTGGGTGCTCTGCTTCCCTCTGTTTCCTCGCACAAGCCCGGACTGAACCGTGCCGGTAAAAGCGTTCGGGCTTCAGGCCATCTTCGCGAGGAGCTCGCGGCCGATCTCCGAAAGCGCCGAATCCTCCAGCGACCCCAAGTACTCCTGAGCCACCGACCGCATCCCGTTGGACAGACCGTACAGTCCGAGGGCCAATCGATCCTCGGGCGTCTCCAGTTTCAGCGCGTCGCGAGCAAGGGCGACGAACTGCTGGGGGCGCAGGACGGCCCACGGGATCTCGACGGCATGACCCCGCCGTAACACGATCAGGATCTGCTTCGTCGCATGCAGGACCGCCACGTCTTCCAACGCGCGACTCTGCAGTTCCAGGCGGTGCAGCCTCGGTTGGACGACGTTGACCTTCTCGATGACGCGCATGAGAAAAGCGTCGAGGATCGCCGCCTGCGCTCGATGGTCCGTCGTCACGCTGTGCACGTCGTCGGCGGACACCTCGCAAGGTTCCGCCCCATCCAGCTTGAGCATGGCCACGAGTCGTTCCGTCGCGGAATCAGCCCGAAGCGACCCGATCGCGGCGTCCATCTCCATCGCCACCTCTCGAGCGGTCGCATAGCGATCCTCCGGCTTCTTGGCGAGACACCTCAAGCACGCCGCCTCCAGGCGGGTCGCCCGCGCCAGTCGATCGGCCATAGGCCCCTTGGAGGCCTGCAACGGCGGATCCGGCGGCGCGTTCACGGTCTGGAAGAAGACGTGGAAATCGGTTCCGCTGAAAACGGGTCGGCCGGCCAGCAGCGCGTACAGCGTCGCCCCCAGCGCATAAACATCCGTCCACGGCCCGAATCTCTCCCGATTCCCCAGCACCTGTTCCGGAGCCATGTACGCGGGCGTGCCGCGGATCACGAGCTCGTCCTTCCGCTCGCCTCCCGGAGCAACCACGATGGGCTGAGCCAACCCGAAATCCGCCACATAAGGCCTTTGGCCCTTGTCCAGGAGAATGTTCCCCGGCTTCAGATCGCAGTGGATGACCGGCCTGGGAAACGTGTGGGCGTAATGCACGGCGAGGGCGACATCCCGCAGGATCTCCAGGTACCGCACCGGATCTTCGTAGAACGGCGAGACACGACCGGCCTGCCGCGCCTCCTGCAAGCGCGTCGCGAGCGAGGGGCCGTCGATGTACTCCATGCAGATGTAGAACTCCTTCCCGATGATGCCCGCGTCTATCACGGGAACGATGTTGGGGTGCCGCAGCCGGATGGCGTTCCTGGCCTCCCCGATCAGCTCCCGCACCTGCTCCTCGGAGTGGGCGGGATCCAGTTCGACGTCCTTTCGAATCAGCTTCAGCGCGACATACTGGCCGAGCACCAGGTCCCAAGCCTTGTACACGACGCCGGCCCCGCCGCGTCCCGCCTCCTCCACGATGACGTACTTGCCCAACAAACACGCCGGATCCCGAGCGGCCATCCGCACGCTCGGCGGCGCTTCATCCAAGAGGGTCACCGTGTCATCGCTGCGCGACTGCGCCTCTTCCCTTCGCACCGGACGCCATGACACGAGCTGGCCGCATCGGCCGCACTGTTCCCCGTCGGGAGTGACCCTGGGAGCCAGGACTCCCGCGTTGCACGCGCTGCAGAACCGCCGCCGATTCTGGATGGATGCCAAGACCTCGTCGACCTGAACGCGACTCAAGGTCCCCTTGCCGATGAGGATGTCCCAGAGGAAGGGCGGGCGGGACGCGGTGCGAGAGAGCCGCTCCTGCTCAGCCAGGGCCTCCTGAAGCTCCCCTTCGGTAAGAACCCCAGAGGCCACCAGAGCCGCCCCGAAGTCCCTGTCGAGCATCGAGAGGAGTCTACCTCACGAAAATCAAACTCCAAGCGACGATTGAGCCTCTCGTAAAAAGTACGGCAATGAGAATGCCAGGGCGATCCGCCTTCGCTTTCGCGTCGTTTTTGAGGTTTCGCGAGCTACGGCGGATGAGTCGCCCGCAAGGAAAGGACTTTGTACGGGCGACTCACGATTTCGTCGGCCGCCTTCACCGTCGTAGCCGCAGACATCGATTCCGCGCCGGAAACGGGGTCCTGACCGTCACGATCGCCTGGCATGGACCTTGCTCAAACACGAGGCATGAGCATGGGTCTGGGATACGCGGAAAGTCAAGTCGCTCTTCGAGGCCGCCTCTTCAAGACCGGGATCACCGTCAGCAGTCAGCCCGCCTCCCTCAGCCTCGTGCGCGATTTCATAGGTCGGGTCACGGAACGCCTCCAGATGCCTCGCGGCGAGGCCGGCCAATGCGTGCTGGCGGTCGATGAAGCAGTGGCGAACATCATGGAACACGGTTATGGAGGCGTCTCGGACGCCCCCATCGAGATCGACGTTGAGGCCGATTCCGCCTGCCTGCGCATCGTGGTCCGCGACGAAGCCGATACGTTCGATCCCCTGATCGTCCCCGATCCTGATTTGCCCCGGCACGTGGCGATGGGAAGGAATCGAGGGCTGGGCCTCTTTCTCATGCGCCGGATGATGGATGAGGTGCACTACCGCGCCGGGGAACCGATAGGGAACGAACTCACCTTGATCAAGCGATTCCATCGTCCCGTCCGCTGCGCCTTCTGACAGGGTCGCTCTTACTGAGGCGCCGTCTTGAGCATATCCGCGGCGGCCTCCGTCGAGCTCGCGAATCGCAGCATCTGCGAAAGCCCCAGCACCTCGAAGACGTTCATGACCTCCGGACACACGTGCACGAAAATCGCCTCGCCCTTGCTCGCCGCCACGGTGTCCAGCATCCCCAAGATGCACCCCACGCCCGTGCTCGAGATGTAGTCGGTCCCCTTCAGATTGACGATGATCCGATAGATCTTCCGCTTGAAGATCTGATCGACGGCTTCCTTGAATCGCTCGAAGTTAGCCCAATCGATGGCCCCATGGACGCACAGCTCGCAAACCCCGGGGCCCAGGTCCGTGACCGTCGTTTGAATGCGGTCCATCGCGTCGACTCTCGCAGTGATCCCTTCAAGTATATCCCACGCACCGCGCACAGGTGGGGCGCTCATTCGTAGAACGACACCCGCGTCCCGCCGTACGAACGCTGATCCGTGCGCCTCCTGTCCGCCCACGCCTCACCCAGTTCCTGCACCGATCGATGCTCCGCCACGACCAGCGGCGCGCCCGGCATCGCCCGCACGCTCGCTTCCAGCCGCGCGCGACCCGCCGGATCATCATAAAGCGCGTACGGCGGATCCACGAACACGACGTCGACCGCTGAAGCGATGTGCCGCGCCGCGTCGAACGCGTCGGCGCACACCACGTCCGCCCGATCGAGCATGCGTAACTTCTCCAGATTCCGTCGAAGCGCCGCGATCGCCCGCTCGTCGACATCGAAGAAGACGCAGTGCGCGGCCCCGCGGCTGAGGGCCTCCAATCCCAACGTCCCGTTGCCCGCAAACAAATCCGCGACCTTCGCCCCAGGAATGCGCGTCCGCAGGATCTCGAAGAGGGACACCCGCATCCGCGCCAAGGCTGGACGCACGTCGCGTCCGGGAACCGACCAGAGCTTCGCCCCGCGGGCCGTCCCTCCGGTCAACCGCAGACCCGAGGGCCTCATGGCTCACGGAAGAGCTCCGGCTTGCGCCGGCGCAGTTCCGCCACCCACGCGCGCGCCGCTTCGAGGTCCTGCGAATCCTGCTCGGCCACTTCTCCGACCAGACGGCGCAGCAGGCCGTACGCCGCGGCGGCCTCCAACGCCGACCGCGACTCCACCGCGCGCGCAAGCCGGCCCGCGTACGACGGCGTCAAGTACTTCGCCAATCGATCGAGCAAACCTCGGCGGGCGTCGCCGTCGAGGTCCGCGAAGGTCCCATCCTCGAGCGCCGACAGCGCCCAGCCGACCACGAAATCCGTCGGGCCGTCTCCCCACTCGCGCGCGGCGGCGGCCGACAAGAGCGCTCGTCGAGACGCGCGATCTCCCTCCGGACGTTGTGGATCGAACGCCTGTCGGCGCGGCCGGCTCTGGGCGCCCTCGATGAGTCGCCGCTGGAGGGTCGCGTCGCGAACCGCCAGCGCGGCACGCGCGATCTCCTCGGTCGCCTCCGCCGTATCGATCTTGAGGAGCACGCCGATCAACGCCTCCGTCTCCTCGGGACGCTCGCGATGGACCCGGATCAATCGGTCGGCGAAGATCCCGGGGCGCACGCCGTCGGTCAGGACCGAATCGATCGCCGCGTCGGCCCACGCCTGCGGGTCGGCGTTCTCCAACGTCCCTCGAACGTCCTGGAGCCTCGCCAACACCTCCGGCAGCGGTTCTCCCGATTCGACATGAAACCGCCCCGCCGCATCGCGCCGGACGACGCCGCGGTTGACGAACGCGATCTCGCGGTAATCGTTGCTGACGGCCACCTGCAGGAGCGGGTCCTCGACCAGGCCGTAGTGGCGCAGGAGCTGGCGCAGGACATCGGAAGTGAGCCGCAGGTCACGCTTGGCGGATTCGCGCGTCAGGCGTCCGGTCGGCGCGGACTCCCGCAAGGTCCGCGAGTCCCGTCCCTGTCCGTCGGGCTCTTCCAGCTGCTCCACGCGCTCGTAGCTCAGCGTCGCGTCGTCGGCGCCGAAGCGCAGATCGCGGTACTGCACCGACTTCCGGACATATCGCGACAGGCGCCGCTCCTCGGCCCGCCGGCGCAGACTCGGGATGTACGCCGTGCATACCGTGATGCCCACGCTGAAGATGACGAACCCGACCAGCGTCACGATCGCCAGCGTGTTGAAGACGGTTCGGCCGAGGGTGCGTTTCTGGGGGTCGCTCACGCGAGCATCGTAGCAGAATCAAAACCCGTAACCAAAGTTGAAATAGAACAGGTCGCCGTCCTCGCCTCCGCCGCTCTCGCTCAGGAACTCGCCGGCCTGGAAACGCGCGTAACCGATGGAAATGACACCCGCAAGATCCAACGCGACATCGACCTCCTCTCCCAGTTCCCGCGATACGTCCCCCGCGGGCACACGCCGGATGAGCTCGCCGCGCGGCCCGTAATATCCGTCGCGCTCCTCGGCCAAGAAGAATCGGTGAAACCCGATTTCGACGGAAAGAACCGATTGCCCTGAATCTTCCTCATGATTGATCCCGATGAGTCCGTCGAGCCCTATCTCCCAACGGACCGCGTACTCCTGCATGTTGCGCCAGCCGACCAAGTCGGCCAAACCGTGCAGCGCGTGAGACGACGGATAAGGCGGCAGAAAGGTGCCGTGATTGCCGTCGGCCGGATCCCGGTCTCCGCTCGCGAAGTTGACTTCGAATGTGATGCCGCGCCCGAAAAGATCTACGCCCATCAACGGCTCGGTCCCGATCGCGTGCAGGCGTACGGCTCCGTGGACCGCCCACGCCCGATGATCGTCCTCTGCGAACGAGCCCCATTGCCAGACGCCTTCCCCCTTGACCTCGAACATCGGGAGGATGTCGTGCTTCAACCGCAGCCCAAGCGATTCGATGCGCCGTCCGCCTACGCCACGCTCCCCCACGTGGATCGTCTCAAGATCGTCGTCCTTCAGGAAATACAGACCCAACAATGTGCCGTCCAGGAGATTGAGCGTCGTCGAGAAGGCGTACAGATTCACGTCCGGATCGCTCGCGTTCATGTCACGATCATCGGTTTGCCCCGGCTCGACGGTCACGGGGCGGCCCCAAGACGGCTCGATGTCGAGATACGCGCTCTTGAGGGGCTCCCCGAGCCACTCCCGATGAAAGAACCTCGCTCCGTCGAACGAACGGTCATAGTTGCTCCAACTGTCGTCGCCGACCATCCGCTCCTCGCCGATTTCGAACCTCATGCGCCCTACCGAAAGTTCCAACGGCAGATCGTAGTCGTAGAAACGGAAATCCAGCTTCGCCCTATGGAGATCCGTCCGGTCCTGCTGCCGCAGGAAACCGTGATTCGCTTCCCACGTACGCGTCTGCTCGATCAACAGCTGCATTCGAACGGATTGGTTCAAGATCGTTTCCAACCACGCCCCCCACCTGAACTGGGTCAAGGTGTCGCCGCTCGTTTGAGGCAGTGCCGGGTCTACATGATCGCGTCTCTCCGTGCGAAACCTCGGCAACGGCACCAAGGTCATACCTAACCCCCACCACCCCGTGCCGCGCAATTCCTCCAACTGCTTTTTCGCATGCTCCAAGTCTTCCTTCCACTTCTCGCGATCCGGCCTCTTCTCGATCTCCTGGATCTTCTCCTCCAGCCGGCGGGCGCGCTCCAGGACCGTCCCCTCCTCTTCCGGCCGGTCTTGCAGACCGCGAAGCATGTCCTCCAGCACCTTTTCCAAGGTCAGCTTCTGCGGCGGCTTCTCCTGCACCGGCGGCTCCTGCGCGCCTGGCTCAGGCGTCTCCTGTTGAGCCAACGAAACACACAACGACGTCACAATCGTCCGCACAAGGTCCATGGCTGTCTCCAACGCTTACTTGGGGTCCGACTCCACATCCTCCACTGCTACGTCCTCAAGCCCCACGGGCTTCGTCCACGCGAACTCCTCGTCCTCCAGCTTCGGATCAAGCTCCTGTTTCTGAAATACGACGCTCAAGACCGTCCGCCGGCGCGGGCTCATGAATTCCATCCTGCGAATGGGCGCGGCATCGTCCGAAATCTCTAGCCGCACACACCGGAAAGCCGACTTCTCCGTCGCCCCCTTCAACTCCACCACGACCCGATGGAACTCCTTCCCGTCCTCGAAGAACGACCCCTCCAACCTCGCGCTGGACGCCTCGAATCGATCGAAGCCCGGAAAGAACCCGACGGCCTCCTGCAATGACCGGCCATCCGCCTTGCGCCGCAGGATCTTCTTCCGACTCCAATCGAGCTGGTATTGGTGCTTTCCGTCGTCGTGGAACAACGCAGCCCAACGACGCGAATCGGCGTCCCTGAGGGTAAAGATGATCTTGACCCCCTTGACCTTGAGGAGCCCTTCCTGACGAATCTCCGCGTCCGCCAGCCACGTCGTCACCAAGAGCTTCGCCTGATACGACGGCAACGGCCGATACACCTCGATGGCGCGGCGCAGGATCTCCTCCCCTTCATCGGCCTCGGCGCTCGCCGCGGCCAGCAGAACCCCCACGACCATAAGCCATGCGCGCATATCTCTCCTCACCTCTTCATGGGAAGAAGCTCGCGCTCCGCGAGCCTGGCCATATCCGCGCGCAGGACCGCCTCGGGATCGTCCGCGCCCGGACAAAGCAACCCGACCGTCAACTTGGCTGAGAGATCGGCCAACAACGGATCCGCCTCGCCCGGTCGCTCCTGCGTCACCTTGGGCCCGGGCGTCGACGGCTGAAGCCGCCCAGCCGCATATCCGACCACGCCGACCAGAAGCATGGCCGCGAACTTCGAGAGCGTTCGCAGAAGCGGCTTCCGCGGCCGCAGACGCCTCCAGACGCGAGACATGGCCTCTTCCGATTCCGTCCCGCCGCGCAACTCCTCGTCGCTCGCCGCAACCTCGTCCCGAAACAGGCGGCACCCGGCGCACGTCGCCAGGTGCGCATCGAGTTCCGAACGCCGCGCCGCGGGCAATGCCCGGTCGAGCGATTCGGAAATCCATTCCTCGAAGGTCCCGCACTCGCTCATCGTTTCAACTCCTCCCGCAGCCGCTTGCGCAAGCGGTAAACCCGTGTGCGCACGACCTCCGTCGTGATCCCCTGCTCCCGAGCGACGTCCTCGTACGACCTCCGCTGGAGCATGACCTGGTCGAAGAGGATGTGGTCGAGCTCCGACAGTTCCTCCAGCACGCGCCCCAGCGCGTCGGGCAGGCCGCCCGACGATTTCGTCGATGCCGGCGGCTCCGGCACGTAGGCCTCGCGAACCGCCTTCCAGCGCCGGTATTCGCGACACCGGTTCGACAAGACCGCGAAGAACCAGGACCGCAGCGAACCCGCGTCGACGAGAGTGCCGGCCTTCCGGAAGACGGCCAGGAACGCGTCCTGCACGACGTCCTCGGCCACGTGCGGATCTCCCACCATCCGACGCGCCACACGCAAAGCGGCTGGAGCCATCATCTTGAAAAACTCCTCGCAGGCCTTCGGGTCGCCGGAACGCACGCCGGCGCTCACCTCCGCAGGCAACTCCCTCGCTCCGGGATCCATGGTCGGTTCCCGCTCAGGGAGATGAACGAGGCCGGCGGAAGTGTCACGGAGAATAGCCATAGGCCGCAAGCCCTATTCGACGCGGCGGCGGATTCCTTGGCCTACGACTCTCCGAAAAGCGTCTTTTCCCGCAACAGATGGTGATAGTATTGCGCGAAGCGATGCGCCTCGTCGCGCACGTACATCATGAGCCGCAGCGCCGGCGCCGCCTTCTCCAGCCGCACCTCGCGCGGCTGCCCGTCGTGCCGATAGAGCGTCTCCTCACGCTTCGCCAGCGACAGCATCACCGGCCGTCGCGCGACGTCCATCTTCGCCAACTCGTCCACCGCGCACTGCAGATGGCCCGCGCCCCCGTCGATCAGGAAGATGTCGGGGATCACCCGCTCCTCTTCCTTCAGCCGCGTGAACCGGCGGCGCACAACCTCGCGAATGGACGCGTAATCATCGATGCCCGTCACCGTCCGAATGCGGTATCGGCGATAGCCGCTCTTGAACGGCACCCCGTCGAGGAACGACACGAGCGACCCGACCGTCTCCTCCCCCGCCAAGTGCGCGATGTCGATCCCCTCGATCGTCCTCGGTTTCGCGGGCAGCCCGAGCACCCGCGCCAGTTCCTCCAGCCCGTCCTGCGGGTCGATCGGCGTGATGTCTCCCTCCAGATACTCCAACGGAGTCCCCCGCTTCTCGAGCGATTCGAGGGCATGGATCTGGTCGCGCAGTTCCGCCGCCCGTTCGTACTCCAACTGCTTCGCGGCCACCTTCATGCGCCTCTCCAGATCCCCCCGCAGTTTCGAACGATCGCCCAGAAGGAACTGCCGTAGCGACTCGACGTTCGCCGCGTAATCCTCCTTGGAGATGCGCGCCGCGCACGGCGCCGTGCACCGGCCGATCGAATACAGCAGGCACGGCCGGAAGAAGCGGCGCTTGTCGTCCTCCTCCCTCATCTCCAAGCGACACGTCGCGAACTTGAAGATGCGCTGCAGCACCTTGACCGCCTCGCGTAGCTCCCAGCCGCTGAGGAACGGCCCGAGGCGCTCCGCGTCGACGTCGTCCGTCTCGTGCACCGTCCACACCTTCGGGAAGTCGTCGAACCGCGTGATCGCCAGCAGCGGGAACGACTTGTCATCCTTGAGCCGGACGTTGTACTTGGGCTGCGTGTCTCTCACCAGGCGCGCCTCCACGATCAACGCGTCCACCTCGCTCAGCGCCTCGAGGAACTCGATGTCCGCGACCTGCTCCATCATCGCGCGGACCTTGGGCTCGGCGTCGCCACGGAAGTAGCTCGACACGCGCGCGCGGAGGCTCTTGGCCTTCCCGATGTAGACGACCCGTCCGCAGGCGTCCTTCATGATGTACACGCCCGGCGTTTCTGGAAACGTCGCCGCTTTCTCGCGAAGGGTCATCAAGAGACATTATAGGGACAGGGCGAGGTCGAATCGAAAGTCCGCGGCTTCCGACAGACGCAAGCAACCGCCCTCGGTACCGCGCCCCTGGCCCCCCGGGCTGCGGGGCGCGGTACTCACGGCACGGTGACGAGGATCGAAACCGTCGTCGCATTCCCCAGACTATCGATGCCCCTGGCGGACAGCGTTACGGTCTGACCCCGGTACGGTCGTGTATTCCAACTCCACGACCAGGACGCGGACATGTCCGTCGCCTTCAACACCCCGTTGACGTAGAAGTCGACCTGCGCGACCCCCGAAGGATCGGACGCGCTGACGCTCACCGTGACCCTCCGCGAGACCGCCTGTCCGTTCAACGGCGAAAGGAACGACATCGTCGGACCGGTCATGTCCGCCGGCGGCGGCGCCACGATGCTCAGCGTCCTGACGGCGCTCCACGCCCCCGCATTGCCCGCGCCGTCCACGGCGCGAACGCGCCACGAATACGTCCCGAGCGCCAGCGCGCTTGCCGAAGTATACGTCGAACCGGCCAGCCCGCTCGCGTCGATCGCGGGCGAAGAGAAGTCCGCGTTGTTGTCCACCTGGATCCCATAGGCCACGCCGCTGGGATCCGTCACGTCCGCCCAGTCGAACGTCGGCGTCGTGTCACTCGTCGAGCTGCCATTCGACGGCGACGCAAGCACCGGCGCCGGCGGTGGCGTCGTGTCCGGCGGCGGCGCCACGATGCTCAGCGTCCTGACGGCGCTCCACGCCCCCGCACTGCCCGCGCCGTCCACGGCGCGAACGCGCCACGAATACGTCCCGAGCGCCAGCGCGCTCGCCGGAGTGAACGTCGAGGCGGCCAGCCCGCTCGCGTCGATCGCGGGCGATGAGAAGTCCGCGTTGTTGTCCACTTGGATTCGGTAGGCCACGCCGCTGGGATCGGCCACGTCCGACCAATCGAACGTCGGCGTCGTGTCGCTCGTCGAACTGCCGTGGGCCGGCGAGACGAGCGCGGGCGCGGCCGGTGGCATCGTGTCGCTCGGCGGCGCGCCCCGCAGGGAACGCGGGATGTACTCACCCGTCTGAGCGCGGTTGCCCCGGAAGGCGGGCCACTCCATCGCCGCCTCCGAGAACGTGTTCGGCAGACTCCATTTGTAGATGATGCTGCGAGTGACAAACCCGGACATTGCTCCTCGCACGCCCCAGTAGCTTCCGACCAGGTCCAAATGCCCATCTTGGTCGACGTCGTCCGCCACCACGCCGACGCCGGCCAGCTTGACCGGGTAGACCCGGACGAGGTCGTCGTCCGGCACCGGCAAGGCGATCAGACGCAGGATGGGAGTCGTCCCATCGTAGGCGATGACCGCTTGCCGCCAAACGCCCTCCGAAACCGATCCGATCTTGATCAGCTTGCTGATGAGGACCTCGCCCTTCTGGTCGCCGTTCAGATCCACCACGGAGAAGCCTTGGTGATCATCCTTCGAGGTAACACCGGACTCGTTCATGTATAGACTGGAAATCGTGTAGGCGATCGAACCGTCCCCTCGGAAGACGCGGACGGCGGGAGCCCCAAACCCGATCTGGCCTCCATATCCCAGGATGCTCGAAGCAAGGACCTCCGGGACTCCGTCGCCGGTCACATCACCCAACCTCACCATGCCGCCCTCGGCCGGGACGCCGTTGGCGCCGCCCCTCGACCCTTCCAGCACCCAAGGCCACCCCGGCGCTGCAGATCCGTTCTTGGAGATGGCGTGAACGGCGAATCGAACCGATGCGCCATCGCCCGAGACAGCCGTCTCCGTGAAGACGATCTCCTTCTGCCCGCCGCCGTTGATATCCCCGATGGCGATGTCGCCGAGGTACACGTCGGTGTTCCCGGAAGGAAATCCCGTGAAATCGATCGGGAAGCCCGGCAACAGGTTCCCCAGGTGATTCACTCCGAAGAGGGTGGCCTTGACGATCTCGCTGGGCGACAGTTGCTCCAGCTTCCGAAGCACCGAGAAGAAGACCTCCGGATGCCCGTCGCCGTCCACGTCGGCCACGGCGCCCGCCCGCATGATCAGCGGCAAGGTGTACGACGCCGTGAAGGGGAAGCCCGCAAGGCTCGCCCCACTGCGATCTCTGGCGTGCAGGAACACCCGTCCTGTGTCGGCCTTCACGGTCGGAAGTATCAGATCCTCGTCACCGTCTCCATCGAGATCGCACGCCATGACGTTGTTGGTTTTCCAGCTGAAGTAATTCTGGTATTCGAGAGGAACGGAGAAGCCCGGAAGGACGCTCCCCTGATTGGCCGCGTAGAGTCTCCCGGCCTCCTTATCGAAGAACGCGAACTCAAGCCCCGGCGCCGCCGCCAGCGGCGTCAACGGCGGACAAGTGCAGGCCCGGATCGGGACGACATTCGTATGTTGGAAGAGGAAGCCGCCGTCTTTGTCGAACCCTATCAGCCCAGCTTGCGTCGGAAGGAGGATCTCCTCCCCGCCGATACCATCGATGTCGCCGACGGCCGGCGACGACATCATCTGCGTTGGCAACAGAACGGGCCATCCGATCCGCAGATACGGGTCGATGTACGCCGCAGCCTCCTTGACGTCCGACCCTAACGACGAAAACACCGTCAGGCGGATCTTGATGAAACCCTCCAGACCGGATAGGTCGAACGTGCCGAGGAAACCGTTGACGACGGGCGTCATCCCCCCGCCCGCCGGCGTGAAGCGCGTCGGGCTCCAACTCGTCGGCGTCATCCCGACTCCGTACTCGAGCACGTAATGATCGAACGTCCCCGCGTTCACGTACGCCGAGCCCTGGATCGCCAGCAAAGAGCTGATCTGCGTCGAAATCGACTCCGGCACGCTCAGCGCCACGACGATCTGGTCGACATGGGCGAGCACGGCGGCAGAGCTGCTCAGCCCGGCGGCGTTCGTGACCGTCAGCCGCAGGAGGTAGCTGCCATCGGCCACGTCCGCGATCCCGAACGTGGCCAGCACGCCGTTGGTCACCGGAGTGTTCGAGGTGGACAAGACCGTCCAGGGTAGTCCACTCCCGCTGACCTCCACGGTGTAGCTCGCGAATCCGGTCCCGGCGGCCGTGCCGACGATGTTCAGGCTCATCCCGGAAACCGCCTGGCCTTGCGTCGGCGATGTGATGATCGCCGTGGGCAGATCGACCTGCCCTTGATCCACCATCTGCATGGCTTGGTGCGCGTTGATGCGCCCCGCGCCGTAAATCGTGTCCCAGCCTGGACTCCCTCGATCGTCGGCCGACGCCTTGAGGATGGCCTCGACCTGATCCGGCGAGAGCGCCGCGTTGCGTGATTTCAAGAGCGCCGCCAGTCCGGAGACGTGCGGACACGCCATGGACGTCCCGCTGGCCGTGCGGTACGTGTTGTTGAGGCCCGTGGAATACACGTTGACTCCAGGAGCAGCGACGTCGATGTTCATCCCATAGTTGGAAAAAGAGGCCTTCGCGTCATTGTGATCGACGGCGGAGACCGCGATTACGTGGTCGTAGCCGGCTGGATACATCGGCACATCCGTATTGCTGTTCCCGGCCGCAGCGACGAAGGCGATCCCGGCCGCATGGGCGGTCGTAATCGCATCCTGAAGCGCCTGCGAGTACGCTCCCCCTCCCCAACTGTTGCTCATGATGTGGGCGCCGTTGTTGATCGCGTACTGGATCGCCAAGACGGCATCGCCCGTGTCTCCCGACCCGCCGCTGCCGAGGAACTTCAGCCCCATGAGGCGAACCGTCCAGCAGACACCGGCCACCCCGACGCCGTTGTTGCCCACGCCCCCGATCGTGCCCGACACGTGCGTGCCGTGGAAGTGGTCGTCCAGAGGAGCGCCGTCGTCGTTGTAGAAATCGTAGCCGTAGACGTCGTCCACAAAGCCGTTGCCGTCGTCGTCGGCGTTGTTTCCGGGGATCTCGTCTGAGTTGACCCACATGTTGGCGGCCAGGTCGGGATGCCTGTAATCGATGCCGGTGTCGATGACGCCCACAACGACCTGGGCGCTCCCGGTGCCCAGATCCCACGCGGCCGGGGCGTCGATGTCGTCGTCCGGAGTTCCCCCGGTCTGACCCGTATTGTGAAGGCCCCAAAGCTGCGAGAAGCTCGGATCATTGGGAATCTGATCGAACGTGTTCACGACGAAATTGGGCTCGACGTATTCCACGTCCGGATGACGGGAGAGCTCTCGGACGGCCTCCCGCGCCTCGACTCCATCCTTCAGCGCGACCCGCGCCAGCCGGTCGAAGAGCTCCGGGCCACGCCCTCCCCGAGCGCGACCGTTCTTGTCGGCAAAATGATCGGTCCGTCGCGACACGCGTTCGAGCGCCTCGCGCTGGCGGCCCCGATCCACGCCGCGCCGGAACTTGACCACGATCTCGCCCTCGACGACGCCGGCTCCGGCAGTCTCGACCGAAACCGCCTCAGTCGTGGCATCCGACACCGTCTGCTGGGTCGAACCGGAGCTCGCCGCGTCATCGCCGCACCCCAGCACGCCCAACGGGATCGCCCCCAGCGCGAACATGAAACATCGGGCGATGCCTGCCAAACGACAAGTCGGCAAACGTCGAGTCATAAACTCCTCCCGAGCGCAAGCCCTCACCTTCCTGATTCCGTTCCGCCCGGGAAATCGAGGGGCTTTCTCGGAGGATTCCCTGACATGGATCAGAAAATGGGACTCGCAGGTAACACCGGCAAGACCGACGGGAGATGCGGCGATCAGGGAATCGCCCGATCCTTCGCACACGTCTTGCTACCCTCTCTTGAACCACGGTTCAAGCAAGGGTAACAGTCGTGGCCGGCCTACGACACCGGGGGATGCGGAGAAACCAGTGAAGAGGGCCTTTTCTCTGGACTACTCACTCTCCACTTCTTCTCGTGGCGCGAAGATTATCCTGCATGGTTGCGCAATGCACTGGGTCTTGGGCCATTGCGGAGATATCAGTCGAAAGAAGTCCGATCCATCGCAGACCGCTGAGACCGGGCAGGGGAACGCAGCGTTTTCTTTTCAAGGAAGGAATCTCTGCGTCCTCTGCCCGGGCTCTGCGCTCTCAGCGGTTCGTCTTTCCCAGACGAGCGGGACTTCATGCCGAACCCACCAGCCCCTTGTTGGGTTGCGGCACCGCCGCGCTGCGTTCTCTGTCCCCCTCTGGGTCCTCAACCTCAACCATGCCAAACTCCCTACTGCGACTCCGCCGACTTGCCCTTCGCCCGCTCGAGGTTCCTTCGAACGTACGCAGGGGCCGCGGGGTTGATCGCCAGAGCCGCCTCGTACGCCTTCACCGCCGCGGCGTTCTCCATCAACCGCTCGTGCGCCACTCCCATCCCGTACGCGGCCTCCCAGTACGACGGGTCGATCTTCAGCGCCGCCTGGAAATCCTCGAGCCCGCGGCGTGCGCAGACCGCCGGATCACGCCCGCGCGCCTGCAGCCATTGACCGAACAGCAGGTGGGCGTTGCCCCGGTTGTGGCGGGCCGGAGCGAACTTCGGCTTGAGCTCGATGGCGCGGGCATAGCTCGCCAGCGCCCGTTCGTACTCCTCCTCCGCATCCCGTCCCCTCTTCGTGTTCCAAAGCGCCATGTGCACGTGCCGGATGCCGAGATTCGACCACGCATCGGCATTCCCCGGCTCCTTGGCCACCGACGCCTCGTGATACTCGATCGCCTTGCGGTAGTCCTCGATCGGATTCCGCCCGTTCGCCTCGGCCCAATCTCCCCGCCCCCCGTACGTATTGCCGAGCTCCGTAAGCAAAACGGCCGAGAGCGCCTCGTGACGAACCGATTTGGCGCACATGTCGATCGCCGCGTCGTAGTGCGGAAGGGGATCCCGACCCCGGGCCGCCTTCCATTCGCCCGATAACCGCTGGGTCACGGCATAGCCGAACAACGTGAACAAACGGTCGCGCCCATCCATGGCGCCCTCGAAACAGCGCACGGCCCGCACGTAGTCTTCCTGTGGATCGCCGCCGACGGCCGCCTTGGAAAGCCCGACCGCCATGTGCGCGTGGCCGAGGAACTGCAGCAGCCTCGCCAGGGCAGGCCGCTCGTCGGCCAGCGGCTGCCACGTGTCCACCGCCTCCTTGAACCGGCGCGCCGCGTAACGGATCATCCCCAGGACCAGGATGGACTCCAGCCGCAGCGCCCTGCCCCGCGTCAACGCCTCCAGCTCCGCTTCCGCCTCCTCCTGACGTCCGTCGAACGCCTTGCGCGCGGCCTCCGCGAATCGCACGTACTCGCGGCCTTCCCGAACTTCGGACAACGGGAAACCCGCCTCCAACGCCATCCACTCCTCCTGAGCCCTCCGCAAGAACTCCTTCATCCGCTCGCTTTCCTGCAACAGCGGACGCACGCGGGAACCGACGCCGATGGAGGGCTTCATCTCCAAGGGGTACAGCGTCAACCAGTACCGCGCGCGCATGAGAGCGGGGAACGGGCTCAACGGCTCATGGCCGCTTAGCTCCGCCAGTCCTCGCTCTTCGTCCCCAAGGCCCAACAGCACCCAACCGCGCACGCATCGCGCCGCCTCGCGCT
This sequence comes from Planctomycetota bacterium, assembly GCA_016190155.1. GTDB lineage: Bacteria > Planctomycetota > MHYJ01 > MHYJ01 > JACPRB01 > JACPRB01. Next base: position 16,120 of record JACPRB010000338.1, read on the forward strand.
CCGCCGCGGAGTCGCCGCGACGGGCCAGCAACGATTCCAGCGAAGCCAGCCACGCGTCCTTCTCTTCCCGACTGGGCAGCGCACCGAAGCAGACGTCCTCGATCCGGCGCAGCTCCGCGGCCCCCTCTTCGACGATGCGATCGAGCGCCAGCCCGACGGCGTTCGCCGCCTGGAGCCGGTTCAGCCTCGCCGCCTCCTCTTCGCGCGCGCGGCGTCGGTCCGCACGCGTCTTCTCGATGCGGCGCCGGTCCTCCAGAACGGTGTCGCTGGACCACAGACGCTCCGCCTGCCGGATGTGATCGTACGCCGATTCCACGTCGCCCGAACGCTCCGCCTCCCGCGCCCGCCGCTGCTCGTTCCCGGCGCGCCACCACGCCGCCCCTCCCAGGGCCAGCGCCGTTGCGGCTCCCACGGCCACCAGCGCAGCCAGCGAATACGTCGGCGCGTTTCTCCTTAGTCGCCGCCCAACCCGAACGACCCAGCGCACGGATCTCGTCCGTACCGGCTCCCCGCGCAGCCACCGCCCCAGTTCGTCGGCCAGTTCCCCCGCCCGCCGATATCGCGCCTCCTTCGCCTTCTGCAGCGCCTTCAGCACGACCCACTCGAGGTCCACCGGCACTTCCGGATTCAGGCGCCGCGGCCGCACGACCTCCTCGTCCACGATCTGCCGGCAGAGATCCGGCAACGAGGCCCCGTCAAAGGGAACTCGACCGGTCAGAGACTGATAGAGAATGACCCCCAACGCGTAGACGTCCGTGCGGGCATCGATCTCGTGGACGCGGCCGGCCGCCTGCTCAGGAGCCATGTAGTACGGCGTGCCCATCAAGGTGCCCGTGCGCGTCAGACCCGAGTCCTCCCGCGCGAAACGCGCCAGACCGAAGTCCACGAGGTACGGCTCCTGATCCTCTCCGACGATGATGTTCGACGGCTTGAGATCCCGATGCACGATCCCCTGCTCGTGAACGAACCCGACGGCACGAGCGACCTTCTCCAGGATGGCGACCAGCGTCTTCAGGGTGCAGCCCCGACGGCGCAGGAGGCTCTCCAGCGATTCGCCCGCCACATGATGCATCGTATAGAACCAATGGCCCGCGAGCTGTCCCACGTCGTGGATGGCGATGATGTTCGGGTGTCGCAACGCGGCGATGATCTGCGCCTCCCGGCGGAACCGCTCCAAGGTCTGGGGCCTGGACGGCAAACCGCGGAGGATCTTGATCGCGACCATGCGGTTCAGATCGCGGTCCAGAGCCCGGTAGACGATCCCCTCCGCGCCGCAGCCGATCGGCTCCAAATCGCCGTAACGCTTCGAACCCGCCAGCAGGCTCGCCGCCGAGAGCATCGCCTCCTCTTCCGGAGATCTCCCTTGAAGCCGCACGATGGCGTCGACGTCTTCCGTCCGGAGGTAGCCCCGCTCCACCATGATGCGACCCAGCGGCTCGGGGCGTCCCTGCGCGGCGCGCCGGCGCTGTTCCGCGAGGCACTCGGAGAGCTGCGGGGCGCTGACCAACCCCATCTTCAGCGCGAGCAGCCCCAGCGGTTCGAGATCCGCCTTGCCGTCGGGCGAGGCCGTCGGAAACAGATCCCCAGGCCCCAGAAGTTTCTTCCGGAGCACATCCTCCATCCCGTCGCGCGATGCGTCCATGCGAATCAACGATCCATCGAGAGGTACGCCGAGAGATGCCTCAACTCCTCCTCATACTCCTCGAGGGAGGAGCTGTAGCTCGCCATCTCCGCGCGGAGGTACGTGGCGAGCTTCTGCTTGGCGAACCGAACGTGATAGTCCACGATGCTCTTCGTCTTGCCCAGCGCGCGGGCGATGTCCTCGTACGACTGATCCGTGGTCAGGTAAAGATCCATGACCCGGAAGCAGTCCGCGTGCTCCGCCTTCAGCCGGTCCATCGCCAGGCGCAGCAGGTGCGCGACCCACGAGCGGTCGAACGATTCGTCGTTCTCCGCCGCGGCCAGCAGCCCTTCGCAGGATCGTTCATCGGGCGCCGCGCAAGCGTGCAAAGAAACTCCGCTCCTCCCCCCGCCTCTCTTCAACGCCGCGCGCTCGCGACGCCGCTTGTTCAGCGTGTTGCGGCAGACGGCGATGAGGAGATTGCGGAATCGCCCCCGGGAGCGGTCCGCCCGGTCGAGCACGCGCGCGTCCACGAGCGCCAGAAGGACGTCTTGCGCCACGTCCTCCGCATCCTCCGGCGAGAGCCCGCATCGCTTGAAGAACTGGACGACGGGCGGACGATATCGAAGGAGCACCTCATTGAGGGCGGTCCCGTGCCCGGCCTGCGCCGCGCGGATCGTGCTCCAGATCGTGGTCTCGAAGAGCGGGCCGGTTTCCGGCGCCATTGGTTCATTATACTCCATCTATCAAGACCGCCCTCACGGCACGGTCACGACAATCGAGACCGTCGTCGCATTCCCCAGACTATCGATGCCCCGGGCGGACAACGTCACGGTCTGGCCCCGGTACGAGCGGGTGTTCCAAGTCCACGACCAGGACGCAGCCGTGTCCGTCGCTTTCAATACCCCGTTGACGAAGAACTGGACCATCGCGACTCCCGATGGATCGGAGGCGCTGACGCTCACCGTGGCCCTCCGCGAAACCGTCTGCCCGTTCAATGGCGAGAGGAACGACATCGTCGGACCGGTCATGTCCGACGGCGGCGGCGCCGAGATGCTCAGCGTCCTGACGGCGCTCCACGCCCCCGCGTTGCCGGCACCGTCCACCGCGCGAACGCGCCAGGAGTAACCTCCCGCGGCCAGCGCGCTTGTCGGAGTGTACGTCGAAGACGCCAGCCCGCTCGCGTCGATGGCGGCCGAGGAGAAATCGACGTTGTTGTCCACCTGGATCCGGTAGGCGACGCCGCTGGGATCCATCACGTCCGCCCAATCGAACGTCGGCGTCGTGTCGCTCGTCGAACTGCCGTTGGCCGGAGAGACGAGCGCCGGCGCGGCCGGCGGTGTCGTGTCCATCGGCGGCGCGATGCTCAGCGCCCGGACAGCGCTCCACGCCCCCGCGTTGCCGGCGCCGTCCACCGCGCGAACGCGCCAAGAATAGCCCCCCGTGGCCAGCGTGCTCGCCGAAGTGTACGTCGAAGACGCCAGCCCGCTCGCGTCGATCGCGGGCGAGGAGAAATCGGCGTTGTTATCCACTTGGATCCGGTAGGCGACGCCGCTGGGATCCGTCACGTCCGTCCAGTCGAACGTCGGCGTCGCGTCGCTCGTCGTGCTGCCGTCGGACGGCGAGACGAGCGCGGGCGCGGCCGGCGGCATCGTGTCGCTCGGCGGCTCGCCCCGCAGAGAGCGCGAGATGTACTCGCCCGTCTGGGCGCGGTTGCCCCGAAAGGCGGGCCACTCCATCGCCGCATCCGAGAACGCATTCGGCAGGCTCCAGACGTACGTGAGCGTGTGGGTCGCGACACCGTTCACCCCTCCTCGCACCCCCCTATAGCAGCTCACAATGTCCAGGTGACCGTCCTCGTCGACGTCGGTCACCACCACGCCCGCGCCCGTCAAGTCGACGGGATACACCGGGATGAGGTCCGTGTCGGGCACTGGCGACGCGATCAAGCGGAGGATGGGCGTCGTCCCATCGTACGCGATGACCGCCTCTCGTTGCCCTCCCGCGGACAGCGTACCCATCCAGACGGCGCGGCTGAGGAGGATCTCGCCCTTCTGGTCCCCGTTCAGGTCGACCACCGAGAAGCCGAAGGGGTTGGCCGCCGTCGTGACACCCTGCTCGTTCCTGTAGAGGTTGGTAATCGTGTAGGCAATCGAGCCGTCCCCACGCAGCACGCGGATGACCGTGTCCCCCCAGCCAACCGAGACTCCCGTCCCCATGTTACCCGACACGATGATTTCCGGGACGTCGTCGCCGGTGACGTCGCCTAACCTCAGCATGCCTCCCTCCGCCGGGAAGCTGGTGTCGCTGCCGTACGCCCCCTCCAGCACCCAGGGCCATCCCGCAGCGGGCGATCCGTCCTTCCGGATCGCATGAACGGCGAAGCGCCCCAGCGCGCCGTCCGTCGAGCGAGCCGTCTCGCAGAAGACGATCTCCTTCCGACCGTCGCCGTTGATGTCGCCGATGGCGATGTCGCCGAGGTCGAGACTCTTGTTTCCGCCAGCGAAACCGTTGAAATCCATCGGGAAGCCGGGCAAAAGGCCACCCTGGTGATTCAATCCGAAGAGCGTGGCCTTGATGATCCCGGAGAGCGAATTGACCTCCTGTTTCTGCAGCACGGTGAAGAAGATCTCAGGATGGCCGTCGCCGTCCACGTCGGCCACGGCGCCCGCCCGCAGGACAACCGGCTTCATGTACGGGGAGACGAAGGGGAAGCCCGGGAGCGCGGCGCCGTTGCGATCTCTGGCATAGACAACCGCTTGCTCGTCGACGGACCTCGCCGTCGGCAGAATCAGATCGTCATTGCCGTCCCCGTTGAGGTCGCTCGCCATGAGGCTGTTCGACCTCCACCTGAAGTAGTTCTCGTAGAACAACGACACGTAGAAGCCGGGGAGGACCGTTCCCTGATTCGCGGCGTAGAGCCTTCCTCCTCTTTTGCTCAGGAACGCCAACTCCAACCCGGGCACCGCGGCAAGCTGGGCCAGCGCCGGAGCGGTGCACGGATCGATCGCGATGGGATTCCCGAACCAGTCCTGTGTGTCATGCGCGAAGAGGAAACCGGCGTCCTTGTCGTAGACACACACGCCGGTGGCCGTCGAAATGAGAACCTCCTGGCCGTTCGCGCCGTCGAGGTTGCCGACGGCCGCCGAAGCCATCGCCACGGACCCCAAGAGAACGGGCCACCCGGCCCGCAGGTACGGATCGATGTACACCACGCGCGCCCGGAAGTCCGACCCCAACGACGAGAACGCCGTCAGCCGGATCTTGTAGAAACCGTCCAGGCCGGAGAGGTCGAACGTGCCGAGTAAGCCGTTGACGACGGGCGTCGTTCCGCCGCCCGCGAGCGTAAAGCGCCCCGCGCTCCAGCTCGTCGGACTGATCCCGACCCCGAACTCGAGCACGTAATGGTCGAACGTCCCCGCATTCACGTACGCCGAACCCTCGATCGCCAGTGAAGAACTGCCCTGGGCCGAAACCGATCCAGGCACGCCCAGCGCGACGACGATCTGGTCGACGGTGACGAGCACCGACGCATACACGTTCAGGCCGGAGGTGTTCGTGACCGTCAGCCGCAGGATGTAACTGCCGTCGGCAAGCGCGCCGGTCCCGAACGTGGCCAGCACATCATTCGTCACGGGCATGTTCGAGGAGGACAGGACCGTCCAGGGCATACCGCTTCCGCTGAACTCCACGGTGAAACTCGCGAATCCAATGCCGCCGGCCGTGCCGACGACGTTCACGCTGGTCCCGAAGAGTGTTTGTCCCTGGACAGGCGACGTGATGATCGCCGTAGGCAGGTCGACCTGTCCTTGGTCCACCATCTGCATGGCTTGGTGCGCATTGATGCGCCCGGCGCCGTAAATCGTGTCCCAGCCGGGATCCCCGCGATCGTCGGCCGACGCCTTGAGGACGGATTCGACCTGATCCACCGTGAGCATGGCGTTGCGCGATTTCAGCAGCGCCGCCAGCCCGGAGACGTGCGGGCACGCCATGGACGTCCCGCTGGCCGCGCCGTACGTGTTGCTGAGCTTCGTGGAGAACACGTTGACGCCCGGGGCGGCGACATCGATGTTCAGGCCGTAGTTCGAGAAAGAGGCCTTCATGTCGTTGTGATCGACGGCGGAGACCGTGATCACGTGGTCGCAAGCGGCCGGATACATCGGCAGGTCCGTGTTGCTGTTGCCCGCCGCGGCGACGAAGACGATCCCGGCATCGTAGGCGGCCGTGATCGCGTCCTGAAGCGCCTGCGAGTAGGCTCCCCCTCCCCAACTGTTGCTCATGACGTGGGCGCCGTTGTTAATCGCGTACTGGATCGCGGAGATGGCCCCGCCCGTGTCCCCCGACCCGCCGCCACCCAGGAACTTCAGCCCCATGAGGCGAACCGTCCAGCAGACACCGGCCACCCCGACGCCGTTATTACCCACGCCCCCGATCGTGCCCGACACGTGAGTCCCGTGGAAATGGTCGTCCAGTGGGTCGCTGTCGCGGTTGAAGAAATCGTAACCGTGGATGTCGTCCACGTACCCGTTGCCGTCGTCGTCCACATTGTTGCCGGGGATCTCGTCCGAGTTGACCCACACGTTGGCGGTCAGGTCGGGATGCCTGTAATCGATCCCCGTGTCGATGACGGCCACGACGACCTGGGCGCTTCCGGTGCCCAGATCCCACGCGGCCGGGGCGTCGATGTCGTCGTCCGGGGTTCCCCCGGTTTGACCCGTATTGTGAAGGCCCCAAAGCTGGGAGAAGCTCGGATCATTGGGAATCTGATCGAGCGTGTTCACGACGAAATTGGGCTCGACGTATTCCACGTCCGGGTGACCGGCGAGCTCTCGGGCGGCCTCCCGCGCCTCGACTCCATCCTTCAGCACGACCCGCGCGAGCCGATCGAAGAGGTCCGGGCCACGCCCTCCCCGAGAGCGACCGTTCTTGTCGGCGAGATGCTCGATCCGTCGCGACACGCGTTCGAGCGCCCCGCGCTGGCGGCCCCGATCCACGCCGCGCCGGAACTTGACCACGATCTCGTCTTCGACGATGCCGGTCCCGGCGGGCTCGATGGATACCCTCTCGGTGGAGGCATCCATGACCGTCTGCTGGGGCGAACCGGAGTTCGCCGCCTCATCGCCGCATCCCACCGCACCCAACGGCACCGCCGCGAGCGCGAGGATGAGAACGCGGGCGACCCCTACGGAACGAGAAGCCGGCGGTCGTGGAATCATAAGTCCTCCCAAGCGCAAGCCCCTACTCTCGTGATTCCATTCTGTCCGGGAAATCGAGGGCGAAATCGGCAAGCATGTCCCTCTTCTCCGCCTCGCGACGCGAAGAACTTCCGGAATGCTCAGGCAACCGACTCGGTCTCAAGCGGTTGCCTCCGTTTTCGAAAGGAATCTCTGCTGTGCTAATCGATCAAATC
>JACPRB010000345.1 GCA_016190155.1 Planctomycetota bacterium
ACAAGGCAAGAAGGAGCAGCGCGGCCATGAGGATGGACAGCTGGAGCTCTTCGATTCCTTCCGCTAATACCCCGCGGCTTGCCGCGGGGTCGTTTATTCCGGCGGACGTTTCGGTGACGAACGAAGACAACGATGTCACCAGACCTCCGGAGATCGGCCTGTCGGTGGCGAGCCTCGCCTTCTCGGCGGCCGAAGGCGGCACCAATCCGTCGGCGCAAACCGTGACCCTGACGAACACGGGCGGGCTGCCGCTGGATTGGTCGGTCTCCTCGGGCGACACCTGGCTGAACGTGGGCCCGACGTCGGGCGTGCTCTCTCCCACCGCGATGGAGATGCTGACGGCGTCCGTGGACATCTCGGCACTTTCCGCCGGCACTTATACGACCGCGATCATAGTGAGCGCGGTAACGGCATCGAACTCGCCCCAGACGATCTCCGTCACGCTGACGGTGACGCCGCCCGCGCCGGCGGTCGCCATCACGGGACCGACCTCGGCGCCCACATTCACCACGGCGGCGTCGAGCGTCATCCTGGACGGCACCACCACGAACGCCGCCACGAGCGTCACGTGGGCCAACGCCGCGACGGGCGACAGCGACGTCGCCGTCGGCACCGACTCCTGGACGGCCACCGTCCCGCTGATCGCGGGCGACAACATCATCACGGTCTACGGGTGGAACGCGGGCGGCGTGGGAACGGACGAGATCACGGTCACCTACGCCGCTGAAACGACCCCGCCGGTCGTTACGACCCCGTCGCCGTCGTACGTCTCCGCCTCGGCGTCCTTCGCCCTCGACGGCACGGCCTCCGACGCCAGCGGGATCGCCTCCGTGATGTGGGAGAACGTGACGACCGGCACGAGCGGAACCGCCATCGGCACGACGTCCTGGTCGGCCTCCATCCCGCTCACGGCGGGACGCAACGTGGTGGTCGTCACCGCCACGGACGGCGTCGGCAATCGCGGAAGCACCACGGTGGACATCGATTTCACTTCTCCCGTCGACATCGTCTCTCCGGCGATCCTCGTCACCGCCCCCACGACCGATCCCACGTACACGAGCTCCGTTTCGCCCGTGCTCTTGGCCGGCATCGCCTCGGACAACGTCGGCGTCGCCGGCGTGAGCTGGACGAACGAAGGGACTGGAGGCCGCGCCTACGCGACGGGCACGACGGCGTGGAGCGCCCCGGTGCCGCTCGCGAGCGGTAGCAACGTGATCCGCGTGATCGCGACGGACCCGTCGGGCAACACGGCGACGGCGCTCCTGTTCGTGACCTTCCGCCCGCCGACCGGCGACACACAGTCGCCGATCCTCTCGGTCACCAGCCCGATGAGCGCGTCTTACTTCCTCGTCCCATCCTCGGATCTCGCTCTCGGCGGGACCGCCGCGGACAATATCGCGATCCGATCCGTCGTATGGTCGAACGCCGCCACCGGGCAATCCGGCTCGGCGGACGGCCTCGCCTTCTGGAGCGCGGACGTGGCGCTCCTCGAAGGGCCGAACCCGATCACGTTCGAGGCGTTCGACACGTCGGGCAACAGCTCCACGACGACGGTCCTGGTCGAGCACCGGATCCCCCCGCCGCCGCCCAACACGGTCAAGGTCGGTCACTGCGGGTCGGTGGGCCTGGACCTGTTGCTGCCGCTGGGGCTGCTGCTGCTGGCGCGGGCGGCGGTGCGGCGGCGGTTCCTATCGCGGCAGCGTCGCAAACCCCACCTTCCTGAAACCGTCGTCGAACGTGAACGCTTCCTTTAGGCCCAGCTTGTTCATGACCGCGAACGACGTGCAGTCCGTGAACGAAAACACCTGATCGTCATAGCGCTTGAAGAGCTTCCAGGCCGCCTCGCGAATCTCATCGTCGACGCCAGTGAATTTACATTATCAACAAGATCGAGTTACGCGCAGACGCCAGGACATGCAAACCGACCCCGCCATCCCTGCCTTCCCCAAGGTATCATTCTTCCGGAGGACGCTTGGCTGTTCGCCGTCCGTCAAACAAGGGCGCTCGCCCCGTCGTGGGGTCCGCCTTCCTCCTGGTGGCCCTGCTGGCGCCAGGCTGCGATGACGATCGAAACGAGCCCCCACCTCCAACCGGCCTGACCAGAACCGTCCTCGGCTTCTACCCGTACTGGACGCCCCCCAACGAATACGAACAGTTCCGATTCGACCTCCTGTCCACCCTGGTCTGGTCGAGCCTCCAGCCCAACCCCGACGGAACCGTCGACACAAGCCGGTTCGGCTGGCCCCCCACGGATCTCATCGCCACCGCACAGACCCGCCAAGTCAAAGTGCTCGTCAGCATCGGCGCGACGGACGCGGCCCGCATCGACGACATCCTGGCCGACCCGACCAAACAAGCCACCCTGGCGAATGCCATCCTCTCCCTATTACAGACCCACGGCCTGGACGGCGTGGACATCGACTTCGAAGGAGTCAACGCGACGAACGGCATCACCGCCGGCTCCAATCGTCCCCTCCTCGTCGACCTCATGACGGCGATCAGCCAGACGCTCTGGACGGCCCAACCCTCATACAAGATCAACATCGACCTTCCGGACAAGGATTGGGTGAACGTCTGGGACGTCGCGCAACTCAACGCCCGGTGCACCACCCTCATGATCATGGGCTACGACATCTTCTGGAGCGGGTCCGCGTATGCGGGCCCCCCGGGGCCGCTCAACGCCGACAACCCGGCCGACCCGAACGACTGGTGCGTCACCAAGGCGGTCGACGTCTACCTCGCCGCCGGCGCGGCGAAGCAGAAACTCCTCCTGGGCGTCCCCTACTACGGATACGTCTATCCGACGACCGACGGATCGAGGCTCTCCCCCACGCAGGGCCCCGGGGTGCCGTACCGCTACGTCGACATGGCCAGCTGGGCCTCCACCTACGGCCGCATCTGGGATCTCACCTGGGAAACCCCCGCCTTCGCCTACGACAACGCCGGCCAGTGGTATCAAGGACACTTCGAAGACGCGCAATCGCTCGCCCGGAAATACGACCTGGCCATCGATCGCGATATCGCGGGCATCGGCATCTGGGCCCTCGCCTACGATTCCGGCGCGCCCGCGTTGTGGAACGCGATCGAGGCGAAGTTCGCGCGTTGACGCGCCTTCTCGCTACACAGGCGCCCCACAGGTCTCGCACTCCTTGCGGCGATACGACTGGCTGCTCGCGCAATACCGGCAGCGCTTCGGAAAGAAATAGAGAATGAGCAAGCCGATGCAGCTCAGCAGCCCGAAGAGACCCAGGACCGGACTCCGCCCGATCACGGCCCCGTAGAAGCCGAGACCCACCATCAGCAGGACCACTCCCACCAACTGAAGAACCGGCGTCTGATTCATGGCCCCCATGACCTGCAAGCCCAGCCCAGGTAGCGCGAAGAGGAAACTCAGGAGATTAAGAGATCGAATCCGCCCGCGAATCCGATCCGCCTCCGCCGCAGGGCATCTCTGCGAGGTGGTTACGCCGCTGCGCACGTCGCGAATGTGCTCTCCTGACGGCCGGTGGTGCATCGGTCGGTGGGTGAGCGGCTCGACGTGTCGTGGTGAGTGGCTGTCGTCCAATGACCTACATCTGGACCCGCTGCGCGGAGGTGGGGACTCGACCGGACGATCGTGAGGCCGCCGCGCGGAAAAGGGGCGGCCGGTGGGTGGAGGCGGGGTAAGGGCGATCGTGGGGACGCGCGGCGATGCGGCGGCATCGCGAGATGGAGTCCCGCGATGCCGCCGAAGAGCTATTCGCCGTCGAGCGGCTCGCCGTGGATGTCGCGCGGCTGGCGGAAGGGCTTGCCGCTGAAGCGCAGGACCGTCGCGTCGTCCAGCAGACGGTCGACGATCGCCACCGCCAGTCCCGGCGACGGCAACAGTTCCGCCCACTGCTTAAACGGCAGGTTCGAAACCAGGATTGTCGAGCGCTGGCGGTGGCGCTCGCGCACCACCTTGAAGAGCTCGTTAGCGTTCTGCGGATCGAGTTCTCCGAACCCGGCGTCGTCGATCACCAGAAGCGACGACTGGCCCACGCGACGGAAGACCTTGCGGTACGTGCCGTCGGCGCGTGCGGCGTGAAGCGCCGCGAGCATCTCCGCCATCGGCGTGTAGTAGACCGAGAGCCCGCGCTCGCACGCGGCGCGGCCGAGGATCTTGGCGATCGACGTTTTCCCGGTGGAGGGCCGGCCGACAAGGATGACGTTGCGGCGTTCCTCGATGTAGCGGCAGGTTGCCAGCTCCCGCACCACGGCGGGCGAGAGCTGCGGCCTCACGGCGAAGTCGAAATCCGAGAGCGGGATCGTCGCGCCGATCCGACTCCAGCGCAGGCGCCGCTGGATCTTGCGCTCTCGCCGCGCGGCCTGCTCGATCTCGAGCGCCTGGCGCAGGAACTCGGAGAAGCTGGGCGATGTGCTCTCGGCACGCGCCAGGATGGCGGACAGCTCGCGCGCGATTGTCGTGAGGTTGAGCTGGATGGCGAGCGCCCGCGCGGCCTCCAGCGGATCGGGCTCAGGCGCTTTCGCCATTGGCGTCCTCCTTCGTGGGTTCGACCACCTCACCACAAGTCGGTGGAGTGGAGTCGACCGTGTAGTCGCTCGGCGATCCCGGATCGACGTCGTCGAGCGCGCCGAAGGCTGACGGGTTGGAGACGAGCGGGATCATCGGCGGCAAGGGCACGATGTGCGGATAGGCCGCCTCGAGGATGCGCGTGATCGCGAGCGCATTGAAGTTGCTGTACTGCTGCGCCTTCTCGATCGCCACGCACACGGCACCTTCGCCGTAGAGATCCACGAGATGCTCGACCTGCTTGAGATGGATCGGCAGGAGCCCCTTCATACGGCGGTGGAGGCCGTCGAGGAACTCCTGGGCCTTCGGGAAGCGCGTCAGAAACGCCGTTTCCATCGCCGTGCGCGAAACGGAGGCCGCGCGCGGCGGCACCGCTTCGGTCGGAACGCGAAGCCGCGTCGGCCGGTCTGGGATCCGGTGCGTCACCGCGACCTTGCCCGCGCCGTCGAGGACCTCCAGATGATGCGGATAGATCCGCACCGTCACGTATTGTCCCACGAGGTGCGCCGGGACCGGGTAGTAGGAACCATCGACGGCCACCGTGCCATCGACGCCGACCTTGCGCGACTCGCGCCGGTCCGTCGGATACGAGAGCGACGGTAGCGCAATGAGGAGCGGCTTCTCCTCGGCGAACATCTCGTCGACACGGCGGCGCGTCGTGGAGTGCACGCGCACGTTGGCCACCGTGTCGAGCCACTCGCGCGCCTTGGCGTTGAGGTCGTCCCACGAGTCGAAGCGAACGCCCTTCAAGAGATCCGTCCCGATCCATCCGAAGGGCCGCTCGCCCTTCCCTCGACGATTGGGATCGCGCGGGCGGCAGACCTTCGGCTCGAAGCCGTAGTGCTTGGCGAACTCCAGGAACGCCGGGTTCCACAGTGGTTTGCCGTCGATGCGACCGAGCGTCACCGCCGTCTGATTGTCGTAGAGGATGGTTGCGGGACACCCGCCCATGGTGCCGAGGGCCTCAACATGGGCCGCCAGAAGTGACGGCAGCCGCTCGTTGCGGAAGAACCCGATCCACATGCGGCGCGAGTACGCCATCACCAGGCTGAAGCAGTGCGTCGTCGTCTGGGCGCCCGCGATCGACACGCGGTACGGCGACCAGTCGGCCTGGGCTTCGCGAGCCGGCGGCGTCTCGAAGCGGCGGAAGACTTTCCGCTGCTGCTTGTGTGGCGGGCGGATCGTCCGGATGAAGGCGCCCAGGATCGAGCGGCCGCCGACGTAGCCGATCGAGCGCAACTCGCGCAGGATCCGGGGGCCGGTCAGGCCCTGCGACACGAGTTCTTCGATCTTCGGCTTGAAGGACTTCAGCTTCGACGGCTCGGTCGGCTTCGGGGGCAGGCCGAGCGCGCTGCGGATCGTCCGGCGGTCGCGGCCGAGTTTCTTCGCGATGGCACGCACGGACATTCCCTGCGCCGCCAGGTCGCGGATCTCCTGGATCTCCTGGGGAGTCATCGACGGTCTCCTTGAAAAGAGTGAGTTTGGTGACGAGCTGACGCCGGCGGGCTTCGAGGACGCGCCGCTCCGTGTCGGAGAGGGCGCTGAAGTCCGCGGACGCGAGCTCGTCGAGCGCGCGTTCGAGATCGTCGAGGCGCGCGGCGATGCCGGCGGCGGTGGTGCCCAAGGGCGAGGCGCCCTGCTCGCACGCGCGCGGCAGGGCGCTTCGCGGATCGCGCAGGAGCTCCTCGCGGGTCGGCGCGCCGGCGGTCCGGTAGGTGACCAGGAACGCCTCCGTCTCGCGCGTCGTGAGCGCGTGGCGCTCGATGGCCCGGGCGAGGCGCAGCTGCTCCGAGGCGGCGAAGACGGTCAGCGCGCGGGCCATCGAGAGCGTGAGGCGCCCACGGTCGACGCGCGAGGCAAGCTCGGGCGCCAGCCGCCGCGCGAGCGTGAGCCGCCGCTCCACCCAAGCTTCTTTCTTGCCCAAGTGCTTGGCGACCGCGGCCACCGAGAGGCCGTCATCGACGAGCGAGGCGACGACGCGCGCTTCGTCCATGGGGCTGGCAGTCTTCGATGGCGTGTTGGCTTCGAGAAGCCGCGCTTTCATCGCCGGACCCTCGACCGGCTCCACGACGACGGGCACCTCGGTGCGGCCTTCCCCTCTCCACAGGGCCAGGCGCTTGAAGCCGTCGAGGACCTCGTAGGAGCCATCGCCGACTGCCGCGACGCGAAGTGGCATGGGCGCCAGCGTGCTTGCACGGTCGGTTCGCTCGCCGCGAAGCGGCGCGAGCGTGTTCTTCAGGCGCGCGATGGGGACAAGCATCATCGCGTCGTCTCCGGAAGCGGGAGCAGCTGGTACATCGGGTAGCGGTAGGCGACGAAGCCGCGCGCGATGAGCCCTGCGCGTGCGCAGACGACGACGCCCTCACGCAACCGGAGCTTCTTCGCCAGGGCCGCGTCCCCCCAGTACGAGCACCCGTTCTTGTCCGCGGCCAGGTGAAGGAAGAACAGCAGCGCCGTCTCCTCCAGCGTCAGCGTCCCGATCACGTCGCGTAGCCGATGATCGGCCCACGCGAAGTGCGACGGGATTTTGCGCACGTGCGCGGGGTCGATCGGTTCGCGTTCGGCGGTCGGCATAGGCGCGGACTCTATCGGGGGCGTCGCGTTTGACAAGAGCAGGGCCGTCGATTCGCGCGGCCGGTCGAGTTCGCGAAGCGCGCGCACGCGGCGCGGGAGATCCTGGACGCGACGGCGCAGTCGGCGGCGGCCCTTCTGGAAGGCTGTGCGGCAGCGTTTGGAGCAGAAGATCGCCAGGTGCCCGGCCAGGCGCCATACGGTCCGGTGGCAGCGGTCGCAACGGTACGCGAAAGAGGAGTTTTTGAACTGCTGACAGGATTTCGGCCGGAGGCTGGCGGGCCGCGAGCCGGAGTTTGCGCTCTTCGCGAAGGCGGCGGCGGTGCTTGCGCTGCGCGCGGCGGTTGCTTACGCGGCGCGCGTTCGCCGCACACTCCGGGCCGCAGTAGCGCTGGTTGCCCTTCGGCGCGAAGAAGCGCTTGCAGCCATCCCAACCGCAACGTAGAGTGCGAACCATCTCCTCCGGTTCTTCGAGGGTTGTGGGGGCGCGAGCCCCCGCTTAAGGGGCTCTCGGTGTACCGGAGGTTCTTGTTTTTGTCGAGAGCAAAAGCGGGCGAGCTACTTCAAGAAGCTTCTTGAAGAAGACGGGGTGAAACCCCGTGGATCTACTTCACGCGCGAAGCGCGCTCACCTTCACCACCGCCCGGCCGGGGAAGAATATCCACCACCGGCCGTAAGGGACGGAGTCGGCCGGAGTCGAACGGCTCCCGGGCAAGACTCGCACGGCCTGCTTATTTCGGCAGCGCTTCCTGAGCGACTCGAAGCGCCGATGCGGCGGCCTCGCGTACTCTGGGAGACGGATCGATTCGCGCCAGTTCTTCGAGCCGCGAAACGACGGCCGCCCCATTGCTGGTTTGAGCGTCAGCAGCTAAGCTCCCAAGTCCCATTGCCGCTTGGCTCCTGGTACTTGGGTGCCGGCTGGTCAAGGCTTGCAGGAAGAGTGCTTCGCGTTGCGAAGCCAGAGCAGGCTTTTCGGACCAGGCGCCATCCCGAAGACCTTGTAGGGCGCATGCTTGAGCCTTGTCATGCGCGTCCACGCGTAGGAGTTCTCCAGCAACGCCTATCGCTCCGGACGTTGGACACGCTGTGATTGTCCGTACGAGAGAGGCGTCATCCTGTCCATGGAGTGCTTGATGTTTATAGGCTGACCAAAGCAATTCCACTCCTTGCTCCGGAGCGTTCGAAAGAACCCAGGACGCGAAACAGCGTGTTAACGCAGGGTCACTTGGATTCTGCTGGATGGCCGTCTGGGCCAACGTCGTCGCCTTGCTCCTATCTATGTTGCCCAGCACCTCCAGCGCGAACCGACGCAGTTCCGGCGGCAAATCCGGATTCAGAATCCAACCGGCGGTTCTGACGTGAAGCTCCTGGGCTTGCGGAGGCAAGTACTTGACGATGAAATGCGCATCCTCCAGTTCAAGCTTGGAGCTCCTTTCCAGCCTGTCCAGGAGCATGCCGGCGACCTCCGGTGATACGGTCCCAAGTGTGCGCTGGAAAGGGACCGGTGAAATACGGCGCCAAATGGACTTATCGATGGCTAGGTTCTCCGTAACTGATTCGGGCCTCATGATGCCGCGTTTCACTAGGTAGCGTTGCCAGTAGTCTGGGTCCTGGCCAAACGGCCTGTGCAGGAAAGCGGCGATCCAGAACTCCCTCTGAACGTCTTCCACGAGGGTCTTGGGGCGCTCCACGGCCAATGCGATTGTAAGTCCCCACAGCCAGGCGGCCTCTGCGCGTTCAATCTCCCCGGCAAGAAGAGCGTGGCTGTTCCAGCGGGCTGCGCGTGCCACGGCGACATAGACCACAGGCATCAGTAGGGTAGCGGCCGTCGCGCGTGCGCGAGCACTCGCTCGCGTCAGCAGCTCCCGCGCATTTCCCTCCTGCATTCCCGCGATTGCGCTCTCGAGCTGAACGAGTAACATCACCCATTCGTCTGGATCGGCTCCTGCCGTGAGCTTGGCTTGAATAGACTGGACGAGGTCGAATAGTGGTTTTTCTGGAGGATGAACACTCGGCTCCGCCTTCAACACGCTTGTCTCGCCCGATTCTGGAGTAACCGGTTTAGGGTCGGACCGAGGACGACTGCTGCAAGGACGTCTTGACCCGTCTTGCAACAAGAGCCATCCGGTAATGGAGCCGGACGCCAACAGGAAGATGGTCACGGCAACAACATGTGGACGTCGTATCACGAATCACCAGAAAATCAGAACCTCACGAGGTCACGGAATGTGTCAAAGGCGCCGTTCTGGTTCGCGTTACGCAGATCCCCTCTGTCCTGATCGGTGAGTGGCGTTCGCAGGCCCTCACCGTGAATCGTAACCGGTGAGGAAGTAACTATGCCGTCCGTTTCTACCAGTGATTGGATGGTCGCACTGGTCTTGAAGCCCCACTCTACGGACGCGATTGGAGTGTCGCCGTCAAGCAGATACCACCTGAAGGTTTGCTCCTCGGTAAAGCTGCCGACGGTCAGCGGTAGATTCGGATTCGCGGCTATCGTAATGCCCTGCTGCACGGGAGAACCCGGGATGTCGATGAAGACTCCGATTGTTCCATCGAGAGCCGTGTCTCCGCGCACCGTGTGCTGCACGGTCGTTCGATTCTCATTGAAAGAATCACTTGCGCCGTTGAGCGTCGGCTCTACCCGAAGACGTCGCCCGTCAAGACCCATGGTCACTTGCTTGTCGAGGATGATTTGCTGGTAGTTCAGTCCCGTGGCGGGATTGGTCACGATAATTTTGATCTCACCGAAGAAGTGCGAGAACGTACCTGTTGTCGCGTCCTCGAGTCTTGCGTTGTATGTTTCCAAGCTGATCTCGCGGTTTCCGTGCTTGATGATGCGGGCGCCGGTTCGCTCCGCTTTGACTCTTGGCCGACCGGGGGCGTCCCGAAACGTGATCTCGACAGTAGTCCCCTGATTGGCGTGTTCGACGAGTAACTCTCCGTGCGCGGTCCCTTCATACGTTATGCTCCATGCCCGCTCCAAGCCCGGTTCCTCTTGCAAGGCAGGGACGATGGCGTTGGTCGCGAGTGAGGCTAGCTGATGCGCGAATTGTATCTCGACGGCTTTGCCTGATTGCGCCTCAAGGTTCTGCGCAAAGGCATTGATCTGGCCGATTGCGCCTTCAAGGGCGCTTCGATCTACGCTTTGTCCAGCCGCGTCGAGTTTCGCGAGGAGTGACTGTGCGACACCAACGTCGGTAATAGAACCTAATTGCAGTGCTTCCCGGACTTGCGTAGCAAGAGCATCGATCTGCTCGGCTGGCGTGGGTGGGGGCGCCGAGGGACATCCCGGCGGAACGTCGAGAAGCCACGCATCCTTGGTTCCATATGGGAAACTGTCGATCGGTCCATTCGAGTCGACTCCGGGGACGAAGAGGGGGCCTGGGCACGTGCGATCCCAGAAGTTGCCCTCCTCGTCATGCGAGAGTTCGAACGTGGAGAATCCAAAGGCAAATATTTTCGTCACTGAGGGGCCGAGAAAGTTGTTATGGAAGATCGCGTTGCCCAAGCCATTGAGGACCAGATCGTTTTGCGTGGCGCTGATCGTGTTGTTGCGCACCACAGACTGTGCCATGTTGCCCGTTACGAGCCCGAGAGTCGTACCTGATATCGTATTAGCCTTGACCAGGTGGTTCGTGACCGCGACGAAATCGGGGCGGCTTGAGAAAATCGAGATGCCATTGCTCGAGAATGCAGCTAAGGTATTGTCCTCAACAGAGCTGAAGTTCAGGTCTTGAAGGACGATTCCCAAGGCGCCTTCGCTCAACGAGTTCCCGGAGATGGAGGGGCTGCCGCCGAAGGCGAGGGACACGCCTGCGTAGGCGTTTCTTAAGAGGCTCGAATTCGTAAGGGAATCGCTGTTGCTGAAGACAGCAATCACCCCATTGGTATTATCGCGGATTTCGTTTGCACCGTAGACATTGCCCGCAGAAGTGGATGAGAAGATCCCATTTCCGTTTCCGTGGAGGGTTGCATTTTCCACGCGAACAAACCGTGTGTTGCTGAGATGCAATGCGTTGGTAAAGCCTGTGACGCGAACGTTGCGAATCGTCACGTCGCGGCGGCCAATGACCGTGATGCCATTTCCAGAGGTTGCGGGATTGGATACGGTAAAGCCGCCGCCGTCAAAGGTCACCCCATCCGCCGCGATCACGACGGAGTCACTGAGATCCGACGTAAGGATCGTGTTTGTGGTAACGAATAGAGTAGTCGTCGCGGGGGAAAAAACCACGGTCCGCAGTTGCGTCAAGTCTTGCTCGCACATGAACTTCCCGGCGGCGTCCGTGGTATACTCGCCGGCTGACTGCCCATCTTCATGCCGGTACCATACGGAATTAGCGGGAAGCCCTTCGATAGCAAGTGCTGTCTGCGTGTTCACCCCCATCCGCTCAATGCTGAAAATCACCAACCCGTCCGACACTTGAAGCACGAGGCGCACGGATTCGACTGAGGTCAGCTTGAAGTTGGGATAGGCCGGGTTGTCCAAGGGGCGGAATTCGTGCCCCTCGGCTACGAGAGGCGTATGGTAGCCGTTCGCTCCTATTCCGACGACGGGGACCTCTTGCGCCTTTGTCGGGATTCCAGACAGCGGCCCGACCAGTAGGATGGCGACCCAGTGAGCGACGCAATGTCTGAACGTGACCATACCGATCTCCCCCGCAATTCTCGAATCCCCACCACGGGCGGATGTGCGTGCTCATCAGCGATTGTAATGATACATTATAAATGGTCAACACTGTATCGAAAATGTCCTTCCGCTGGACACCCTCTCTGGAGCCTATGAGAAGAAGTAATCCGAAGGACACCTTCCCGTCCCGTCTTGCACGTTGATCCGTATCTCCGCTCCGGGTGGCCCGTGCTGATGTCGACGGCGATGTCCTCACCGGCCATGGGCGACGTAAATGGAACGAGCGGCCGGGAGGTCCTCGTCCCAACTTCGACCGGACTACGGGCGTACGACAAGGACGGCAGGTTCCTCTTCGCGCATGCCACGCAGAACTCGGCCGGAAGCCCCGCACCGATCCAGGCCAATACCTGTCCGACATTGAAGACCGACACTATTAGCCTCGACGCCCTGTGGGCCGATCTCGCGGGAGAAGACGCACCCACGGCCTACCGGGCCGTCTGGACCCTGATCGGAGCGGGAGAAAAGGCCGTCCCCTTGCTTAGGGCTTGCCTCCTGCCGACGACGGACGAGAATCGCATCCGCCGGTTCATCCTCGACCTGGATCACGACGACATCCAGGTCCGCGACCAGGCCGCCGCCGAACTCCAGAAACTCGGCCCCACCGTCGCCCCGGCCTTGCACCGGGCTCTCGAGCAGTCGCCGAGCGCCGAGGTGCATGAGCTGGCGAAAGCGATTCTGGCCACTTTCGATCGCCCGCCTTTCAGCCGCGCGGTCCAAGTCCTCGAGCAGATCGGCACGAAAGAGGCCCGGAAGGCGCTCAAGGCTCTGGGCACGCCGGACGCACAGGCGGCTTTGAAGCGACTGGGCCAATAGCATCCTCGTTCGCACCTTCTGCCGCTCGGACGAGTCAATCCTGCGTTCCGGACCACCCGCGGACAAGCGAGTATTCTCAGAGATTCCGCGATAGACAGGAGAAAGGACGCTGAAACCTCGGTCCCACGCCAAGAAACAGGCGCTCATCGAGGGCGATTTCGTCCGCCCGAAGGGGCTTGCCCGTTCGCGACAGCATCGATGACGCAGGTTCTATATGCGTTCGGTACGGCCCACCATCTCTGACTCTCCGGCGAACCGGGGGCCGGAGCCGTGTACAGCGATGTCCGAAGAAACAGCCACCTGTTCGCCGAGAAGCGCAACTCCAGTGGGACAACCAAGCCGCACCTGAATCTCCTGCGGCACACAAGAATCGGGGCCGAGCACGCTCGTGACTCGGATCGATCCGCCGTGGCTCTCGACCAGCTGCGCCACGATATTGAGGTCGAAGATCGCGGTGGCGGAGGGGACGTCGCCAATGAGCTTGCCCCACTCCTCGATCGGTTGGACGTCATGATCGTCGAGCGGGTCTGGTGGCGGCGCATGACGATCTCGAAGAGGAACTCGCCGGATCGCTTCGGCAGCTGCTTCATCCCCATGTCGTCGATCACGAGGAGATCCGCCTTCAGGTACTTTGAGAGCGTCTTCTCCTCGCCGAGGAGGGCGTCGTCGGCCGTGAACTCCCGCACGACGTCGAAGATCGAGCGGTAGAGCACCGTGTAGCCCATCTTGATGGCTTGGTACCCCAAGGCGATCGCCAGATACGTCTTGCCGACGCCCGGCGGACCCATGAACAGGACATCCCGTGCTTCGCGGATGAAGGCGCCGCTGGCAAGGTCGTAGAGCTGCTTACGCTTGACCGAGGGGGTGTAGCTCCAGTTGAAGTCCTCCAGCGTCTTCACCTCGCGGAACGTGGCCTGCTTCACCCGACGGGAGATCAGCCGCTCCTGGCGGATCGACAGCTCGTCCTGCAGGATGAGCTCGAGGAACTCCTCGTGGCTCAGGTTGTTGCCCCGCGCTTCCTGGAGGCGCACTTCCAGCGTCTCGGCCAGTCGGACACACTCCAGCGGCAGCGTCACGCCGGCCTCGTGGCAGGCGCGAAGACCCAACGCCGCGTATTGTGTTCCTAACGCCTCGTTTCTTCGCGCCACGAGAAGATTCTTCGGCGGCAACGCGCGAATGCACTGGGAGCCAAGAAGAAGCGTTTTGATTTGGGAGTTGGGATTTCCTTGGGAGTTGATGGTTGAGATTTTGGATTTTCGCGGCGGCAGCCCCCGCCCTTCGGTTGCGGCCGCCGCGCTGGGAGTTCGAATTGTCGCCGGAGGTCGGCCCCTTCTTCCGCTTCTTCACAGCGACCTTGCGGACGACCTTGGGCTTCCCGTCGCCTTCGAACGGACCGGCGAGTAGCCCTGAAATCCCTCCGGATCAATCGGATGCTGAGCGAGTTTCGTGCCGTCCTCCGAACGCGACTCCGGCCGACCTACTGCTCCCAATTGATCACGCCGATGCACCAGAGGCAGAGCACCGTCGTTCCGTAGTTGGCCTGGTCGTAGGTGTCCAAGGCGCAGGTGATGGTCGGGTCGTTGAATTCATGATGCCATCCGTCGTTCCTCAAGAGATGGCCGTCTTCGTGCATCAAGGCCGACTTCCACCTCCAGCCGGAATTGTAGCTGGACATGAAGGCCAGGTTCTTGTCGTCCCGGCCGAAGGAGTACGGGCTGGCCGCGCCGGCGGCGTCGCCGCATCCCTTGTCCGTGAATCCGTTCATGAAGAAGTAACGGCCGTTCTCTTCAAACGTCGAGCGGACGTCGAGGCTGCCGAGGAACGTGTCCCTGCCCGACCACCAAGCGGGGCTGTCCCAGCGGGCGTTGCCGTAGTAGGTGAATCCCCCGACGTCGGCGTCCGAGTTGCGCTCGATCCACTTCAGGATGCTCCAGTTGTAATTGACGATCGCGTTGTTCCCGCTGCTGTACCCCAGGCTCCGGGCCCAGCTGTCGAAGTTGCTGTCGCAAACGCCTCCCCAGTAGCAATACGTTCCCGCGGAGGCCACCGTCGCGAAGAGCGAAAAGGCCGCGAAGGAGATCAGGATCCCGCCCTTTTTCCCGAACATACGTCCTCCTCTTTATCTCTGTCGTTCGTCAATTGCCCTCGGGTCCGGCAACGCAACCGCTCCGCGAACGCGGAGGGAACCCGGGCTCCGGAACGCGGAGCTTGCTTTCCACGGCCTGGATGAGATCGGCGGAGGCGGAACGGGCCCTCAGTTCGGCCAGAACCGTGCCCAGTCTCGCCACGAACGCGCCTGTGTCTTCTCCGTCCGGCCGCAAGAGACGAAGCGCTTCGACGGCGACCTGGGGGGCCTCCGCGGAATCTCGGAGAATTCTCCAGAGCATGCCTTGAACCTGGGGACCGTCGAGAGATGCCGCCGAAAGAACCATCCGCTCGCGCGCGACAGGGTCTTTCTCCCGGTCGAGCGCCTGCAAGACCAGCCCGTCCCGTTCAATCGTTCGGGGGCGCATCACGGCCAGCGCGGCGGTCGCGGTGGCTCGAATCGTGGGCTGTGCGTCGATCTGCATGGCGGATACGAGTTCGGTCATCTCATCGCCAGAGAGATACGCGGCGATTTGAAGAGCGGCGCATCGCACATTGAGATCCGATTCCGTCCGCAGGAGGGCCGTGACGGTGTCGCGCAAGGCTTCTTCGTCCGCTCCATAAAGGAAAAAGAGCAGCGCGACGCGCAATTCCGACGAGTAGTCTCGAAGACAGGCTTGGCGCAGAAACGCCGCGGTTTCGGGAGCGATGACGGGCGCGTCCGTCCATCCCTGCAGACACTGGAGGACCCGCGCTTCGTCACCGGTCTTCAGGGCCTGAACGAGCTCGGACAAGACGCCGTCGTGATCATCAAGAGGGACGGTCGATTCGGATCTCATCGGTGTCGTGTTCGTCGACGAAAGGTCGGATGCGCTTGTCGATGGCGAAGGGGCGTTTCTTCGGGACAGTTCAGGGCCGGCGACCGATCTCGGCGCAGGGGAGGGAACGGGGCGGAAAGCCGCGATGGCGAGGAGCGCAAGCACAGCGAAGGTTCCAATGACGCTACCGACAATCACGACTTTCCGGCAAGACATCGTCCTCCCAAGCCGTCAGGCAAGCCCCTTGGGGACCATCAAAGCAAGCCCCATGCCAGATACACTCTCACCCATACGCGCAACCGCATGACGAACAAGTTGTTAATAGCGCACTACGCGTAGAGCCAAGACGGCCCTCACGAGACCGTAAAGGATCGTGACATGGGACCGGAAGACTCGATGGAAGAACTTCGCATACAACAGGTTGCGCCGCGATGAAGAACCGTCATGTATCGTGACATGAAACTGGAGAGGGGCCACCCGCTCGATCAATCCTGGCGGTGATCAATAAGTCGTTGAACCCGCGTCTTTTCGGAGCGAAGATGCCGCGTCCATGAGAACGGCCCTGCTACTGTTTCTCGCGGCACTGCCCCTTTACGCCGACGTCCTCGTGCTCCACGACGGCCGCAAGCTCTCCGGCGAAGTCACGCAGAAGAAGGACATCTACGAAATCCGCATCCAGGGCGAGACCCTCGCCTACGCCAAAGAGGAGGTCAAGGCCTGGATCAAGAATCCCAAGGAGCTCACCACCGAGGCGGACACGATGGTCGACGACGCGAAGAAGCTCTACTTCGAAGCCGTCGAACTGGCGGACGCAAAGGCCGCCGACGCGAAAATCCGCCAGGCCCTCCCCCTCGTCCAGAAGGCGCGCGACATCTATGCCGAAACGCGAGATCTTTTCCCCGACGGCCATCCCGAACTCGACGAGGCGCTCGTCAACATCATGAAGCTGATGCGCCTCGTGCGCGAACGCCTCGGGTCGCAGATGACTTCGCCTCCGGCTTCACCCGTCAAGGTGAAGCCGCAGCCGCCGCCGGAGCCAAAGACCGAACCCGAACCGGAGCCGAAGGCCGAGCCGAAGGCGGAACCGAAGCCCGAGCCCAAGACCGAGCCCGAGAAACCGCCCCAACCCCTGGCTCTCGCGCAGGCCCTCCAGATCCTCGGGGACCCGCAGAAGCGCTCGGATCGGACGCTCCGACTTTCCGCGCGCGAGGCGTTGCGGAACGCGAAGGTCCCGCCGGACCTCGCGGACTATGCGGCAACCGCCTTCGCCTATCTTTCGAACGACGACTACACCTGGGACCTCACGCAGGACATCGTGGACGTCCGGGCCCCGAACTTCACGCAGACCTATTCGGGGCGGCTCGTCAGGAAGTCCGACACGGCGTTCTCGATAAGAACCCCGAAGGGCGAGGTGAATCTCCGGGAATCCGGCGAGACCTGGTTCGTAAAGCCGCCGGGCTCCGCGGAGATGCGGGCGACGCAGGTGACGATCACGGAGCGCCGGCGGAGCGACACGGGAACCTTCCTCGACGCCTACTTCTCGACGTACAAGCCCGAGGAAATCGAGCGCTTCGACGCGAAGCGCCACATGGAGGCGGCACGAATGCTCGCCGAGAGGACCGGAGAGCTCCGCTCGAACCTGCTGCTCCTCTTCGCCGCCGCGCACCTGAGCGCCCTGATCGGACAACCGGCCTCGAAGGAGATCGACGCGATCGCCATGGACCTCGGGCTCATCGCGACCCGGGGGACGTTCGCGACGAACGACGGCCTCGCGATCGCCGACTTCCACCGCTGGTTCGCGGACGGCGAATACGACCTCGGGATCGTCCAATTCCAGCGCGAGTACGGCGATTCGCCGAACTTCTGCGTCCGGTACGCGCACGGCGTGCTGCTCGTCGCGAAGGCGGTTGAGAAGCTGCGGAACTTCAACAAGGCGTATGACTATCTCGAGAAACAGGCGAAGAGATTCCCCGGCAAGATCGGGCTGCACCTCGCGGCCCTGGCGCGCTCGGTCCGCGCCGCCGAGATTTGCAGGGTCTGCGCGGGCCAGGGGACGCTCCGCTGCAACATCTGCAAGGGGCGGGGGAAGGCCGACTTCCAATGCAAGACGTGCGGAGGCTCGGGAAAGGTCCAAACGATGCGCCGCGGCGTCGTCGACTGCAAGGCGTGCAAAGGAAAGGGCGGCTGGATGAACGCCGATTGCCCGAAGTGCGGAGCGACGGGGAGGATGGACTGCAAGGCGAGGGACTGCGACGGGCCGAAGCCGACGCCGAAGTTCGAGGATGTCGCGGAGGCCTGGGCCTGTGAAACGTGCCGTGGGACAGGGCTCATCTTCACACGCCTGGCGATCGTCTGTACGGAGTGCCAGGGAATCGGCGGCATCCTCGTGCCGAAGGCAGATCCGAAGAAGCTGCTCAAGTGATCACCGCCGGATCACCACATCCGCCCGCTCAAACGACCCTTCCTCGTACTCCACCCAGGGACCGGCCGCCTCCTTCGGATCGATGACGCGGGCCCGCCAGTGGTAGCTCACCCCGACCGCCAGCGGCGCGCTCGCCACCGACGCCACGCTTCCGCTCGAGACCGGCTCGCTCGTCAACAAACCCGCGCCGTCGAATTCTCGCGAGGTCGGCTCCAGGTCCACCTGCAGACACACCGCTTCTCCATCCGGATCGCTGACGAGGGCGCGAAACTCGATCCGCATCTCAGGGGTCGTCGCCCCATCTGGGAGGACGACATCGCCGGCGACCTGACTCAGCGTCTGCGGCAACGCGGGCCGGGCGTTCGGGCTGAGCGAATCCTCGTAGATCTCGGCGGAATCCAGGAACGCCTCGTAAGTGTCGTCGAGCCGGCCTCCCACGACCAGCATCTTGCCTTCCTCGATCCGCACTCCGGCCACGTTATCCCGCTTGGCGTTCATCAACGGCTCCCCGTTCGAGGGCCCCATCCACGTCCCTTCGGCACGCGAGTATCGATGGACCTTGTCCGTCGGGCCGCCCGCGTTTCCCGCGGCCTGGATGACGACACCCCCATGAGTATCGATGACGTCCGTCGAGAAGAAACACCCGTCGCGACGCTCCGGCGTTGCGCCCGCCGGCGACCATTTCCCGCCGGAGAGGATCTCACAATTCATGATCCCGCCTCGGTGGTTGCCCGCCACGGCCAGGATGCCGTCGGGGAGTCGCAGCACGGGCGCCATCCCCCGCGCCGTGTTCAAGGACGCCGCGTATTCCCAGCGCCCGGCGCCCGAATCCGGAAAGTAGATCTCGCACTTGTCGAGGGCCGTCAGGTGGTCCTGCAGCCCGCCGGCAACCAACACCCGGCCGTCGTCCAGCCGGATCGCGCCGAACCACTTTCGACCGTCGATCATCGAGGCCGCCGGCCAGAACGAGTGGGTCGAAGGGTCGTACAGATCACAGCCGGCCGTGAAACTGGAACCGCCTGCAGGAACACGCTCAGGCGCCGTGTGGCTCGCCCCTCCCATCACGAGGACCCTGCCGTCGGTCAGGAGGACCGCCGAGTGATAGGCGCGCCCGGAGCTCATCCTGGAGACGGTCGGCATCCAGGACCCCCTACCCGCGGGATCCCAGACGAACGCGGTGGCAAACGTGGGGAGCGTCGAGACGCTCCTCTTGGAATCTCCCTGGGTGTCCGGAACGTAACCTCCCGTGAGCAGCACCCTCCCGTCTTGGAGCCGGGTGAGCAACGGAAGCCGGCGAGCCTCCGACGAAGGAAGCCCGGCCGTGCTGCTCCAGGTCAGCGTCGCCGGATCAAAGACCTCGCAGGTCGACGACGCGTCGTTCGCCGTGCGCCCGCATGCGATGAGGACCCTGCCGTCTTCCAAGCGCGCGAGCCCCAGACAGCTCCGGCCCGTCGCCATACTCGCGGTGGACGACCACGTCCAGTCGATCAAGAAGGGGTACGGCCCCGAATTCGAGCGCGGCAACAGCAGGCTCACCTGCAGGGTGCGCCGGCCCCCGAGCTCCACCGTCACCACCTTCGGAGGAATCGCTTCCCTGTCGTTTGCGCGAATCTCCCCCTCGCGCCGCCGCCCCGAGGCGTCGATGACCACCGGTCGCGCCATCCGCAACCATGCCGCCCCTTCCCTCCCGCGCAATTCCAGATACCCATCGGGAGCCAGCGTCACCGAGTCCACCTCGGCCCCGAGTTCCACATCGATCGACACCACGGCCGTCCGGGCGAACGCCGCCGCATCCGGAACCCACACCATCTCGTCCAGACGCTCCGGTCCGCGCACATAAAACGTCGACAGCCCCTCCTTTCCGACGGCACAGCGGATTTCCTCGGCCTCCGCCATCTTGCGCGAGACGTACTCGACGACCGGCTTGTTCGCGCCGGGATGAGCCAGGAAACCGAAGACATCTCGATCGCCCGCGGACTCCACGGGAGCCGGCCGGGCTTGCCGTCGAACGACCCGCACGGTGACGGGACCGCCGGCGATCTCCAACGCAGCCGCCTGGTTCGGCGGCCACGCCACGGTGATCGGCTTCCTCACCCGTCGCCAGCCGCCGCGCAAGGACCCCTGCGACGGATCCGCGGGGGGCTTGCGCTCGCCATCCCGGGTAAACGTCCTGACGACCCGCAAGCGTTCCTGCGCCACCGAATGGTCGGGCTGCAGGAGCAGGATCTGCTCGTAGGACTCCGCGGCCCCCACGTATCGACCTTCCCGCTCCGCCCGCGCGGCCTTCTCCATCAGTTCTCCAATCCGCCGGTCCTGCTCGAGGCGCGTCTCGCGAACCGTCCGGACCAGAAAGAGCGCAAGTCCCACGATCACCGTCGCCAACGCAATCCCCGCGTTCAGCGCGAGACGTCGACGAAACCATCGAACGGACTTCCTCCACACCCCGGGCCGCCTGGCCTTGACCGGTTCGCCCGCAAGAAACCGTCTCAAGTCCTCCGCGAATTCCGTGGCGCTCGCCTGTCGCAACGCGGGATCTTTCTCCAGCGCCCTCAGACAGATCGCTTCCAGCGCGCGGTCCGTCTTGGGATTGGCCCTCGCGGGCGGATGGGGGTCTTCCTTGAGGATGCGCGTGTACAACTCCACGGCCGATTCCCCCGTGAACGGCGGACGCCCCACGAGGATCTCGTAGAGGATCACTCCCAGCGCATAGACGTCCGTCCTGGGCGAGATGTCTCCTCGGGCGGCCCGCACCTGCTCGGGCGCCATGTACAGAGGGGTCCCTAATCTCGTCCCGGTGTTGGTCAGGACGGACGTCGACTCCATCAGATGCGCCAATCCGAAATCACCCACCTTGGGTTCGCCCGCAGCGGTCACGAGGATATTGGCCGGCTTGAGATCCCGGTGCACGATCCCCTTCTCGTGGGCCATCCCCACGCCGCGCGCCGCTTTTTCCAATATCTCTATCGCCTCGCGCAACCCCAGGGTCCGCTTCTCCATCAAACGCGACAGCGGCATCCCTTCCACCAGCTCCATCACCAGGTAGAGAAGGCCTTGCGCCTCTCCCACGTCGTACACCGCGATCACGTTGTTGTGCGCCAGTCCGGCGGTGACCCGGGCCTCTCGCAGGAAGCGAAGACGCAGGGACTCGCGCTCGGCTCCCTTGGCCCGCAGGACCTTGATGGCCACGGGGCGGTTCAGGCTCCGGTCCCACGCCCGGTACACGACCGCCTGCGCGCCTTCACCCAACCGCTCCCCCAACGGATAGCGCTCCAGCAGCACCCCATCCTGTTCCCGCGTGCCACATTCGGCGATCAGCTCCGAAAGGCGCGTCGAGGTCAACAGGCGTCGCTGGAGGAGGATCTGGCTGAGCCGCGTCGCTTGGCCTCGAAGGCGCGCCTCTTCCTGTTCGCGCAGGCACTGCTCCAGCTGCGTCCGCGTGATCAGCTGGGATTCCACGGCCAAGCGGCCGATCTGCGCGTCCACGGCGTTCTCGCTCACCGGGCGGTTCGTATCTTGAGGATCCTGAAGCATCTTCCGTCTCTCAGGGCAGAGCCGCACAGGGAAGTCGCCCTGGCGTGTCGCGAACCACCGGAATTATAGCATTGCCGCGCCGGACGTGGCCCATTAACTATGCATCACGCGCTACACCTTGGAGCGGCCGACGCCCGCGCCAGGCATCCCCGTCGGCAAGCGAGAACCACCCCCTACCTCAACGATCCCGGCACGCGCACCAAGCGGAACCCGAAGTACGGGTAGACGCCCCAGGGCTCGCACCAGAAGCGCGCCGCCGGCCGGAAGTCCGAGATGATCCCGTAGGCCCACGCGCCGCCCCGCACGTGCTTGTACTCCCGCCGGTGGTCGTACCAATCGGCGCACCACTCGCGAACTCCGCCGGCCATATCCTTCAGCCGATACGGGCTCTCGTCCTTCACGAAAGTCCCGACCGGTTCCGGCACCGCCTTCACGCTGCGCGAATCGCCTCCCTTGGTGAACGTCCAGTCGAAATGGTTCCCCCACGGGAAGAACCGGCCGTCCACCCCACGCGCCGCCTTCTCCCATTCCAGGCTCGTCGGCAGCCGATAGACGACGTTCTCGCCGGCCTCCTGGCTCTTCTTGGTCAGCCATTGACAGTACGCGTCCGCATCCTCCCAGGAGATCCCGTGCACAGGCCACGCCTTCTCCTCCCGAGTGACCTCGATCCGGGAACCCTGCCGCTCCCAGTACCGTTTCCCGTCGGGCGCCTCCCGGGGACATCGCGTCCAGGCCGCGTCTACGCCATGGTAGCCGCGATCGTTGAGAAACTCCGCGTACTCCTGGACGGTGACCTCCTGCCTCCCGATGAAGAAATCCCCCGTCTCCGCCTCTCGATTCCGAGGACCCCCCAGGAACGCCCCCCGATCGCCGCCCGCGATAAACCTTCCGCCGGGCACGTAGACGAACTCCGTCCCGATATCGGCGTCCCCATACAACTTCACCTTCGCCCGATGCTTCGTCTCGCGATCGATGAAGATGGGATAAAGCACCTCGCGGTACCCTTTCAACCGGAGCACCAGCAGATACGAACCGGCCGGGAACTTCGCCTCGACCAACGGGCACACGCCCAGCATCTTGTCGCGGATCGGAACCAACCTCCGGTCGTCGCTCTCCTCATACCGGTATAGGTCCACTTCGGCGTTCGCGGGATCCGACTCCAACGTCAGCGTCCCTTCGTTCAGCAGCTTGGACGCGTACGCGCCGTCGTCGAACAGCCGAACCAGATCTTCGTTCACTTTCTTCTGCCGCTCGTCCCCTTCCCGTTCGGCCCGCTCGAATTCCGCCCAGTAAAGCTCCGCCAAGGCCGAGCGCGCGTCGCGGCTGTTCGCGTCCACGGCGAAAGCGGAGAGAAACGCAACGGTGATGTTGGTGTACTCCGCCGCCGCGGCCTTCTCCGCCTCCTCGATGGCTCGTTGGAGCTTCCAGAGACGCATCTTCTTTTCCTCTCCCTCGTGCGGCATGATCTCGAGGGAAAGCCGCTTTTCCTGGTCGCGCTGTCTCGCCGCTTCCTCCTGCAGCTGCGCGTAGCGCTCTCGGGCCTTTCGCCCGTTGTCGAGAAACACCTGCAACGTCCGCTGCTTCTGTCGGGCGCGCAGGGCGCTGTACCCGGCGATTCCCGCGGCGAGGGTCACGACGCTGGCCAGGACGACCGCCGCAACGCTGCTGGCCATCCGATGCCGCCTGATCCACTTGATGAGCTTCCGCCGCGGACCCACCGGCCGAGCCAGCACGGCATCGTCATTCAGATGCCGCCGCAGGTCCTCGGCAAGCTCGTTGGCGTTCGCATAGCGATGCGAAGGATCCTTCTCGAGCGCCTTCTGACAGATCCTCTCGACCTGGACCGGCAGGCGCGGATCGATTTCCCGCGGCCACACGGACGCATCGGCCACGATCCTCTCGCGGATCTCCCCCACGCTCTCCGCCCAGTGCGTCGGCCGTCCCGTGAGAACCTGGTAGAGAATCGCTCCCAGC
This sequence comes from Planctomycetota bacterium, assembly GCA_016190155.1. Lineage (GTDB taxonomy): Bacteria > Planctomycetota > MHYJ01 > MHYJ01 > JACPRB01 > JACPRB01. Next base: position 23,454 of record JACPRB010000345.1, read on the forward strand.
GCGTAGACGTCCGCCTGCGGGCCCACGGGCGCCCCGCCGGGTTCCACCTGCTCGGGCGCCATGTACAGCATCGCCTGCCGCTTCGAGCCCGTCGTGGGCAGACCCGATTCGCTCCCGACGAAACGCGCCAGGCCGAAATCCGTGACCTTGGGGACCTCCTCCGGCGTCACCAGGATGTTCGACGGCCGCAACGCCAGGTGCAGGATGCCCTTCGCGTGCGCGGCCCCCACGCCCCGCGCCACCGCCTCCAGCAGCTCCAGCATGGCCCGCATCTTGAAGCGACGCTCGCCGAGAATCGTCTGCAGCGTGCGGCCCTCGACGAATTCCATCACCACATAGAGCCGCTTGTCCGCGCGGAACATCTCGTAGAGCGACACGATGTTCGGATGCGTCAAGGTCGAGACCGCGTGGGCTTCCTTGCGCATCCGCTCCATCCCGGCCTCGCTGCCGTCCCACCCTTCGGTGAGGACCTTGATCGCCGCCGCGCGGTTGAGTTGCCGGTCCCGAGCGCGATAGACGGCGGAGGATCGCCCCTCGATCAAGCACTCGAGGATCTCGTACCGGGTGAGCGTGGGATAGGCCGTCGCGGGCCCGGCCGACCGCGGGGGCACGGGTGCGGCGGCAGGCGCGGACAATCCCGCCAACTCCTTCTGCTGCGCCTCGAGGATCGCGTCGACGTGCGCCACCATGTCTTTGCGGCCCAGCTCGATCAGCTTGGCCCGGCGCTGCTGGAGGCTGTCGATCTGATCGCGCACGATTTTGGCGCGCCGCGCCAGCTCCGCGCCTTTGCGGGCGTCGTCGATCTGCGTATCCAGCTGCTGGATCAGCTTCTCGAATTCTCGGGTTTCCATGCGTGTGAAGCCATGAGTTCGATGGAAGCGCGGTCCCAGCTGAAATTGTAACACCTTTCCGGGCCGGGCGGTGAAGGACGGCGCGCGCCTTGACCTTCCCGCGCGATGTGCTATGTTTCCTTGCCATGCTCAAAGATAAGACCCTCGCGGTGCTGGGCGCCGGCAAGCTCGGCGAGACGATGATTCGGGCGCTGATCGAGGCCGGCGCGGTCGACCGCGGCCGAGTGATCGCCACGGCGCGGCATCCCGAAACCGTCGAGGCGCGCGTCAAGGCCTACGGCATCCGCGGCACGACGGACAACCGGGAGGCCGCGAGCAACGCGGACGTGGTGCTGATCTCCGTGAAGCCGCAGCAGATGGCGGAGGCGCTCGCCTCGATCCAGGGAGCGGTGCGGCACCAGCTCGTGGTCTCCACGGCCACCGGGGTGACGACCGACTTCATCGAGCGCGGCCTGGGCGACTCGGTGCCGGTCGTGCGCACGATGCCGAACACCCCCTGCCTGCTGCGGGCGGGCATGACGGCCATCGCCGCGGGGACGCACGCCCGACGCGAGCACGTCGCGGTCGCGGAGGCCGTCTTCGGGGCGATGGGACGTACGAGGGTCGTCGATGAGAGGCACATGGATGCCGTGACCGGGTTATCGGGCAGCGGCCCCGCCTTCATGTACGTGGTGCTGGAAGCGCTGGCGGAAGGCGGCGTCAAGATGGGATTGCCCCGCGAGACGGCCACGGAGCTGATCGCGCAGACCATGTTGGGCGCCGCGCGCATGGTGCTGGAAACGCGCGAGCACCCGGCGAAGCTCAAGGACATCGTGACGACGCCCGCGGGGTGCACGATCGACGGCCTGCTCGAGCTGGAGGAAGGAGGGCTGCGGGTGGCGCTGATCAAGGCGGTCGTCAAGGCCACTCAACGCGCCGCGCAGCTGGGAGGCCGAACGCCGTAGTCCCCGCGGCAAAGCCAAGAACGTGTAAGAAAAGGGGAGAGGGAGAGAACCCTGCCGGACGGGATGATCCTCAATAGAACTCGACTCCCCACCTCTTCTTTTCTCTCCACCTCACCCTTTCTCAGCTTCCTCTCGGGTCGCTGTGTTTTCTCGGGCATCCTGGGAATCTCCGTTTCTCTTTCTTCTTGGCGCTTCGGCGGTTCATTTTGACGGAGGCCTCCGGCCGCCACGGCGCCGGGTTTCAAAAATCTTCTTGTCCCCTCTCCGTCATGGGGTATCATCAAAAAGTCGGACAGAATCAACCGGTTCCGGGCGGCGGCGACGAAGGTGGGAGGCCTGCGGAAGGCATGTCCGCAAGCACTACGTTCGAGGAGCCTCTCGATCTGGGGCGCGTGCTGATCGGCCAGGGGCTCGTCAGCGAAGAAGCCGTTCGAGAGTGTCTCGAGATCCAGCGCCAGTTCCAGCGCACGGGGAACGGCCACATTCCCCGGCTGGGCGAGCTTCTCGTCCAACGCGGCTATGTCACCGAGAAGCAGGTCGTAGAGGCCCTGGCGACCCAGCAGAAACACATCCTGTATTGCCCGCGCTGCGACATCCAGGTCAACGTCGTCATGCGCACGGACGTGCGCAAGTACAAGTGCGCGCGCTGCGAAGGCACGCTCGTTCCCCCCGGCAACGTGCGGGATCTGAAAGTGGCGGATTCCGCGATCATCTTCATCAGCAAGGACCCCGTCCCCAAAGAGGTGGTCGAGGCTTCCAAGGATCCGGCGCGCCGGTTCGGCAAGTACATCCTCATCAACGAAATCGGCCGCGGCGCCGTCGGCGTCATTCACCGCGCCTGGGACACGTACCTCAACCAGTACGTGGCGCTCAAGATGATCAAGCCGCCGCCGGAGATGGTGGGCAAGGAGCGCAGCAACTGGCAGGAGACGCGCGTGCTCAGCCTCTTCAAGGAGGCCCGCAGCGCCGTGCGATTGCGCCATCCGAACATCGTGCCCATCTACGACGTCGGCCGGGTCGGCCGCGACTTCTTCATCAGCATGGAGTATCTCGAAGGCGCGACGCTGGCCGAGCACATGAAGAAGGCGCGCGAGGAAGGCATCGTTTCCCCTTTCTATGAAGATCCGAAGAAATACCTGCGCATCGTTCGCGACATCTCCCGCGCGCTGCATTACGCCCACACGCGCCCGGCGCCGATCATCCACTGCGACCTCAAGCCGTCCAACGTGTTCGTGGACCGCACGGGGCGCGGGTACATCCTGGACTTCGGCTTGGCCAAGGATCTGCGCGATGTTCAGCCGGATCAGCCGGGCACCATCCGCGGTACGCCCGCCTACATGGCCCCGGAACAGGCATCCGGCATGCCTGAGCAGATCGACCCGCGGACCGACGTCTATGGCCTCGGGTCCATCCTCTACGAGATGCTCGCGGGACGCCCGCCGTTCGTGGGCGACACCATGGATCTCCTGCGCCAGGCGATCCGCGAGAAGCCGCTGCGGCCCAGCGAGGTGATTTCGTATCCGAAAGGGACACCCGATACCCGGGAAGGCACGACGTCGCGACTGATCAAGGTGCCCGAGGAGCTGGAGAACGTCTGCCTGAAGTGCATCGAGAAAGACCGTGACCGGCGCTTCCGCAACGCGAAGGAAGTGTTCGAGGCGCTGGACGACCTGCTCAAGGGCGGCAAGAATCGCCGCGATTCGGATCCCCAGGCGGAACCCGCCAACAAGCTCGGCTCGACGACCGTCAACGAGAGCGACGAGGAGGCGGCCGCCTTCGACGACAAGAAGTCCTCCTCTCCGGACAGGCCGTCCTCGTACTCGTCATCGCCGCCGGGCGCGGGGGCGCCCCTTCCCTCGTCCGATTCCCGGCCGGCCATGGCGTGGCTGTGGGCCTTCGCGGGAGCCGCCTTGACGGGCACCGTCCTGCTGGTGATCCTGCTGGTCCTCCGGTCGGGCCGCTCTCCGTGGGACGAGGTGAACCAGACCATCGACGCCCGCATCGCCAACTTCCGGCCCGACTTGGCCCTTCTGGCCTGTCGGGAGTATGCGGCCAAAGAGCCGTCGATGGAGAGCCATCTGCAGTCCGTGCAGACGGAGATCGACTGGGTCGATCAGCTGCGCCGGCGCCTGATCGCGAGCATCAGCGGCAGCGTCAACGACAAGAGGCCCACGTACGGTGTTTTCGAGCTGCGCACGGGCACGCTGTCGAACGTGACGATTCACCTCGCGAACGAGTCCGGGCTGTTCATCGTCATGAACGACCGGCCCCAGGAGATCGCCTGGGCGGACATCGCTCCCGCGCAGATCGCGGAGCTGACGAGCCGGATGCTCGGCACGCCGACGCCGGCCGAGCGCTACGGGTTGGCCGTGTATTTGGAGAAGAACGAGCGCGTGGAGGCGGCACGCGAGGAGTTCACCAAGCTGCTGGGCTCGGACTTCGGCACAGCGGCCAGGCGGCATTTGGAGCAACTGGGGCGGTAGGCCCTTCGGAGATCTTTCGGTTCGCGATTTGCCCCGGGGCTTGTATAATTTATGCAACATGGAGCTGGGCCAGCTGCTGTTGGAACGGGGCCTCATCAGCCCGCAGGAGCTGGATGAGGCGCTGGCGGAA
>JACPRB010000350.1 GCA_016190155.1 Planctomycetota bacterium
CCCCACGCGCCAGCCCCACCGCCTCCTCGAAAGACCCCGCGCGACGCGTCTCGCATCCGCCCGTCCCGATGGCCGCCTCGATCGCCCCCGCCGTCGCCCCCACCAGCACCGCCGCGCGGCAGCGCTCCCGAACCCGACGGCCCAGCGCTTCGAACGGCAGCCTCTTGTCGTATCCCCCCAGGATGATCACGATCGGCCCCGCCAGCGTGTCCAGCGCCGCCAGCGTCGACTCCGGATTCGTCGCGATGGAGTCGTTGAAGTATTTCACGCCCCCGACCTCTCCCACGAATTCTAGGCGGTGCTCCACCCCCTTGAACTCGACAAGTGCCCCCTCCGCCGCCTCCCGCCATCCTGGAAACGCCCGCGCCGTCGCCGCCGCCGCGGCCGCCATGTTCTGCAGATTGAACCACCCCGGCAGCCGCCGGCGCGACACGTCCAACGTCTCGTCGCCGACGTGGATCCGCTCGCCCTCGACCCACGCGCCGTCGACGCGCCCCTTCAGGCTGAACCAGGCGGTCCCCGCCCCCTCGAACGCGCGGACGATCGCGTCGTCCGCGTTGAGCACCCGCAGATCGCCCTCTCCCTGATGCGCCACGATCGCGCGCTTGGCGGCGACATACTTCTCCATCGTGCCGTGCCGGTCCAGATGGTTGGGCGTGATGTTCGTCACGACGGACACGTTCGGGCTGCGGCGCAACGCGTCCAGGCTCTCCAGCTGGAAGCTCGACAGCTCCAGCACGACCCCATCATCCGGACCGATCTTCTCGAGGTCCTCCAGCAGCGACCCTCCGATATTGCCTCCGACCCACGAGCGGCGCGGCCCGCGCCGCAGGATCTCGCCGATGAGCGCCGTGGTCGTGGTCTTGCCGTTGGAGCCCGTGACCCCGACGATCCGGCGCGCGGGACAGAGCTTGAAGAAGAGGTTCATCTCCGTCTCTCTCGCCCGCGCAATCCCCAGCCACGGAGAATCCGCCGGCACGGCCGGGCTCGTCACCACGAAATCGGCATCTCGAAAATCCGCCTCCCGATGTCCGGCCAGATGCAGCTCGATCGGCAGACCTTCCAAGGCCGCCACCGATTCGCGCAAATCGTGCGGGGTCTTCATATCGGTCACCGTCACCCGCGCGCCGGCCTTAACGAGGAAGCGCGTGACGCCGACCCCTCCGCCGAAAAGCCCCAGCCCCATGACTGTAACCCGGGCTCCGGCAAGACGCGGCACGTCAGGCATAAACGGGGTCGTCATCCGAGAAACCCACGCATGAAACCATTCTAGGACGTTCTTCTTGCCGGTTTGGCGCTTTGGCGGTTCGTCTTCATAGTCACTCTCTCGCCCTTCGCCTCAGCTCCGCCGCACGCTCCTTGAGCATCTCCGGTTTCACCGATTCCCGTCCCTCCTCCTCCAACAGGAACTGGAGCTCCGTGGAATCCCTGATCGCAAACGGCAGGAGCACGTCGGTAATGAAATCCAGCGGGAAGATCTGGTACCAGGGCGCCCGAAGCTCCACGGTCCGGCTGATGGAAAGAAACCCGGGCTTCTCCAATGTCACCGAGCGCGTGCCGTAGAACTCGTAACGTACGTCGCAGGGCGTCACACCGATGCGCTGTCCATCCACGGTGACCGTCGCCCCCGAGGGCTGACTGCGCACGGTGATGAGACGTTCCACGCATCCGCCCAAGATCAGCGGCACCAACAGCACGGTAAAGCGCACGGGCGGATGATATCAAAGACAAGGCCTTCTGGAAACGAAGCCCGACAGAGGCAGATTGCGCCCCTTTCTTGGCATGGATCAGAAGACGGTACTCTCAGATAAGCCCCTATTCGCCTTCCTCTTGGCGGTTCTTCCACTCCTCCACGTGATTGCATCAGTTATTTCGTGACGAACCCTTAGGTCAACGGCTGAACGCCCAAGATAGGAGAATCGCTCCAGCAAGGATCAGGCCGATCCAAAACCATAGGGACCAGGAACGTCGGACGTTCGATCCTGGGGTAACGTAGTCGCCGCACTTCGGACATCGCACGGCATCGATCCAGATGGACTTCCCGCACTTCGGACAGACGAACGTTTCGTCGCCCTCCCCTTGCTCCTCATCAGGGAGCTCTTCGTCCCCAAAGTCCTCGTCGGGTCGAAGTTCAGCCGTCATTCCCGAGAATTATACACGCGCGGATGACCGCTCCATCCAGGCTCCCGCCGCCATTCTCAAGTGATCGCCCGAAACCTTGAGTCCTCCGAACCCCTTTCTATAATGCCCCCCTGAAGTCAGCCCTAAGCTCAAGGCTGCTTACGGCTTAAGGGAAGGAGCCAGACAGGATGAAGTGCCTTCTGCTCGGCGCCGGGTATGCGACCCGCCTGTATCCCCTCACGCGTGAACGACCCAAGCCTCTGCTGCCCGTCGGGGGGATCCCCATCCTGCAGCGCATCTGCAACGCCGTACGCCGGGTGCCGGACGTCGATCGAATCTACGTCGTCACCAATCACCGCTTCGTGACCCATTATTACAATTGGCTGCGCGAAGCGGGCCCGACGCCCGTGCCCATCGAGATCTTCGACGACCTGACCACCTCCAACGACGACCGCCTCGGCGCCGTCGGCGACATCGATTTCGTGGTCCGCAGCGCCAAGATCAACGACGAGATGCTCGTCATCGCCGGCGACAACCTCTTCGAGTTCGATTTGAAGGACTTCGTCAAGTTCGCGCGCGAGCACAAAGGCTCCGCCGTCGCCGTCAAGGACGTCGAGAGCAAGGAGCTGGCCGCTCTTTACGGCGTGGTCGACCTGGACAAGAACCGCAGAATCCTGGACTTCGAGGAGAAACCGCCCGTCCCGGCCAGCACGTTGATCGCGATCGCGATCTACTACTTCGCGAAGGATCACGTGCCGCTCACCCGCCAATACCTGGCGGAAGGCCACAACAAGGATCAGCCAGGCCACTATATCGCGTGGCTGCACAAACAGGTGCCCGTCTACGCCTACGCCTTCCAGAGCGGATGGTATGATATCGGCGACATCGATTCGTACAACAAGGCCAACGAGCTGTATCTGGCGCAGGAGGCCGCGAACAAGAAGACCACTCGCCGCAAGGGGAAGAAGTAGGAGGAATCGAATGAGACGCACGGTAACGGCCGTCATCGCAGCCGCACTCGCGGGATGCGGCTTCGCTAATCCATTCGATACGACCCGGGATTACCGCGGAATGGCCCACCACGATCAGGAGTGCCTGAATCACGAGCGAGCGCTCCTGCGGATGTCGCACCGTCCCGCGCCCGAAGACGATCAGGTGCCGGAGGCCGAACTGCACGCTTGGCGATCTTCCGTCGCCGTCCCGGCCGAATGGACGCTGCTGGTCGGCATGGAGGCCGACGTGCGCGGCCGAATCGACCGCCTGCGCGAACGCGCGGAAGAACTGCGCCGGCAGCCGCCTTACCTGTCCCAGGACGAACCGGAGCGGACGGAGAAGGAGCTGGCCCTCGAGGAAGCGAAACTCGACGTCATCCTCGCGCGCAAGGAGTTCATGGCCCGGGCGCGATAGGCGAAACCAGGTCGATCACCGTGACCTCCGGTCGCGCCAGGAACCGCACGTGCGGCAGGATCGCCGTCATCCCGATCCCGCGATTGACGTACATGACGGTCCCGTTCGGGTGCATCGTGACGGGGGCGCCCAAATCGTAGCGCCCCTGCTCGTAGCGCTTCCCCTGGGCGGTCATCGTCGCGATCGCCCCCCACAGCGGCAACCGCACCTGGCCGCCATGGGTATGGCCGCACAGGAACAGGTCCACCCGCGCCCGCGCAAGCTCATCCACGGCATCCGGCGAATGCTGCAGGAACACCCGGTAAGGCCCCTCCGACGCCCCGTCGAGCAACTCCGCCACGGACCGCGTGGGGCGGTAATCCTGGCCGATCAGGAGCACGTCCTCGCCCACCCGCCGCCAGTCGTCCCTCAGGAAAACGGCGCCGCCGCTCCGGAAGAGCTCCTCGATCGGCCACTTCCCGTCCCAATTGCCTCCGACTCCGTAGACCCCCATCGGGGCCTCCAGCGCCTGCAGGAAGGCCACGAGATCGTTCTGCGCGCGCCGTTCGTTGAGGTAGTCCCCCGTGAGGACGATCAAGTCCGGGGCCTGCGCCCGAACCGCCTCAATCACCGCACGCTCGCGCCTTCCGATGCCTTCCAGATGAAGGTCGCTCAAATGCACGATGCGCAGGCGCGGCCGCCCGCAGAGCGGCCGCGATACGGACACCTCGACGCGCGTCACCTCGACCCAGTCCGGCTCCACGAGGAACGCGTAGAACACCGCCAGCGTCGTCGCACCGAGCACCGCCGTGGCGGGGCCCCAAACCCATCGTCGTTCGACCAGCCTGACGGGTCCCGAGAGGCGGCCGGCTTTGCGGGCCCGCCAAACCCATAGGCGCGCCGCACCGATCACCAGCGCCGCCGCGGGCAAGCCCAGGAGGACGAGGACCAGGACGCAAGCGGACCCGAGCATGGTTCGTCCCCCTCCGCGCCCGGCCTATTTCTCTTCGACCTTCTTGCGCAGCTCCTCGTTTTCCTTCTCGAGCTCGTCGTTGCGATCGCGCAGGTTCTTGATCACCAGGGCCTGCATGTCGCGGGAGTCCTTCAAGCCCTGGATCTCCTCGTCGCGTGCCCCGATCTCCGTCTCTCGCTTCTCGATCTCTTTTCTCAGTTCCTCGACCTCGGGGCTCCCCGCAGGCTGCTCGGCGAGCCTTTTCTGCAGACCGTCGCGCTCCGCCTTCAGCTGCGCCAGCTCTTCTTCCTTCGTGGCGAGCTGCTTGCGAAGCTCCTCATCGCCGCCCTCGACGACGGGCGTGGCTTCGGCCCGGCTCCTCCATTCATCCCGTTCCGCGGACAGCGCCTGGATCTGCTCCTCCAACTTCTTCTTCTCCGCCTCGAACTTGGCCGCGTCGCCCGTGTCGCCGCCGAACGCCGGCGCCCGACGCGCTTCCTCCAGCTCCGCCTCAACCCGGCTCTTCGCCTCGTTGGCTTCCGTCAGATCCTTCTGGGCCAGATGCACCTGCTCGCGCAGCTTGGCGTTCTCGCCCTCCAGAATCTGCACTCTCTCGATGGCGACCTTGGCCGTATCGCCGCCGGAGGCCACCTGCCGGCGCAGCTCGTCCAGTTCCGCCTGCACCCGGGTCTTCGCCTCGTTGGCTTCCGTCAGCATCGTCTCCGTCACCTTCATCTGTCCCTGCAGCTTGGTCCTGGCCTCCTCCAGCGTCCGGAGCTTCTCCTGGGCCGCCTTGGCGCTTGCCTGATCCGCGGCCGCCCGTAGGCCAACCTCCTCAAGCCGCTTCTCCGCGGCCTTGGCATCCTCGCGCAGCTTGGCGTTCTCGCCTTCCAAGGCCTGCACTTTCTTCATCGCGGCCTCGCTCGTGTCGCTGCCGGAGGCCACCTGCTGGCGCAGATCCTCGAGATCCTTCCTGCTCTGCTCCGCGGCGCTGTTGGCTTCCACAAAGGCCTTCTCCGTCTCCTCGATCTTCTTCAAGAGATCGGGAATGGCGGCCTTCGCTTCGGCAGCCTCGGTCATGGCCCGGCCCTTCTCCGTTTCGGCCGACTCCAGGTTCTTGGCCGTCTCCTCGATGGCGACCTTCAATGCCTCCGACTCGGTGGTCGCTTGGGACAGAGCCGTTTCCATCTCCACGATTCGGGCGTCGACCGCGGTCTTTTCATCCAGCGCAAGCTTGGCGGCGGCCTCGGCCTTCATGCGCTCCGCGCGCTCCGCTTCCCACCGCTTCTGCCATTCGTCCGCGCCGGGCGAATGCGTCCCGTTCGTCGACCGCGAAGTCTCGTTCACGGGAGCGTTCCCGGGCTCGGGCGGGGCGGGAGCGATGCCGTTCGCGTCGATGGCCCGCGAGGTGCGCTGCAGCGCTTGAATGGCCTCATGCTCGTGCGGCTGAAGCGCCACGGCCAACTCGTAATAATAGTGGGCGTCTTCCCAATCGCTCACGTTGCGCGTGGTGGCCGCCCTCCATTCGAACAGCCAGCCGAGCTTCATGTAGACCGCGAACTGCGCCGGCACGCCCAGCGGCCCTTCGAGGGCCTTCGTCAAATGCTGAATCGCGCTCGCGTGACGCTTCTCATCGGCATCCCTCAATCCCGCCAAGAGATGACTGAGCGCCTTGTCGCTGTAGACGAAATCACCGGTGCTCCGGATGGAGACGATCTCGATCCACGGCCGGTTCTCGAAATCGCTGCGCACCGTTCCGCGGATGTGCACCCGTTCGTACTTGCGCAAGAGCAGGTACCCGTCGAAGTCCGGGTTGGCTTCCTTGTGGATATACAGCGTCGGCACGTACGAGACGCGACCGGAGGCCTCCCACAGCGGCGCGCTGATCGGCCACACCGAGAAAGACGCGAAATCCTCCGGCGTGAAGACCGTGAAGTGGGGCGCCCATACGACCTCGTTGTGCTGCCGGAAGATCGCGTCGAATTCCACGTCTCCCGCGGCCTGCGGATTCCGCACGAGGATGGACAGATCCACGTCACGGAACTTCGCCGTCGGATCGCTTCGGTAATCGCGCGTGCTGATCATCCGGGATGCGTAATGGCATCCGACGATCGCCAGCGCCGACAAGGAGACAAGGACACCTCCGGCCAGGCGGAACCTCATGGGGCCTCCCTTTCGCGCAAGAAGCTTACTGTTGCAGAACTGTAACACATAGGGGGGTCGAGTCAAGCCAACTTCCGTTCAGCGGTTGACTCGCTCGTAAATAGTCACTTCCTCGCGAGCGAGTCATCCTCCGAAGCTCGCGAAACCTCGAAAATGACGCGA
>JACPRB010000351.1 GCA_016190155.1 Planctomycetota bacterium
AGCTTGGCATCCAACAAACCAAACGTGCGAGTTCTCGTTGTTGATGATGATGCCGATGCCCTGCGCGCCACGGCGGACATCCTCGAGTCGGCTGGTTACGAAGTCCTCACGGCGGCGACAGGTGAAGAAGCCCTCCGACTGATCGACACTCGACGACCGAACGTGATCCTCCTCGATCTGGTGCTCCCCGGAAAAGACGGATTTCAAGTGGCGGCGGAACTGTCGTCACGCCCCGATGCGAGGGATATCCCCATCGTCGTCGTCACGGCCCTGGACGTGGCGCAAGACAAACAGGCGGAGAAGCTCCAGGGGGTTCGGCGAATCATCTACAAGCCTTGCCGCCCCAAGACGTTGCTCGAATCCATTGATGACGTTCTGCGCTACGGCGGGTGAAGACGTGGAAAATTCCCGCAGACGGCGTGGATTAGTCCGCGAGCTGCGGAGGATTGAGGGATTCGTTTGAGATTGTCGGTGGCCCGTTCTTTGCGATCGGCCGTTCGTCTTCCAGGTTCATGAACAAGACTGCTTCTATGCTGCTGGGGCAGGCGACGAGGGCGATGGAGGCCGGTGAAGCCTCGGAGGCCGCCGAAGCCTTGCAGCGCGTGGAGCGATGCGTTCACGAGAACCGTTCCGCCGAGAGTCTTCCTCTCGACGAGCTGCGCGAGAGGTTCTATCATCTACTGCATCGACGCGGGTTTTATGTGTCTACCGAGGATGAGATCCGCCGGTCGGTTCAGGAGATCAGGGAGATCGGAGCCGGGTTCGATCTTTATGAGTTGGCGCGAGTCCTGGCCCAATGCGACGTCACGCTGACGCAGTGTTTGGGGGTGCGTCCGCAGCGGTATCTTCCCGAGCTCGGCGCGCTGGCGTCCGAGTGTGGTTGCCAAGTCCGGTGTCCGCCGGAGAAGTTCGAATGAGCAGAATAGGCGCGGCGATCCTTGTCGGGGTCCTGACGACGTGTGCTTGGCCGCAGGAAGCGCCGAAGGATCTCACGCTGGATGAGATCGTCGAACGCTCCGGCGCCCTCACGGAAGGCATCAACAAGCTGCCGTGGCGCTGCTTCACTCAGTGGGGCGATCAAGGATACGAGACGTTCGGGCGCTGGGAGCGGGGCAAGGGCTTACGTTCCACTATTTATGCGTTGTCCTGCGTCGAAGATCCCGTGCGCAGCAGCATGATCTTCAGCAAGATCGGCAACAAGTTTCTGGCCATCTGGACGGAAGACCACGTTTCGCTGGCGCACCTGACGATCATGCTCGAATCCCGGTGGCAGACGATGACGCCGCCGCACCTCCTCTTTCGAGCGCGCAAGGGGCAGCCCGATCACGAACGAATCGATCCCTTCCAAATCCCCGCGGAGTTCCCGATCCTCTTGCACGTCGACGAGCCGCTGGCCTACTTCCAGATGGACCCGAAGGTCATGCTCGGCCACGAAGCCGGGCTTACGCTCATCGGCCGTGAGCAATTCGAGGGGAAGGAGTGCTACGTGCTGCGCAGCGAGCGCTCGTCGGGGGACCTCCAAGACCGGATTCCTCGCGCGTGGTATCGCGCCCTCTCGAGCCGCAAGACCTTCTATGTCGAGCGCGACACGTTCATGTTCGCCGGCATGAAAGTGGAGAGCGAGCGGTACGATCCGATGGATCCCGAGTCGGGCGTCGTCCTTCACGAGGTATTGACGAGCGTCGTTCGGACCCGACAGAAACCCGCCAGCCGCAAGCACAAGATTCCGGGGGCCGTCGAGGCCTTCATGCCCGAGCTCGTGGACGTTCGGCTCCATTGTCCCGAGCGTCCGGAGCAGGCCATGCACTACCTTCGCCGGGTCGTGGTCGAGGAGTGTGTCTCCTGACCTCGCGAAGGAGGCATCCTGGGCTGGGAGGATCTCGAGCCCCTGACAAGCGACCTGACGGCTGTCGAACTGCCTGAACCCGCCGAGGGTTTGTCCGACGTGGAGAAGGCCCGCGTCCATTATCAACGGGCGCTCAACATCGCGGTGCGCAGCTACAAGCCGTACGTCCCGCCCGATTCGGAGGAGCGCGTGGCGATGCGCCGGGAGTTCGAACTGGCTTATCGGTACTGTCCCGATTCGTGGTCGTCCGCGTTCGCGCTGATGTGGTCTCTCGAAGAGAGCGGGGAGAAGGATCGGGCGCGCGAGCTGGCGGAGAAGCTCGAGAAGGAACCCCGGAGGAGCCCGTTCATCGACAATTTCCTCGCGCATCGGCTCAACGAGCGAGGGGAGTACGGGCGCGCGCTGGCGATCCTCGAGAAGGCGACGTGGCCGCCGGATACGCCGCTGCGCATCGAGATGACGCTGGAGACGATGCGGGCGCATGTGGGCCTGGGGAATCTTCGGGCGATTCTCGATTTGGCCGGCAAGCGTTTGATGGCCTGCGAGCACGACGAGGCTCGGCTGCACTTGCTGTACCACATCGAGGAATTGGCTCTGAGACTGCCGAAGGAAGCGCTCCGGGGCATCAACGTCGAGGAGTTCGAGAGCGGCCTCAAGCGGATGATCGCCGAGTCGCCGGAAGAGGTGGGATTCCCGGTGGCGCTGGCGGCCTTCTATGCGCGGATGGGCAGGAGTCAGGAGGAGCTGGCGACTCTGGTGGCGGCGGTCGAGCATCATGCGCAGAGCGTGGAGTTCCGCCATCACTTCGCCCGGGTGGTGTGGCGTTCGGTCGCCACTCAGGAGAAGCCGACCATCCCTTGATGACCCGACGTGGAATTTGGGCCCGGCGGGCCCAATGACGACGCGATTCCGGCGATTGTCCGCGCGGAGCGCGCTCGCGCGAAGATGCTGGCGCAGGCGTTGACGAAGATCTGCGAGGTGAAGGAGGCGGAACCGAGGTTCTTCTTCCTCACCGCGTTCTGCCTGCTCAAGGCGGGCGAGAAGGACGCGGTGCGTCCCTGGCTGGAGCGGGCCTTGGAGCATGCGCTTGCGGAGGTCGATGATCCGAACGTCACGGAGGCGAGGACGGCCGCTCGGGTCGTCGCGGAAGTGGGACGCGTCGCCGCGAGTTTGGGAGACGACGGGCTCTTGGAACGGAGTTGCCGGGCGTATCTGACGTTCGTCACGGCGGGCGTGCCCATCGTCAAAGGTCATCTGCAGGTGGTGGACGAGGCGCGCAGTCCCATCGTGTACTGGGCGCGACGGTTGATCGAAGGCGGCCGGTTCGTCGAGCTCTATCGTCTGTTGACGGAGCCGGGGGCGCGGCCTTTCCGGACGATTCCGACCGTGTTGAGGAAGGATCTGGCGGCGGTGACGACGCCGGAGCCGTTCACGAAGGCCGTGCAAGGCGAATGCGTCCGGCCGGCCGACCATCTGCGACTGGCCGAGTTTCTGGCGGAGTACTTCGAGTCGGATGCCGCCGCCATCGCGCATCTCGAACGGGTTCATGAGCGATTCGCGACGGATCCTGCGGTGCACTTCGAGCTGGCTCGTCTTCTGGCGCGGCGGGGCGAGTGGGCGAAGGCGTACGCGGCCGCGAAGGCGGGGTTTGAAGGGACGCCGGCGGGCGCGGATCAGGAACGGCTGGCCCTGCTTGCGACGCGTTTGGGCGTGCTCTCGGGGCAGGCCCAGATGGACGTTTCCTCGTTGCGCTCGATCGAGCGCAGTCGGGATCGCTTGTCGCACTGGGCGGAGGTGTTTGCGCTTCTGGGGGAGCGCGAATCCGCCATTCGACTGTACGGTGAGGCGGCCGGACGTGGAGAGCGGCCCAACATGCAGCTGGGCGGGCTTTACTTGCAGTCGGGCGATCTGGAGAACGCTTTACGGTACGTCAATCGGCATCGGCGTGAAGGTTCATCCGTGCGGCCTTGGCCTGCGGAGGAGGAGTTGCCGCAGCCCCGCGACGCGGTGTCGCTGCTCTCGGCGGATCAGGCTCGGGCGCGGATCTTCGAGAAGCTGGGGGTGGATTTCTTCATCGATCGGTGGCTTGCGGCGCAGCAGGAGCGGCCGACGGCTGAGGAGGAGAAGAGGGCGGCGGAGCTCCTTTCGGTGCTGGGAGCCGGGGATGCGGATCAGCGGCGGAAGGCTCGGGCGGAGTTGGCGCAGATGAACCCGCGCGTGGGGCCGCTGTTGAAGAAGGCGCTGGATTCGAAGGACGAGTGGGTTCGCGTGGTCGTCCGCGGGATGCTGGGTGATTGGGCGGAGCCGCGGTGAGCTGGGTCGGTCAGGCCCGCCGCAACAACGGGAAATAGAGTCGACTGAAAAGGGCCTTCCTCCAGTAACCGATGCGCGAAGGGCGAGCGGGCTGCGGAGGGCGCGCGTATGTGAAGTCGATGACGCCGGCGCGGCCGTCTCCCGTTTCCATGAAACAGGTCACGTGGCCGTCGTAGGTTGCGCCCGGAGGGTTGCCGCGCACTTCGGACAGGATGTTGCGGACGACGACGTCGGATTGAAAATGGGCGGCGGCGCCGCTCTTCGGCCGCGGGAGATTGGTGGCGTCTCCCAGGGCGTAGATCCGGTCCGCGACGCGCAGGGTCGCGGGATCGGTGCGAACCCAGCCGTGCTCGTCGGTCAGGTCGCAGTCGCGCACGGCCGGCGAACCGGTGTGCGGCGGGACGAGCGCCAGCAGGTCGAATGGAAGCTCGTGATCACCGGCGCGCAGGATCCGGCGCTGGGGATCGACGGTGGTTGGGGCGAAGCTCGTGTGGATCTCGATCCCGCGTTCCTCGAGCAGGGGACGGATCGAGCGCGCTACCGGCTCCAAGGGGAATACATGCTCCGTGGGGTACACATAGCTCAGCGTGGTCGATTCGCGCAGACCGCGCCGGCGCAGCCATGCGTCGAGGAGGAAGGCGAATTCCGGCGCGGAGGGCGGACACTTATAGGGCAGGGAGCAGGCGCCGACGACGATGCGGCCTCCTCGGAAGGTCGGGAGTTCCTCGGCCAATCGACGCGCGGCCTTGTGGCAATGGAAGTGGTGGTTGGTTTCCGACAGACCCGGGATGCGGCCTTGGTCGACGCGCGCGCCGGTGGCGATCACCAACCAGTCGTAATCGACGGTGGCGCCGCTCTCCAGATGGATGTGGCGCGCGTCGGGGTCGATGCGTTTCGCTCGATCCACGCGGAAGGTCACGTTGGATCGAAGGAGCGACTGTTCGTCACGAGAGAGGCGATCGGAGGGAGCGCCGAAGGGGACGTGCAAGAAGCCGGGCTGAAAGAGATGGTCCGGGTAGTTATTGATCAGGGTGACTTCGACATGGGGGTCGCGCGAGAGCATGTTGGCCACTCGCGTGCCGCCGACTCCGGCTCCGATGATCACGATGTGGGCGAGCTTGGGAATTGAACGAAATATAGTTTCTACTCTGTCTACTGTCCACCGGGGGCTCATGTGATTCGTGGAAGTTTTCTTCAGCCATCGCGAGAATTTCCGCACATTTCCCGTTGGGCGAGGATGGTTTCGCAGGGAGGTGCGGGTGGCATCGGACTTGCTAGACCCGTTGACGTTTATGGTGCTTGACCTGTCTTGGGGTACTGTCTGCGGTCTGTACGCCTTGCACTATTTGGCGCGGTCCACCGCTCCGGTCACGGCTCAGCAGATCGCCTCCCACGGCCAGATGTCTTCCACCTTCCTCGCGAAGACCCTGCAGTCGCTGCGTCGTGAGGGACTGGTGCGCGGACAACGCGGTCGCGGCTACCGGTTGAGTCGTCCGTCGGCGGAGATCAGCGTGCTGGAAGTGATTCGCGCCCTCGAGGGGCCGATTCAGCCCGCGACGTTGTGTCTGATGAAGAACGACAATTGCGTCTTCCAGGGGGCGTGCCCGTTGGCGCGCCTCTGTCGCGAGTTGAGTTCCAGCGTCATGGATGCGTTGGGCTCGGTGACGCTCGCCTCCTTGCCGGTGGACGGAACGGGCTTCCCGGTCTGCATGGCTCGCAAGAGAGATGTGGCTCCTTGAACGGCTGAACCTGCCTCAGCAGGCGCCATGGGGCTTCCCGGAGAACGCGTCCACCCATGGCGGCGAGATCGATCGCCTGTTCTGGATCCTGACGTGGTTCTCTCTGCCGGTCCTGATCGGCATCATCGGCTTCATCGTCTATTGCCTCGTGCGATTTCGTCGTGCAGAGGGACGTAGGGCCTCCTACATCACCGGATTCCGGGCCTCATGGGTGACTTGGCTCTTGGTGGCCGTCCTGCTGCTCGTGGAATTGCCCATGGACCTGCTGAGCGAGGAGGCATGGGCCAAGGCGACCATGAAGTTTCCCAAGCCGGAGGAGTCCCTCTTCGTCCAGGTCTACGCCGAGCAGTTCGCGTGGAATTTCCGTTATCCCGGTGGGGACGGTCGGTACGGCACCCCCGACGACATCACCAAGATCAACCAGATGATCGTGCCCGTCGGGAAGCCGATTGTATGCGTCCTTCGATCGCGCGACGTCGTACATAGCTTCTGTGTGCCCAATTTCCGGGTGAAGTTGGACGTGATGCCGGGCGCGACGCGGCGCGTGTGGTTCGAGGCGGCCAAGCCCGGCAAGTACGAGATCGCATGTACGGAGCTGTGCGGCCTCGGTCACTATCGCATGCGCGGTTTCGTGACGGTCGTCTCTCCCGAGGAGTACGAGGCGTGGCTCACGGAAGAAGCCCAGGAACTGGAGGAGTACGGACCCGGTGACGACGTTCGAAAGTGGGAGTTATGGCAGGGTTGAGGACCCAGAGGGGGACAGAGGACCCTGAGAAAGAGAAATCGACACCAGAGGACGCTGAGGACGCAGAGATTCCTTTCGAAAACGGACGCAACCGCTTGAGATCGGGTCGGTTGCCTGAGCACTCCGGAAGATCTTCGCGTCGCGAGAAGATGTGGATCGTGAGTAGTGCAGAGGACCCAGAGAACGGGGTTCTCTTGCTTGAATCATGCCGGAATTAAGGAGCGACAAGCCATGATCATTCGACTTCTGACGGCTGCCGGGGCATTTCTGTTTTTGGCGGCGGGACTTCCGGCCGCCGGCGATCCAGGGGACGATGCGGCGACCGTGACGGGAACGGTCACGTTCAAGGGGGATGCGCCGAAGCGCAAGAAGATCAAGATGGAGGCGGATCCGCAGTGCCTGGCGCTCCATGACAAGCCCCAGCTGAGCGAGGAGGCCGTGGTTGATAAAGAGGGCCGCGTCCAGTGGTGCTTCGTGTACGTCAAGGGCGGGCTGGAGGGGAAGACGTTCGAAACGCCCAAGGAGCCGGTCGTCTTGCAGCAGAAGGGATGCCGCTACGATCCGCACGTACTGGGCATCATGGTGGGGCAGGATCTGACGATCCACAACGGCGACCCCCTGATGCACAACGTGCATGCCATCGCCAAACGCAACGGCGAGTTCAACTTCGGTCAGCCCAAGCAAGGGATGGAGACCAGCCGTAAGTTCGACAACCCCGAGGTCATGGTGAAGTTCAAGTGCGACGTTCATCCTTGGATGAGCGCGTGGTTGGGCGTTCTCACGCATCCTTATTACGCGGTCACCGGCGCGGACGGGAAGTACGAGATCAAGGGCCTGCCGCCGGGCAAGTACACGCTGGAGGTCTGGCACGAGACGTTCGGTACCAAATCGGAGGAGTTCGAGGTGAAGGCCGGCGAGACGAAGACGGCCGACTTCGTGTACGAGAAGAAATAAGCCAAGACCACGGATTACGCGGATTGTACGGATTCCCCGGATCCGAGCCTCGAGAGTCCCTACCGTTGGCGGCGGACTCGACGGATGAACCCTCCTACGCCGTCGCACAGAACACCGAGCTGATGGGAAGGCTGCGGAGGACGAGACGGAGGGTAAACAGATGAAGGGCTTTCTGCGCCGGTACGTCTTCAGCCTCGACCATAAGGTCATCGGCCTCCAGTACCTGTTCACGGGGCTGGGCTTCTTCCTGCTGGCGGGGCTGCTGGCGATGTGGATGCGCTGGCAGCTGGCGTATCCGTGGGAGCCCGCGCCGATCGTCGGCGCGATGACGCCGGAGCAGTACATCGGCATCGTGACGATCCACGGGACGCTGATGCTCTTGTTCTTCATCCTGCCGACGCTCGTCGGCGGGTTCGGCAACTACATCGTGCCCCTGCAGGTCGGCGCGTGCGACATGGCGTTTCCCGTGCTGAACATGCTGTCGTACTGGACGCTGGTTCCGGGCGCGATCATCATGGTCGCGAGCCTGTTCGTTCCGGGCGGGCCGGCGGGGTCCGGATGGACGATGTATCCGCCGCTGAGCGTGGCGCCCGGGGCCTTGCCGTCGCATCTGGGGCAGATCCTGTGGGTGGTGAGCATCATCATCGTGGGCACGTCGTCCATCCTCGGCGGGATCAACTTCGCGGCGACGGTGCTTCGGATGCGCGCGCCGGGGATGACGCTCTGGCGGCTGCCGCTGACGTGTTGGGCGTTCCTCATCGTCTCGCTGATCATCCTGCTGGGGACGCCGGTCATCGCGTCGGCGCTGGTCATGTTGCTCCTGGATCAGCTCGGCCTCACCACGTTCTTTCTCACGTCCAACATGGCGATCGGCGACGTGCCGGTGCAGACGCCCGGCGGCGGGCAGCCGCTCTTGTTCCAGCACCTCTTCTGG
>JACPRB010000346.1 GCA_016190155.1 Planctomycetota bacterium
AAGACCGAAGGATAGGACGACCGACTTCCTTTCCTGGTTTCCTGCCTTCCTCAGAGATACTCAGGCGACTGGCCTGGAGGTTCATGAAAAACCGCAAGCGTTCAGAAGTGGCCTTTCAAGAGAGTAACCACGGGTTACACGGATTTCGCGGATTATGGACGAAGTCCGTGGTTGGTTTTCTGCGTGGCCTGCGCTTGCGGCCCTTCCGGTTGCGGCCGCGCTGGGGATTTGGGATTTTCGCGGCGGCGCTCATTCCCGTTTGAAGTACGAAATCGTCACCGTGGCGTTGGAGAGATCCGATTCCTTGAAGTTGAGGGTCAGGTCCTTCGACTTCAGATAGGGCCGCTCACGTTCCACGGCCGCCAGAAAGTTCACGAAGGGGCCGCGCGGGATGGTCTGATCCCGCGATCCTTGAAGCGTGATCATCGTGGCGATCTCCCTCCAGCCTCCGGACCTGGGGGGCGTGGTGTGGTTTATCCTCATGCCGCTGATCCCGAATTGGTTCGCCTTGGCCGAAAGGAACGTGGCGATCTCGGAGGCGTCGATGGCCGTTTGGGCCTCCTTGGGCGCGCGGGCGACCAGCTCGGTGACGCGAGCCTTGAGCCGCTTCATCTCCTCATACTGCGCGATCGAATCGTCGAGCTTCCGTTCCATGTCCTCGGTCCGCGTCTTCAGCCAGAAGACCAGGCCGGTGAGCGCGACGACCGCGACGGCCATGCCGCCCAGGGCCCATCCCGCGAAGGAGGAGGCCGGTTTGTTCTCGGCTTCTTTCATGAGGCGCGGCTCGATTTCTTCATCCGCAAGGTGAACTGGTACATGTCGTCTTTCGTCGGCACGTAACGGTCGATCTCACAGGACCATCCCGATTCCGAGAAAGGCGCGGTGGATTTCACCTTCTTGAGCAGCGCGTCGCCCCATTCGATGCTGGCGGTGACCGCCTGGATCTCCACCTGGATGCTCTCGTTGCCCTGGGTCGTGGTCTGCGAGACCTTCAGGGAATCGATCAGGCAATAGAGGTCCTTGCCTCCCAGCTGCGGCGGACCGGCTTGCAGCTGCGCGAGCGCCTGAAAGAACTGATTGTCCATGTCCGCGGCCGATCGGTCGATCGGGTGGTCGCCTCCGCCCAAGCGCGCTTCCAGCTCCTGGCGTTTGGCGACCAGCTTGGGGTAGGCCTCCTCCGGCGCGACGGCCTCGCCGGTGGCGTCCTTGTACAGCGCCGCCTGATGCTGCAGCATCTGGTCGTAGGCGTCGCGCACCGGGGGCGTGCGGAAGTGGTAGAAGTGCAGCGCGACGGCGGCCAGGAAGACGATCACCAGCTCCAGCGTGACCAGCGCCGTCGTCTTGATCGTGTCGTATTTCTTGGAGTAGGAGAACTCGTGCCTGCGGAAGTCGAGCCCGAGCTCGTCGGTCTCCGCCGCCTTGAGCGCCAGCCCGATGGCGACGGGCGCGCGGTGCGCGGCGGTCTGCGCCTGCTCGGGCGCGAACGCGTGCTCCAGCCGCCCCAGGATATCGAGCCGCTTCACGGGGAGCTGCGTGCCGGCCTCCAGCATCTGCGCGGCCTCCTCCACCTCGTACTCGCCGGTCAGGAGGATGTGCGACGGCGTGGCCGCCGCCGCGTTGGCCAGGAGGAAGCGCGCGATCTCCTTGGAGAGGATCTCCATGAGGGAGGCGCGCTGCTCGAGGTCGAGATCGGCGAACTTCGCGGAGTCGCCTTCGCTGAGGATCACGATGGGGACGGGGTGGTCGAGCTCCTGGCTCTTCCACTCGCGGTTCTTCTTGCGCTCCTGCTGCTCGTGCTCCGCCTGGTCCGGCGTGGGGAAGGAGAAGCGGATCGTCCGCAGCGAGCGTGGCCGGCGTTTCTCGATGAGGATGATCTTGGTGAAGCGCGAGGTCCCGTAGACGATGAGGAACGGCTCGTCGGTGTCGACGGCGCCGACGTGGGAGATGGCGTTGAAGAGGGCGGCGACGTCGAGGTCGAGCCACGCCGGATCGAGCCCTGCTTTCTGGAACATCCGCAGGCGCTCCTGGACGATCTTGCGCGGCACGGCGGCGGCCAGGATGTTGGCGCCCTTCTCGCTCTCGCCGATCGTGAAGTAGTCGCAGACGAGGTCTTCGATCGAGTGGTTGTGGATGAGGCTCTCGAGCTCGAAGCGGTACGTCTTCTGGATCTGCTCCGGGGACTTGAACGGCAGGCTGAGCTCGCGCACGATCGCGTCGCCCGAATCCAGCGACGCCGCCAGCCGTCCGCGCGCCTTGACCTGCGTCATGGCGGTCTTGAGCGATTCCGATACGACGTCCTCGTAGGTCTTCTTGTCGTCGTGGGCGACGGGTTCCTCGTGGAACGAGATCAGCCGGACGCGCTTCGCGGAGTGCTCCACGACAGCGACGCGCACGCGGTGGTCGCTGATCTCTACGCCGATACCTCGGGACATGGCGTCTTTTTTAACGACGGGCGGCGTTGCGGGTTGGGTTCCTAACGCCCGGAATCTCCGTGTTTCGGAAAGATTCTCTGCAAGCGTTCAAAATAGCCTCTCAAGAGAGTAACCACGGATTACACGGATTTCGCGGATTATGGACGAAGAAGGCACAGGACCTGTCGGACAAGGATGTAATGAGAGCGAGGCTCTTCCATGAGGGAGGAGTCTCCTGTAGCCGACATCCGCGTAATCCGCGGAATCCGTGGTTGGTTTTCTGCGTGGCCTGCGCTTGCGGCCCTTTCGATTGCGGCCGCCGCGCTGGGTAATCGTTCGCCGGTTCATCCGTTCATGGGTTCGTCCGTCCCGGGCTTCTTGTCCGCCCCGCGCAGGACCTTTCGCAAAGGTCTTCGAGCGCATGGACGGAGGCCCGCAAGAGCAGATGAACGGACGAACGGACAAACCGGTGAACGGTCACCGGGTTGGCCATTCCCCGGAAAAGACCTCCACCGCGGGACCGGTCATGAAGACCTGTCCGTCGGGCGCGACGCGCAGCGCGAGCGTGCCGCCCCGGAGCTCGATTGAGGCGCGTTCGCGGATGTGGCCCGCCGCGCGCAGGGCGACCGCGACGGCGCAGGCGCCGCTGCCGCACGCGAGGGTCTCTCCGCTGCCGCGCTCCCAGGTGCGCTGTTTTACGCGATCCGGCGCCATGACCTGCGCGAACTCCACGTTGACGCGCGAGGGGAAGTCCGGGTGGCGCTCGATGAGCGGGCCGATCGTCTGGACGGGGAACGTGCCGGCGTCGTCCACCTCGATGACGCAGTGGGGGTTGCCCATCGAGACGACCGTGGCCGGGTAGCGGCGGCCGCCGGCCGCGACGTTCACCGCCATCAGCGCGCTCGTGCCGTCGGCGGCGACGTGGAACGACGGAGGGATGGGGCGGGGCGCGCCCATCGCGACGATGATGCGCGCGTTCCGTTCGATCGCGACGATGCCGCCCGGGGTCTCGATGCGGAGGCGCTTCTTCCGGGTCAGGCCGTGGTCGGCGGCGTACTTCGCGATGCAACGCAGGCCGTTGCCGCACATCTCGCCTTCGCTGCCGTCGGCGTTGAACATGATCATGCGGAAGTCCGCGCGGCGGCTCTTGGCGATGAGGATGAGGCCGTCGGAGCCGATGCCGGTGTGGCGGTCGGAGACGGCTCGCGCGAGGGCGCTCAGGTTTCCCGCCGGGCGCCGCTTCGTCGCGTCGACGACGACGTAGTCGTTTCCGGCGCCGTGCATCTTGGCGAAACGCATTCGAACAATAGTAGAAAAGGAGCGGACTATTTTCGCGCGATTTTTCGGCGCGTGACCACTGGCGAGGAGACTCGATCCGTGATAGCATCCCGCCCACGCCATTACCTGAGGAGAAGGGGGATGCCGGTCATCGCGGGTGTGGACGAGGTCGGTTATGGTCCGTGGCTCGGTCCGCTCGTAGTGTGTTCGACCGCGTTTCGAGCGGCGCAGCCCGAGCTGGAGTTGTGGGAGGCGCTGAGGTCGGCGGTCGCGCGGGAGCCGGACGGCGAGCGCTTGGCGGTGAACGACAGCAAGGAGCTCTATTCGCCGGCGCGCGGGATCGGGGGACTGGAGCCGACGGTGCTCTCGTTCCTGGCGATGTTGCCGGAGCTGCCGGGGACGTCGTTCCGGGCGCTGGCGTGCCGGCTGTCGCTGGAGCGGAGCTTGGCGCTGTGTGCTCCGTGGTACGAGGGGGCGGATTTCGCGATCCCGCAACTCGAGGGGGATCTCGGCGGGCGCGCGGTGGCGTTGTGGGACGCGCTGCGCCGGGCGAACGCGGTCGCGCTGTCCTGCCGCGCGGCCTGGGTCGAGCCGGAGGAATTCAATCGCGTGGTGCAGTCGCGCAAGAACAAGTCGGATCTGCTGTTCGAGCGGGCGTGCGCGCTGGTGAAGTCGATTCTGGAGGCGGCGCCTCGCGAGGACGTGTCGATCGCGCTGGGCAAGCAGGGCGGGCGTCGCATGTACC
>JACPRB010000342.1 GCA_016190155.1 Planctomycetota bacterium
CTTACGAGGTGATCATGAGCAAACTCGACGGGCTCTTCGATGTGGTGGTGATCGGCAGCGGTCCCGGAGGATATGTTGCGGCCATCCGGGCCGGGCAGCTCGGCCTGAAGACCGCGGTGGTCGAGAAGGACCCGAAGATCGGGGGCACGTGTCTGCACGTCGGGTGCATCCCCACGAAGGTCCTCCTCCACGACGCGTACTTCTACGAGCAGGTGAAGGACGCCAAGCGGTTCGGCGTGGAGATCGACGGCTATCGCCTGAATTTCGAGAAGGTGATGGCTCACAAGGACATCGTCGTCAAGAAGCTCGCGATGGGCGTCGAGTCGCTGCTCAAGAAGAACAAGGTGTATACGGTGATCGGGCGCGGCCGGATTCGGCATCCCCGCTTCGTCGAGGTGACGGGCGCCGACGGCGCGAAGACGGAGATCGAGACGAAGAACGTCGTCGTCGCGACCGGTTCCGAGGCGAAGTGGTTCCCGGGCATGGAGCCGGACGGGAAGGGCATCATCACCAATCGCGAGGTGCTCTCGCTCAAGAAGCTCCCGGAGTCGATGGTCGTCATCGGCGCGGGCGCGGTCGGGATCGAGTTCGCGTCTTGCTACCACAGCTTCGGGGCGAAGGTGACGGTCGTGGAGATGCTGCCGACGATCGTTCCGCTCGAGGATGAAGAGGTGGCGAAGGAGTTGGAGCGGATCCTGACGAAGCGAGGCCTGAAGATCCGCACGAACACGAAGGTGGAGGCGATCAAGCGCGCGAAGGACGGCACCGAAGTGACGCTGGGCGGCGGCAGCAGCGAGACCCTGACGGCGGAGATCGTGCTGGTGGCGGTCGGCCGGCGGCCGCTGACGGACGACATCGGCCTGGAGAACACGCGCGCGAAAGTCGAGCGCGGTTTCGTCAAGGTCGATGCGCACATGCAGACGGACGAGCCCGGCGTGTACGCCGTCGGCGACATCGTGCCCACGCCGATGCTGGCGCACGTGGCGAGCGCGGAGGGGTTGCTGGCGGTGGAGAAGATCGCGGGCTTGCCGGCGCAGCCGATCAACTACGACCGCATCCCCAACGTCTCGTACTGCGATCCGCAGGTCGGCAGCGTCGGATTGACCGAGAAGAAGGCGCGCGAGCGCGGCCATCAGGTCAAGGTCGGCAAGTTCCCCTTCGTGGGCATCGGCAAGGCGTCGATCGAGGGCGAGAACGAGGGGTTCGTGAAGATCGTGGCGGACGCGAAGTACGGCGAGGTCTTGGGGGTGCACATCCTGCACGCGCGGGCGGGCGAGATGATTCCGGAAGCGGTGGCGATTCTCAACGGCGAGATGACGGTCGAGGGGCTGACGCACGCGATCCATCCGCACCCGACGTTGTCGGAGGCGATCGGGGAGGCGGCGCACGCCTATTTCGGGCACGCGATCCACATCTAAGATGCGATCGATGCGCAAAGGCTACGCCGTCGCTTTCGTGGCGTTGACGGCGGGTTTGACGGTGGCGTTCCTGTGGAAGTCGCCCGAAAAGGGACCGTCTCCCTGCATCTCGAGGAATTTCTTCGGCTTGGCGTGTCCTGGGTGCGGGATGACGCGGTCGGTCACGGCCGCCGCGCACGGCGATTTCGCCAAGGCCTTTCGGTTCCATGCGCTGGGTCCGCTCGTGCTGGCGGCAGGGATGGCGGCGTGGGCGCTCCTGGGGGCCAGTTTGGTGGCGGGAAGGGACTGTCTGCCGGACTTCAACAGGCGTGGCTGGACGTTCGTGATCGTGGGGTTCTTCGTGGTGCTCATCCTCTATTGGGTTGTTCGGCTGGCGACGGGCACGACGCCGTGAACCGAAGCCGTTCGTTGATTCATCAGCATGAAGCTAAGAACGTGTAGGAAAGGGAGCCGGGATTGTCCAATGGTGTGAGGACGTGTATATTAAGGTCATGAGCAGTCTTCGCGCGAGGGTCAAGGGCGGACGCTTGGTGTTGGATCAACCCACGACTCTGCCGGAAGGTACCGTCTTGGACCTTGTGGTGGACGACGAAGGGGACGATCTCATGCCTAGGGAGCGCGAGGCTCTCGACCGCGCGATCCGGAAAGCATGGGTTTCTGCCAAGGCAGGCAAGCTGCGGCCTGCTGACGATCTGCTTCGCGAACTGCGGAAACGCCGATGACGACGCGCGTCGTCGTCACCCCAGAAGCCGCACGACAGGTACGCACGATCAACGGCTGGTGGCGCAGGGAACGGCCGGCCGCCCCGGATCTGTTTGCCCAAGAAGTTGCCGCGGCGTTCGCCCTGCTGAACGGTGCGCCCTTGGCCGGGCGTCACTATCCGCATCCCACCGTTTCCGATGTTCGTAGGATACTCCTGCGATCGAGCCGGTATCACGTTTACTACAGGATTCACCAACGCGACGTAATCATCCTGGCCGTGTGGGGCGCCGTGCGCGGGACCGGACCTGAACTGAGGTGATTCGGCGGGCCGGACGAAGGTGTTTGGCCGCCGGGTTGCGGCACCGCCGCGCTTGAACTCCCGCCCGTTCTTCATCAATATTCTCCCATGCAACCTTGCATCGTCCGCCGCCTCGGGCGCGTCGCCTATCGCGAGGCCATGGCGTTGCAGAGGGAGTTGGTCCGGCGGCGACTCGACGACGCGATCCCCGATACGCTGCTGCTCCTCGAACATCCGCCCGTCATCACGCTGGGAAAGATGGCCCGCCCCGAGCACGTCCTGGGACACGACATCGAGACCGTGCAAACGGACCGCGGCGGCGACGTCACCTACCACGGCCCCGGCCAGCTCGTCGGTTATCCCATCGTCCGGCTCGAACGTCCCGACGTGAAGCGGTACCTCCACCAGCTCGAGGAAGTCATGATCCGCGTGGCGGCCGATTACGGGATCCAGGCGACGCGCTGCGCCGGCATGACCGGCGTGTGGGTCGGCGACGCCAAGATCGGGGCCATCGGCGTGCGCGTGCAGCAGTGGGTCACGTCGCACGGATTCGCTCTGAACGTCAACACGGATTTAAGGCATTTTGAACGGATCGTCCCTTGCGGCCTCAAAGGCAAACGAGTAGCATCCATGGCCTCACTTCTCGGTCGGCAGGTCGATTTCGATGAAATCCAACTCACGATCACGCGCGCATTCGGCGACGTCTTTGAACGCGAGCCCCGGTTCGCGGAAGCCCTCGCGCGCGCTTGAACTCCCGCGCGAGCTGCTGCTCAGGATGCAGACCTTCATGCGCCTGCAGCGGGCGGTCGAGGACCGCGCGTACGCGCTCTATCGCGCCGGCAAGATCTCCGGCGGCAACTTCTCCGGACGCGGGCAGGAAGCGATCTCCGTGGGCACGACGCTCGCCCTCGAGTCCGGCGACAAGGTCGCCCCGATGATCCGCAATGTCGGAACGGTGCTCGTGCGCGGATACACGCCGGCGGAGGTGCTCCTCAACTACCTGGCCAAGTCCGGCGGCCCCAGCGGCGGAAAGGACAACTCCACGCACTTCGGCGACGTCGCGGCAAAGGGCGTGGTTTCGTGCATCAGCATGCTCGGGACGCTCGTGCCGGTGATGGCGGGAATGGCGCTGGCGGCGAAGCTGCGGAGGGAGCCGATCGTGACGATGACGTACATCGGCGACGGCGGCACGTCCACCGGCGATTTCCACGAAGGCCTCAACTTCGCGGCCGTGTTCCGCGCGCCGCTCGTCCTCATCATCGAGAACAACGGGTGGGCGTACTCCACTCCGGTGGATCGGCAGACGCCCGTGAAGGATCTCGCGACGAAGGCGTCCGCGTACGGCATTCCGTATGCGATCGGCGACGGGAACGACGTGCTCGAGGTTTACCGTCTCACGAAGGCGTTCGTCGACGAGGCGCGTGCGGGAGGCGGGCCGCGCGTGCTCGAACTCAAGACGATGCGCCTGCGCGGACACGCCCAGCACGACGACGCGTGGTATGTGCCGAAGGACCAGCTCGAAGCGTGGAAGAAGAAGGATCCGGTGGAGCGTTTTGAAGGGTATCTGGTTCAGACCGGGATCATGGCGCCCGAGGAAATCGAGGCGGTCAACGTGAAGATCGAGCGCGAGGTGGAGGAGGCGGAGAGAATCGCGCTGGCCGCGCCCTATCCCGAGGGGACCGACGCGCTCAAAGGCGTATTCGCGGACGATTCGATCGTACGGTTCCGGCGTTGGTGGGAGGAGCCGTAGCCAGCGATGGTCGAGACGACTTACATCGAGGCCATTCGCCGCGCGCTCCGGGAGGAGATGGAGCGGGACGCGAGCGTCGTGCTCCTGGGCGAGGACATCGGCGTCTACGGCGGCGCGTTCAAGGCGACGGAGGGTCTCTTCGAGCGATTCGGTTCCGATCGCGTGATGGACACGCCGCTGGCGGAATCGGGCCTTGTCGGAGCCGCGGTGGGCATGTCCTACATGGGCTTTCGCCCCGTGGTGGAGTTCCAGTTCATCGACTTCATCGCGTGCGGCTTCGATCAGGTCGTCAATTTCATGGCGACCAGCCGGTATCGGTGGGGACACGCGTGTCCGGTCGTGCTGCGCGGGCCGTGGGGCGGCGGCGTACGCGGCAACATGTTCCATTCGCGCAACGTCGAGATGTGGTTCGCGCATTCGCCGGGTCTGAAGGTCGTGGCGCCGGGCACGGCGCGCGACGCGCTGGGACTGCTCAAGAGCGCCATCCGCGACCCCGATCCCGTCCTTTACCTGGAGCACAAGCATCTGTACCGGCGCCTCAAGGAGGAGCTCCCCGAAGGCGAGGTGCTCACGCCGATCGGCAAGGCCGAGGTCGCGCGCGAGGGCCGGCATCTCACGGTGGTCACCTACGGGTGGATGCGTCACGTGTGCCTCGACGCGGCGCGCGAGCTGGAGAAGGAAGGACTGTCGATCGAGGTGCTCGATCTGCGGTCGCTGTATCCGTTGGATCGGGCCGCTATCGTGGAGAGTGTGAAGAAGACGAACAAACTGCTGATCGTGCACGAGGACACGCGCACCGGCGGCATCGCCGGCGAGGTGGCGATGACGGTGTGCGAAGAGGCGTTCGACTCGCTGGACGGGCCGATCCTGCGCGTGACCGCGCCGGACACGCCCGTTCCGTACAGCCCGACGTTGGAGGACGCCTTCCTGCCGAAGCTCGAGGACGTCGTTCGGGCGTGTCGCAAGTTGGCGAGATACTGAGAGGGAACCATGCCGACCGAAGTGAAGCTTCCGCAGATGGGTGAGTCCATTTACGAAGGCACCATCACGAAGTGGCTCAAGAAGGAAGGCGAGATCGTCAAGAAGGACGAGCCGTTGTACGAGCTGTCGACGGACAAGGTCGACAGCGAAATCCCGTCGCCCGTCGGCGGCAAGTTGGTGAAGATCGTGGTCGGGCCCGGCAGCAAGGTGCCCATCCACACCGTCATCGCGCAGATCGAGGAACAGGGAGACGGGGAACGAGCGGCCGTTGCACCCGCTCCGCCGCCGCCGGCCAAAGCGGAAGCGGCCCCTCCTCCTCCGCCGCCCGCGCCCGTCGCGCGAGAGGAGGAGCGCCTGTTCGCCTCGCCGCTGGTGCGCAAGATCGCCAAGGAAGAAGGCGTCGATCTCGCGCACGTCCAGGGCACGGGTCCCGGAGGACGCATCACGAAGGAGGACATCGAGCGTCATCTCGCCCAGCGGAAGGCACCGCCGCCGCCGGCGGCGCCGAAGTTCGGCGCGGAGCGCGTCGTCGTGGAGCCCATGACGCCCATGCGCGCGAGAATCGCCGAGCACATGGTGATGTCGAAGCGGACGTCCGCGCACGTCACCACGGTGTTCGAGGTCGACTTGTCGAAGGTCGTCGCCGTGCGCGAGAAGGAGAAGAACGACTTCGAGACGGTCCACGGCCTGAAGCTGACGTTTACGCCCTTCTTCGCGATGGCGGCCATCCAGGCGATCAAGGATTTCCCGATCGTGAACGCGTCCGTCGACGGGACGAACATCGTCTACAAGCGGGACGTCAACCTCGGCATCGCGGTGGCGCTGCCGGACGGTCTCATCGTGCCCGTGGTGAAGAATGCCGACGAGAAGAGCTTTCTGGGGCTGAGTCGGGCGATCCATGATCTGGCGGAACGCGCGCGGGCCAAGAAGCTCTCGGTCGACGACGTGCAGGGCGGTACGTTCACGATCACCAATCCCGGAGTCTTCGGGGGTCTGTTCGGCACGCCCATCATCAACCAGCCGCAGGTGGCGATCATGGGCGTCGGCACGATCGAGAAGCGCCCCGTCGTCATCGACGACATGATCGCGATCCGGCCGATGTGCATCGTGGTGTTGTCGTTCGACCATCGCGTCATCGACGGCGCGGTCGCCGACCAGTTCATGGCGCGGGTCAAGCAGGGGCTGCAGGAATGGAATCTGCCGATCCGGTGACGCGCAAGCCGCCGTGGCTCAAGGTGCGGTATCCGTCGGGTCCCGCGGTCGCGGAGACGCTGCGCGCGGCGCGGCAGGAGAAGCTCCACACGGTGTGCGAAGAGGCGTTGTGTCCGAACATCGCGGAATGTTGGGGGCGCAAGACGGCCACGTTCATGATTCTCGGGCGCGTGTGCACGCGGTCGTGCAAGTTCTGCGCGGTGGAGCACGGGCGGCCGGCGGAGCTCGATCTGGATGAGCCGCGGCGGACGGCGGAGGCGGTGGCGAAGCTGGGGATCCGGCACGCGGTGATCACGAGCGTGAATCGCGACGAGCTGGAGGACGGCGGCGCGGGGGTGTTCGCGGCGACGGTGCGCGCGATCCGAAGGCTCTCGCCCGGGACGCGCGTGGAGGTGCTCACGCCGGACTGGATGGGGAAGCGCGCGGCGGCGGAGAAACTGTGGGAGGCGCGGCCGGACGTTTATGGGCACAACGTCGAGGTGGTGCCGCGCCTGCAGCGCGCGGTGCGCAGCGCCGCGACGTATGAGCGGTCGCGATGGCTCCTCGTGGAGACGAAGAAGCAGGGCACGATGCTGGTGAAGACCGGGCTGCAGGTGGGGCACGGCGAGTCGTGGGATGAGATCCTGGCGTTGTTCGACGACTTGGCTGTGATCGCGGTGGACATCCTGACGATCGGGCAGTACTTGCAGCCGTCGAAGGAACTCGCGCCGGTGCGTCGGTTTTACACGCCGGAGGAGTTCTCGATGTTGGGCGCGGAGGCGAGGAAGCGCGGGATTCGCCACGTTCAGAGCGGTCCGCTGGTGCGATCGAGCTACCGGGCGGAGGAGGCGTTCCGGGAGGACGCAGCGCGGCGGGTGCCGTAACCAAACGGGGTTGTTGCGGCGGGCGGCCGCGTCATTATTGATTTCGGAGTGCGCTTCCGAACCTCTTGAAAGGCAATATCGACTCGCTCTCCTGCGTGGATCAGGGCGTCTGCGTGGCCATGCGTTGGACCGCGTCCATCAGACCGTTTCGGTCGTTCTTGTGGTCCAAGACCCGATGGGTCACGTCTTCGAGAAACTCGCCGAGGGAGAGCATCGCGGCGAGCTTGACGGTCGTGACGATCGCGCCCATGATTCCCGTGGGACCGCCGGGGAGCAGCAGCCCTACCACGGTGCCCGCGGCGAGGTAGGCCCCGGTTCCGATCGCGAAGTCGCGGAGGGATCCGTGTCCCGCCACCAGGCTCGCCGCGGCCATGCCCAGCGTCATGGGGATGATGGCCTGCGAAGCGATGCCGAGCTTGCCCGTCAGGGAAGCCTTCATGAGGGCCTTGTCCGCAAGGCGGGCGACGATCGCATAGATGAGCGTGGAGCCCAGGAACCGCGGTTCCTTGAGACGGAGTACGGCGTCCTTCATGATTTCGGGATCGCGCGCCACGAGGGCCTTGACGGCCTCTTTCGCGAGGTGAGCCGCCATGTACTGGGCCACGCCGGTGGTCCCGATTCGCAACTCCGCCTTGAGGGCCATCACGTGGTTCATGGGCATCATGGGGGTCATCGGCATGGGCATTCGTCGCATCCGCGGCACGCGTGTGGGCTCGGTCGATGAATGATCTTCGGACGTTGAATCGTGAGTCTGGCCGAAGGCGGGCGAAGCGAGCGCGAGGGACAGGGTGAAGAAAACAGGAAGGCTGTGTCTGGGCATCAGGCGATTCTCCTCCGTGGGCCGTTCGAGACAGGGACCCAACCCGCATTCTTATAAGCGACCTTTCATTCGGAGCGATTCGATTTTGTTTGCACGAGGCCTGACCGGTTTCCGTTCATCGACGCGAGATCGGCCGTGAAGGCGCCCACTGCGGGTTTTGCAAGGGAATCGCGTCGGCGACTTGGGAGCCTCGTTCAGTGAGTGCGCAGCGGTCGGTGCGTTCCTTCGCACCATTCGTTGACACGCCCGGCTTGGGGTGATAATTTTTCGGCCCATGCTACCTTACGTTCCCCGCGCTATCTTTTTTACGCATGGCATAGGTCGCCACAAGGAGCGCTTGGCCAGCTTCGAAGAGGCGCTCCGAAAGGCGAAGATCGAGAAGTTCAATCTCGTCCACGTGTCGAGCATCTTTCCGCCGGGGTGCAAGATCATCCCGCTCGACAAGGGGCTGAACATGCTCAAGCCCGGCCAGGTGGTGGCCGTGGTGGACGCGCGCAGCGATACGAGCGAGCACAATCGCCTGATCGCCGCGTCCATCGGCGTCGCCATTCCGGCCGATCCGGCGCAGTACGGGTATCTGTCGGAGCACGCGGCGTACGGCGAGACCGAGGAAGAGGCGGGGGAATACGCCGAGGACCTCGCGGCGTCGATGCTGGCCACGACGCTCGGATTGGACTTCGAGTCCGGCGCGACGTGGAGGGAGCGCGAGAAGCAGTGGAAGATCGGCGGCAAGATCGTCACCACGCGCAATGAGACGCAGTCGGCCGAAGGACGGCGCGGCTACTGGACCACGGTGATCGCGGCGGGCGTGCTGATCCCATAGTACTGATGGGGAACCGTTCAGCCGTTCATTCGTTCTTCCGTTCACCGGTTCTTGCGTTTACCCGTCCCTGTGCTCGAAGGCCTTTGCGAAAGGGCGTGGGCGGCCGGCGGAGAACGGATGCCCGCGCCGACCAGAAGCCCGGAACGGGTAAACCCTCCTTCGCCGTCGCACAGAACACGAAGCTGTGGGAGAGGCTACCCCTACTCCGCTGCGGCGAAGCCGCAGCTACGAAGGGCCCTCCCGTAGCTCGCCTTCGGTGAGCGGAGGAGGGGGAGGGCAGGCGGATGAACGGGTGAACCGGTGAACGGTTCCCCCTTGCGCATGCCCGGGAAAAGCTCTACAGTCCATGAGCCCCAATGGTGATCCTGAAGCGTTCATGAGCGAGTCGGCCCTGTCCGGCGAATTCGTTCTGGAGAAGCCGAACTTCCTGGGGCTCCCCGAAAGGTCCGTCTCCCTGGAGGGCGCGCGATTCGTGGTCGTGCCGTTGCCGTACGAACGGACCACGTCGTACATGAAAGGGACGCGCCTCGGACCGCAGGCGATTCTCACCGCCTCCCGGCAGATCGAGCTCTACGACGAAGAAACGGGCCTGGAAACGTGGAAGGCGGGCATTCATACGCTTTCGCCCATCCCCGTGCCGCGCGACCCAGCCGCGTACTTCCGCACGATCTCGGAGACGCTGGAGCCGCTGATCCGCGCGGGGAAGTTCATCGTGGCCTTCGGTGGGGAGCACTCCGTCACGGAAGGGCCGCTCTCGGCCGTGAGCCGGGTGCATCCCAAGGTGAGCGTCCTGCACGTGGACGCGCACGCCGACCTGCGCCGCGAGTACGAAGGCAGCGTCTACAGCCACGCCTGCGCCGCGCGACGCATGATGGAGTACGCGGGGAAGATCGTGCAGGTGGGGGTGCGATCCGTTTCGGAGGACGAACGCGAGCTGTGCAATTCGAAGCGGGTGACGACGCTTCTCATGCACGAGTCGCGCGATGCGGCCAAGCTGACGCGCCGGGTGCTCGAGGAGCTGACGGAAACGGTGTACGTTTCCATCGATCTGGACGGCCTGGATCCATCCGTGATTCCAGGGGTCGGGACGCCGCAACCCGGCGGGCTGGGATGGTATGATCTCCTCGATCTGCTGCGGGCCGTCATTCGGGAGAAGAACGTCGTGGCGTGCGACCTCGTGGAACTGTGTCCGCTGGACGGCCAGGTGATCAGCGAATTCGCGGCGGCGAAGCTCGCCTATCGCGTCATGGGGTACGTTCACGCGAAGGGCGGACGCAGGAATCGCGGAGCGAAGGCGAGATCATGAGCGTCCGCAATCCCGCCGTCGCCGGCATGTTCTATCCCGAAGAAGAAGCGGCGCTCCGCACGAAGGTGGCGACGCTGCTGCCGCGGGAAACGGACCGCCGCCGCGCGATCGCCGTCCTCGTGCCTCACGCCGGGTACGACTACTCCGGACCCGTCGCCGCCGCCGTATATGGAGTCGTAGAGATCACGCCGGAGGTCGTCCTGTTGAGTTTCAATCACCGGATGGCGGGCGCGCCGGTGGGGCTCTGGACGGAGGGCGAGTGGCGCTCGCCCCTGGGGGCGGCATCGATCTCGACGGAGCTCGTCGATCGGATCAGCGCGGCATTCCCGCAGGCGGAGATCGACGAGGCCGCGTTCCAGCGCGAACACTCCGGCGAGGTGCAGGTGCCGTTCCTGCAGGTCCTTCGGCCGGACGTGCGCATCGCGCCCGTCTCCTTGAACACGATGGATCGACGGGTGCTGGGCGATTTCGGACGCGCCCTGGCGACCGCCACGGGAGAGGCGCTGGTCGTGGCGACCACCGACCTGACGCATTGCGGCGTCCGCTACGGAGTGCCTCCTCCGTCCGGACGTTCGGCGCGCGACTGGGCGCGCGAGCAGGATGCGGCGATCCTGGAGCCGATCCGGGGGCTCGACATCGAGGGGTTCTGGCGCGTGCTGACGAGTCGCGGCGTGACGATGTGCGGCGTGGCTCCTACGGCGGCGATGATCGAGTACGCGCGGGCGCGCGGCGCGACCCGGGCGGCGGACGTCCGCTACGCGACCAGCGCGGACGATGACGCTGGCGCCGAGCTGGCGGTTGGATATGCTGGTGTGATCGTGGAGTGAACCCTATTCAGGTTGAACGCTTCATGTGGAAACTCAAGCGAACGCACACGTGTGGTGAGCTGCGGGTGCAGCACGTCGGCCAGAACGTGATCCTCAACGGCTGGGTGGAGAGCCGGCGCAACTTCGGGAATCTGATCTTCGTGGATCTGCGCGACCGGTACGGCAAGACCCAGGTTCTCTTCAGCCCCGACCGCGCGCAGGAGCTCGTGGCGCTCGCGGACGCCCTCAAGAACGAATGGGTGATCGCGGTCAAGGGCGTCGTCCGGCGGCGCGACACGGAGACGGTCAATCCGAAGATCGTGACGGGGGAGATCGAGGTCGACGCGATCGAGCTGGAGGTGCTCAACGAGGCGAAGACGCCGCCGTTCCCGATCAGCGAGCATCTGGCGGTGTCCGAGGAGACGCGGCTGCAATATCGCTACCTCGATTTGCGCCGGCCTTCGATGCAGCGCAACCTGATCACGCGGCACAAGGTCCTTCACGCGATCCGGACGTCGATGGACCGGCAGAACTTCGTCGAGATCGAGACGCCGTATCTGGTGAAGTTCACGCCCGGCGGGGCGCGCAACTTCCTCGTCCCGAGCCGGCATTTCCCGGGCAGGTTCTTCGCGCTGGCGGAGTCGCCGCAGATCTTCAAGCAGCTCTCGATGGTGGCGGGCTACGATCGCTACTACCAGATCGCCCGCTGCTTCCGCGACGAGGATCTGCGCGCCGACCGGCAGCTCGAGTTCACGCAGCTCGACATGGAGATGTCGTTCGTGCAGCGCGACGACGTGATGGACGCGATCGAGCAGGTGTGCGTCGACATCTGGAAGGCCGTCCTGGGGCTTGAGGTGCCGCGGCCGTTCGCGCGCCTGTCGTACGCCGACGCGATGCGCGAGTACGGTACGGACAAGCCGGACCTGCGATTCGAGATGAAGATCTGGGACGTGACGGGCGAGGTGGCGGAGTCGGGCTTCAAGGTCTTCGCGGAGGCGGCGAAAGCGGGCGTGGTGCGCGGTTTGACCGCGTCGGGCGCGGCGTTTTCGCGCAAGGACACGGACGTGTTGGAGACGTTCGTCAAGGGCATCGGCGCGAAGGGGCTCATCTCGCTCAAGGTCGAGGAAGGCGGCAAGCTTTCGGGCGGCGTCGCGAAGTTCCTCGGCGAGAGGGAAGCGGGCGCGATTCGCGTCAAGAGCGGCGCGAAGGCGGGCGATACGGTCTTCATGATCGCGGACGAAGAAGAGAAGGCGGCGAGCGTCCTCGGGGCGCTGCGCAATCATCTCGCGGCGAGGCTCGACCGGATTCCGAAGGAGCAGTTCCGGTTCTGCTGGGTGGTGGACTTTCCGATGTTCGAGAAGACGGACGAGGGGATCGCGGCGCGACACCATCCGTTCACGAGCCCGAAGGACGAGCACTTGGAGATGTTGGAGAAGGAGCCGCTCAAGGTTCAGGCGAAGGCGTACGATCTCGTGCTGAACGGCTTTGAGATCGGCGGCGGTTCGATCCGGATCCATCGTCGGGACATCCAGCAGCGGATCTTCCGTCTGTTGGGATTGACGGACGAGTATCTGCGCGATCGGTTCGGGTTCTTGTTGGAGGCGTTCGAGTACGGCGCGCCGCCGCACGGCGGAATCGCGTTGGGGATCGATCGGTTGTCGATGCTGATCCTGGGGCTGGACAACATCCGCGACGTGATCACGTTCCCGAAGACGCAGCGGACGACGGATCTGATGATGGGATCGCCTGGGACGGTGACGGAGAAGCAGCTCAAGGAGCTGCACGTTCGGGTGGTGGAGGACGCCGAGGGGGGCAGGGCGGAGCTTCCCAGCGTCCGATAGCCATCCGATAGCAGGATTTACGTTGCGATGCGCTCCTCCGGACGCTGAAGAGTGATCTCTTGGGCTTCGTCACCCTCCGAAGAACGCGCTCGATTGAGCCCCCACATCCATTTGAAATCCCTACGCGGTGTCGCGTGCCGGTGCGCAACCGTCGTCTACAATGAGGCTGTAGCGAGGAAGTCGGTAGCGTTGTGGACATTGACAAGTCTCGGACGAGAACGGAACCACGGATTACGCGGATTCTTCCATTGAATCCGTCATCGGTTCTAGCTCCCTCGCGGGTCGTTGTTTATATATCACTGAAAAAAAGGAGTGACTTTTTTTCATGTTTATGCAATTCATGAGACATGAGGTATCTTTCGGCCGACCTGGCGCGCTGCGTCGAAGAGGAGCGCAAGATGGCGCTGCTCGTGGGACCCCGGCAGGTGGGGAAGACGACGCTGGCGCGCTCCCTCCTGCCGGCCAGCGGCGCCTATTTCAACTGGGACATCGAGGAGGACCGCCGCCTCCTCGTCCGTTCCCCCGGCGAGTTCTGGAGGGCGAAGACCGCCGGGACGCGCCGCGTCCGCATCGTCCTCGACGAGATCCACAAGTATCCGCGGTGGAAGCGTTTCCTGAAGGGCCTCTTCGACGCCCACTCCGCGGAGCTCGAGATCCTGGTGACGGGGAGCGGACGCCTGGACGTCTATCAGCGTGGGGGCGACTCGCTCCTGGGCCGCTACTTTCTCCACCATCTACACCCCTTCACGGTTGGAGAACTGCTCGCCGGAGGAGAGCAGCCGCTCCCTCCGCCGGCCCAGTTCGCCGAGACCCTTGAAGATGTCCCCGAACGGGCAGGCTCCGAGGAGGCTCTAGAGCGGATCGAGCGCTTCACGGGATTCCCGGAGCCGCTGTTCAAGGGCCGAGAGGAATTCCTCGTGCGGTGGCGCAAGATGCGACGGAACCTGGTCCTGCGCGAGGATCTCCGGGATCTCACCCGCATCCGCGAACTGGGGCTCCTGGAGTCCCTGGCGCTGCTCCTTCCGGACAAGATCGGCTCGCCCCTCTCCCTCAACGCCCTGCGCGAGGACCTGGGCGTGGCCTTCAACACCGTTCGAGGTTGGGTGGAAACGTTCTGCCGCCTCTACTACCTCTTTGAGCTGCGTCCGTTCGTCGGCAAGCTGTCGCGCTCTCTCCGGCGGGAGGCGAAAGTCTACTTGTTTGACCCTTCCGAGATCCCCTCCGAAGGCGCGCGATTCGAGAACCTCGTCGCCCTGCATCTGCTCAAGCTCGTCG
The DNA here is from genome assembly GCA_016190155.1 of Planctomycetota bacterium. Classification (GTDB taxonomy): domain Bacteria; phylum Planctomycetota; class MHYJ01; order MHYJ01; family JACPRB01; genus JACPRB01. The sequence goes on from JACPRB010000342.1 coordinate 14,096, forward strand.
ACGTCTGGAACGACCGCGGCCAGGGGGAGTTCGACTTGCACTACCTCCGAGACAAAGAGAAGCGCGAGGTGGACTTTCTCATCCTCGAGAGCCGTCGTCCGTTCGTGATGGTGGAGTGCAAGCTCTCACAGAGCGAGCCGACACCCTCGCTCGACTACTTCGCGGAGCGCCTCAGGCCCAGAAAGGCCGTGTGCGTGGTGCGCCAAGGTCGGCTCACCCGGCGCGGCGGCCATCTCGTGATCCCCGCCTCGCGCTTCCTGGCACTCATCTGAGCCCGTTGTGCCATGGGAGATCGATCACGGTGCGCCTCGTATCGGGCCACCTGATACCAGTCACGTAGAACGCCACGTCCGCCGACGCGTCGTTGTGCAATACATCGTAGAACTCTGGTATCCGTTCAGCGGGTGGATTCCAGATTCCGGCCGCCAGATGTCAGTAGGCCGTAACACGGCACGGAGCGTGTGCGGTGAGGGGTGCGCGCTTCGCTTCGTGCGGGAAGCGAAGTTCGCTGCGCTGCGCTCGGGCTAAGCAGGGCGACAAGGACGCAACTACTTTCTCCGCCCTGCTTAGTGGTTCGACGAGGTTAAACCTGTGGGTTGCCCAACAGGGATGCAGCCCACAGATTTGACGTTGACTCACCAGTAGGTCCCTCGACCGGGCCACGCGTTTTCGCCGGAACGCCCTGCCGCATTAGGCTAATTAGGTAGTGGATTCTTTGGCTTGGGTAGGGGGTGTCTTGTATTGCAGGGGAGGCCGCGATGAATAACGGCAGAGCGCGCTTGATCCTCGCTTCTTGCGGGATGTTGGCGATTTTCGCGGCCATCGCCCAGGCGCAGGAGATCGCCGTTCCCGGACGAGTCCAGGCGGAGGACTACAAAGCGGGGGGCGAGGGAGTCGGTTATCACGACACGGATGCCGTGAACCAGGGAGGCGCTTACCGGCAAGACGGCGTGGACATTCAGGCGACGAGCGATACCGGCGGGGGGTACAACGTCGGGTGGATCCGGACGGGCGAATGGCTGGCGTACAACGTCCGGGTCGGGACGGCCGGATCGTATGCGGTTACCGCGCGAGTCGCTTCCGGAGCAACGGCCACGAAGTCCATCCACCTGGAAGTGGACGGTCAGGACGTCAGCGGAACCGTGGGATTCACGAGCAATTCCGGGTACCAGTCGTGGATCGACCTTTCGCTTCCGAATGTGAGTTTGACGGCCGGGGCGCACACGTTGCGCCTCTTCATCGAAGCGGGCGGTTTCAATCTGAATTACATCGACTTTCGTCTCCTGGTGCCCGTGGCGCGCGCGGTGCCCGGTCGCGTCGAGGCGGAGGATTACAAGTTGGGTGGAGAAGTCGTCGCGTATCACGACACCGACACCGTGAATCAAGGAGGCGCTTATCGGCGAGACGGCGTCGACATCCAGGCGACGAGCGATACGGGCGGGGGATACAACGTCGGGTGGATCCGGACAGGCGAATGGCTGGCCTACGACGTTCAAGTCGAGACAACCGGATCCTATGCGGTCATCGCCCGAGTGGCGACCGGGGCGACGGACATGAAGTCCATCCATCTGGAAGTGGACGGAGGGAATGTGAGCGGTTCCGTACCGTTCACGAACACCTCCGGGTGGCAAGCGTGGATCGATCTGGCGCTTCCGAACGTCAGCCTGTCGGCCGGCGCGCACGAGGTGCGCGTCGTGATCGAGACGGGCGGCTTCAATCTGAACTACGTCGAGTTCAGCGCCGTCTCGGTGCCCGCGGGGCATCAACTGCCGGGACGGATCGAGGCGGAGGACTACAAGCTGGGCGGAGAGGGAGTCGCCTATCACGACACCGATACGGTGAACCAGGGGGGCGCGTACCGCCAGGACGGCGTGGACATTCAGGTGACGAGCGACACGGGAGGGGGCTACAACGTCGGGTGGATCCAGACGGGCGAATGGTTGGCGTACGACGCGAACGTGCGGGAGGCGGGCGCGTATCGATTCCAGCTTCGCTTGGCCTCGGGGCGGACGGCGGTGAAGGCGATTCATGTCGAGGTGGACGGGACGAACGTCACCGGGACGATGTCGTTCTCCAACGACGCGGGATGGCAGTCGTACTTCGATTTGACCGGGCCGGAGGTCGTGCTCACGTCGGGTCCGCACGAGGTCCGCGTCGTGGTCGAAGTGGGCGGGTTCAATTTCAACGCCATCGAAGCGGTGGCTTCGAGCGGAGCGGCTCCGCCCCCGCCGCCCCCGAGTCAAGGGCCCATCTTCGTTTTCTTCGGCCACAGCCAGGGCACGATGGACGATGTGGCGACGCTGTTCCGGCCGCGCTTGCGGGCCGGCGACATCGTGCTGGTCAAGTCGTTCCACGACGGCGCCTACGATCAGGACTTTCTCCTTCGCAACGCGCGCATGCTCCGGGAAGCGGTGCCGGGCATCGTTCTGTTCGCGCGCGCGGACGGTCGCGAGAACGTCCGAACGGTGGTGAACAGTCTCCCGTCGGGCGTTTATGACGGGATTCTCTACGGATATGACTGGTTCGACGGCGGAAGCCAGGCGCCCGAGTTCTCGTGGGACGACGACACGACCTATCAGAACTTCGAGACGGCGAAGCAGATCGCGAATGCGCGAGGCTATCCCCTGTACGGTATGCCGACGGGGCGGCCGGTGCTGGTCACGAATCCGCGATGGGACTACGGCATTCTCGCCACCCATACCGACGGGCTGATTCCGCAGCTGCAGGGGTACGCGCAGAATTCCTGGTCCGGCGACGATCCCAGGACGTTCGATCAGGCGGTGCGGATCGTGTCGGGCCAAATCGAGGCGGCCGGCGCCACGCAGCCGTGGATGCCGCAGCTGACGATCGGCACGGAGTTGTCGAACGGCATGCCGTGGGATGCGGCGCTGCCGCACGCGCGCCAGGCGCTGAGCTTGGGGGCCGCCGGGATCACGATCCAGTGGACGGGTCCCGCGAAGGGGGATGTCCCGAGATTCCTGCAGGCGCTGGGGAGGTGAAGTGATCGACTGAGTCGCGACGATTTCCGGCACGGTTCAATCCGGGCTTGTGCGAGGAAACAGAGGCAAGCAGAGCACGCAGAGAGGACACCGACACCAGAGGACGCAGGGGACCCTGAGAAGAGGCTCTTGTGCTCGACAAGCCTGCCGCGACTGTTACC
>JACPRB010000344.1 GCA_016190155.1 Planctomycetota bacterium
CTTCGAGCACGAAGAGGGCTTCCGTGTCGCTCACGATGGGAGTGCCCCGCTTGTGGATGGCCTCGCGCGCCGACGGGTTGCGGAGATCCTCGTCGGTGAATTGTTCCTGGACGGGAGAAAGGCCGCAAGCCATTACGGCCAAGAGGGCAATCGGGAGGGTTTTCTTCATGGCGGGACATCATAATTTCTTTGTGGATTTCGTGAAGAGAATTCCGGCGGCATCGAAGAGGGAAGTGGGTTGGGACGAACCTCTCCTGTTTTCATCTTTCTTCTCCTGGCCGCCACGGCTTTGGCCCAGGACGCTCCGCTTGCGCCCGCCCAGCGCCAGGAACTGCGCCCACTCCTCGATGAAGTCTCGTGGGATCGTCTGAAGCGCGCCATCGTCGATCTGGAAGCCTTCGAGACGCGTTACATCGGGGCGGACAATCACGCGGCGGTGACGGAGCACGTGAAAGCCGTGTTCCGGTCGCTGGGGTATCGACCTGAGTCCCACCGGTTCATCTTCCCGCGCCGACTGCGCTGGTCGTCCAACGACTGGACGATGTTCAAGGGGCGGGCGTTCGAGAACGTCATCGCGACGTTGCCGGGCCGGAACCGCGCGCTCCCGCCGGTGGTCCTGACCGCCCATTTCGACTCCATCAACTGGAACGACGTGCCCAATTCGCGCGCGAATCCTAACGCGCCGGCGCCCGGGGCGGATGACGCGGGGAGCGCCATGGCGGCGCTCTTCGAGGTGGCTCGCGTGCTGAAGAACGGGGTGTTCGAAAGGGATATCCGGTTCGTGGCCTTCGACGGGGAAGAGCCGGGGCTGGCCGGAAGCACCGAGTACGTGAACGATCTTGTCCGGGGCCGCGAGAAGATCCTGGCGGTCGTCAACTACGACATGATGGGCTACGGCGACCATCTGGAGCTGGAGGTGCCTCAGGAGTCCAAGTGGCTGCTGGAGCGCGTCCGGGAGATCCGTCAGGCTTACAAGCTCGACTTGGATGTGCGCTACAACCTCGGCCCTCCCGCCGACTCCTACGGCTACCGGGGGGCTCTGAGAGGCAGCGACCAGACGCCGTTCATCCACAACGGGTATGCCGCCATCTCGGGGCTCGAAGCGAAGCTGGATCCCGACATCTGGGAGCGCCATTACAACCCGAATTACCATTGGAAGACGGATCGCGTCGATACGCTCAATCCCAGGCTCGTCGAGAACGTGACGCGACTGACCGTGGCGGCGGTGGCGGAGCTGGCGCGGCCGGTCTCGAAGGCCGGTCCTCAAAGCCGGAGCCGGGCATGGGTCCGGTCGGAGCTGGCCGGAGCGGGCCAATTCGCGGCCGCCTTTCTGCTCAAGGAGGGGATCAACGCGGTCGAGGCGCAGGATCCTCGGCGGATGCGTGATGCGGCGCTGCAGCTGAAGGAGTTCGGTTTCTGGGGTTCGCTGGCGGCCTTCACGGCGGCGTCCCACGTGACGGTGAAGGCGATCGGTTGGTTGCCCTTGCGGGGCGTTGCTGGAATGCTGGCGAGGGGCACTCTTCCTCTGGCCGCCGGAATGGCGGTCGTCGAGGCTCTTTCGGGTCGATTCTCCGGCCGGCGCGTGTTGGTCGGGACTGCGGCCTACGCGGTCGCGGGAAGCGTCGCGAGTCTGGGCTCGGCCGCCCTTCTGCGGCTGGTGCCGCTGGCGCCCGGGGCTCCTCGATGGGTGCTCGGGGTCGTGCAGTTGGGAGCGACGTTGTATGCGGGCGAGAAGCTTACCGATCGGTTCATGCGCCGGTCGGTTCGAGGCGTCACCGACTCGATCGGTGAAATTGGATTGGAGGCAGGCAAATGAGACGGTTCGGATGGGCGATCGTGTTGCTGGCGGTTGTGGGGCGCGCGGAGGCGCAGGGTGCGCTGGACGTCGATCCGGAGCGGGTGGCGCTGGATCGGGCGGCGTTGGACGCCATCGAGCAAAGCCGCGGCAAGACAGTGGCCGTGGACGTGGGCACTCCGATGGGCCGGTTCCTGCGCACCTTCGCGATGGCGTCGGGGGATCAGGTGACGATCACCGACGATCTGGTCGAGCGCGCCCGGGCCGTGAACGGGTACTTCTCGAAGTCCCGGTATTTCCAGGGCCAGCAGATCCTGGCGACGGACACCGCGACGGGCTGGATCACGCATCGCGCCACGATCAAGGGCGTCCTGTCCAACGACGCCTACCGCGTCGAAGTGGTCGAGGTCCTCGAGTGGAACGGCAACATGTCGCCGAAGCGCGTGCGGAAGGTCGAGCGGGTGATTTCGCACGACGAGGTGGCGCGGTTGAACGATCCGACGAGGCTTGTGGAGGGCCGATCCTATCACGGCATCCGGTACGAGCCTGTCGAGGATCCGTTGCTGCGCAAGGCCATCGCGGAGGCGAACGAGATCGTCGACCGGAACTTCCCGGATTTCCGCGAGTCCTCGGGTGAGATCATCAAGCAACAGCGACGACTCTTTCTGGCGCTGAACACGGTGGCCAAGACGATGGAGCATTCGCTGGGGGCGACGTCTCCGGCGGCGCGGGCGCGCTATGACGCAGACATGAGAAAGATGGCGACCGATTCGTTCTACGGATCGCGACAGGGTTGGGCGGGTGCCTATCTTCTGAGCGGGTGGGGAGTATGCACGGAACAGGCCGCCGTTCAGATCGAGATCATCAACAGCGTGGCTCGCCGCGCCGGCATCAATCTGATGCTGGTGAGGGGCACGACCTTGGCGGAGAACAACGCTCACGGTTTTTCGGCGGCGAGGTTCCGGGCTGATCCGAAGGGGTACATTACGGATCCGTCCTGGGAGGATGTGGGATGGCGGCGCGGTTCTCTGGATCACTACAGGGGCAACTTGCTCTTCGAGATGGAAGAGGCGATGGGGGCCGCCGGATACAACCGCAATCGCCGCATCGTGGAGGTCGAAGGCGAACAGCATCGCACGCCGCCTCCTTCGCGCGGCGGCGCGTTTGATCGGGCCACGTTGGCTCGACGCGCGCGATCGGAGGCAGCGGGCACGGGTCAGTTCGTGGCGGCGTATCTCCTCAAGGAGGGCTTCGTCGCGATGGAGGCGCGCGATGTCGGGCGCATGAAGGAAGCGGTAGGGTCGTTGGCGGGATGGAGGTTCTGGCGCGATCTGGGCGCGTTCACGGTCGCCGCTCGTTTGACCGACATCGGCATGGGGAAGATCCCGATGGGCGGCATGGCCAGGGCGCTGACGCGAGGCGTGGTGCCGTTGGCGGCGGGTATGGCCGCCGTGCAGCTCATTCACGGGCGCGTGTCGCCGAAGGATCTGGGGATCGATACGGGGTCCTTCCTCGTGACGGGTGTGGCGGTGAACGCCGTGGGAGGGGTGCTCCTTCGGGCGATTCCTGCGGGTCGACTGGCCGTGGGTGCGGCCAACGTGCTCAAGCTCGCGCTGACGCTCTACGGCGGGGAGAAGCTCGGGGATTGGTTGCGGGGCCGGCTTCAGAAGCCGCGCGTCGTTCCGCAGGAGGGCCTTCGCGAGAAGCTGGAGGAGCTTCAGTAGGTTTCCCGATCTGCCACCGCAGAGGGGGTCGATTCGCCTGCCGTGAGCCTTTGAGACGGCTGCCGGCGGGTGCCTCCGTATTTGCCATGAACGCGCAATCCCGAGCCGCTGGATGACGCTTTAAAGGGTGGAAGCAGTTTCGATCCTGGCCCTGGACGAGCAGGTTGGGTTGGAGGACTCGTTCGAGGCGGGTCGATGGGTATCGGGTTGGGTGTCCTAGGATGGGGAGGAGTGTCCTCATGAAGCGTGCCTGGGAGAGTCTGCGCGCGGCTTGAAGTTTCGCTTCGCGCGTTGCGCTCATGTCCCCGGGTGACTTCGGTTCATGACGTGCCGTAGCCTCACGCGAGTGATGCTGGCGCGTAGTGTATACATAATGGGTTGGGATTGTTTGGAGGGGAATCATGTTACGGGTGAGATTGTCCACGTTGTTCCTGGTGCTGGGAGCGTCCTTGGCGGGCGCCCAGGACATTCCGATCGGCAACGAGCCGGTCAAGACCGGTCCGCACACCGGCGTATCGGACCACAAGCCGTACCGGGCGTCATGGGTGCCTGCGACGTCGACGGAGATGCTGGAGGCGCTGAAGAGCTTCAGCGAGTTTCTGACCACGCGACTCGGCTTCAACCCGCGGCTTGATGCGTTCGAGCGTTTCAATCACTACGTCGGCAGCGACTCGCCCATTCGTCCCAAGTTCGAGCGCAACGGCATCACGGGCTTCGGATGGTGGGGGCACTGCAACGGGGAGACCGCGGCGGCCACGCTCGAGAACAATCCGCCGGCCGTGACGCGCACCATCGACGCCAAGACGTTCGATTTTTCACAGGAGAAGTTGCAGGCGCTCCTGTCGGAGGCTTACTACGAGGCCTCCGCGATGGTGCGGGGGACGCGCAGCTTCCTGAGCGAGACGCAATACACGGAAGCGAAGAAGCTGTTGGAGACGCCGGGCAATTCCGGCAATCTCGATTCGTGGAAGACCTGGTACAAGGCCACCTTCAACCACGAGGCGCCGACGTCCTATTCCACCGGCGACTTCGAAGGCCTGGCGCGTCGAGGCATCACCCAGTTCGAGGATCTGAGCCCCGGCGAGTTCCACCGTACGTTGCGCACGGCGATCGGCAAGGCGAAGATCCCGATCGTCATCGAAACCGCCGCCGGCTACGAAGTGTGGAACTGGACCGCCTGGCAGTACGCCACGGACGTGAAGGACACGGGCCGCACGACGACCAGCGGCCTGAAGATCTTCGACGTCAGCACCACCGTCGAGACGGGCGCCGGCCCCAAGACGTACACCTACGAGCTGCACGTCGACGGCAAGAACGTCATCAAAGGCGGCCAGTGGACGGGTTCGAGCGTGACGAACCATCCGGATTTCGTGTGGGCGGCGATGGATCCGCGATTCAGGCTCAACGAGTTCATGGCCAAGGCGATCACGAACAACGTCACGCTGGATCTCACCGAGACCGCCATCGAAGACGCGGTCCGCGACTATGATCGGGCGGCGCTCAAGAAACTCTACACGAGCATCGACGAAGTCATGTCCAAGGCGACGCCTCCCGAGCTCATCGCGCCGAAGAAGATGTCCGCGCAGATCTACCGCACGACCGTCGAGCTGGTGAAGGAGTGGAACGGCAATCCGAGCCTGCAGTGGAGATACGGCAGCCTGGAGAGCTACCTGGAGGCGGGCTTGGCGGAGCGGCTGGGCAAGGGCTCGAATTTCGGGGTGGATCTCTACAAGGAGCTCACGGAGCTGCTTCCCGCCGACCACCGCGCGGTGGACAAGGTCAAGGACCGGTTGCGCAAGGCGGCCGCCGACCCGACGCCGATGAACCGGGCCGTCAAGTCGGTCGCGAAGGTCGCCAAGCAAGAAGCGATCGGCATGGCGCAGTTCGCGGCGGCCTATCTCCTCAAGGAGGGCTTCAAGGCGGTCGAGACGCGCGATCCGAAGCGGATGAAGCAGGCCGCGCTGCAGCTGAAGGACCCGCGCTTCTGGGGCGGGGTCGCGCTCTTCTCCGTGGCGGCACGCGCGACGGAATTCGCGCTGACGAAGCTGCCGCTGCCGGGCGTGGCCAAGGGGCTGTCGAAGGCGGCCCTGCCGCTGGCCGCGGGCATGGCGGCCGTGCAGGTCTTGTCGGGTCGCGTCTCGCCGAAGAACGTCCTGATCGGCACGGGCGCGTTCCTGACGGCGGGCTATGCGGTGAACATGGTTGCGGACGGCCTCATCTATCCGCTGCTCTTCAGGGCCGGTCCTCCGGGATGGCTCGGGATGGCGGCCTACACCGTCGTCAAGATGGCGGTCACCCTGTACCTCGGGGAGAAGCTCGAGGCATGGGCGCATCGCCTGCTGGAGCGCGGCAAGCCGCAGCAGACCGCCCTGAATGTGCAGCCGCAGCAGGAAGGCGTGCAACGGAAGATCGAGTCGCTGGCGCCGGCGATTCCGTAAGCGGAGATTTCCGCCAGCATCGGACACGGGGCTCAAGAGAGGCGAAGGCCTTGCTTTGGGCCCCGTGTCTTTCTCGGCGGGAATCTTCGCCGCCGCGGGTTGCGATCTTCCGGACCGGGTGCTTGACTCGATCATGAGGAAAGCGCTGGAGCTGGAGGCGTCCTTCGCGGGCGAGGACTACTCGCGCTTCAGAAGGTTGCTGGCGCCGGAACGCGAGCGTCTTCTGGCGCGCGCGGCGCGGCGTGTCAAGAGAGAGGATGCGGAAGACTGTGTGGAGGCGGCCGTAGAGGTCGCGTTCAAGACGTATCGGCAACGGCCTCCCGGCGTGGGGCTCCTGCGCTGGCTCAACCGCCTCCTGTCTCAGGCCCTGCGCACGCGGGCTTCCGCGCCCGTACGCGTGGAGGATCAGCCTCATGCGGCGTGAGGTGGCGCCATGTCGGAGTGCGTCGCGTTGCTCCTGGACGGGTCTCCCGAGGCCGAAGCGGCCGTTCCTTGGGTGGAGCGGCTCGGATGCCGTGGCGCGCGCGTCATCCTCGTGTATGCGGCGCGTGTCCCGGCGATGAGGAGTCTCGAGGATGTTCCGTTGCTGGCGGCGATGCGGGAAGAGGCCGAAGGCGCGCTGGAGTGCCTGAGTCGGCGGCTGGGGGGCGAAGGCATCCAGGTGCGCGGCGTCATCCGCACGGGTCGGCCGATCCGCGCCGTCGCCGACGCGGCGGAGGAGGCGGGCGCCTCGCTCATCGTCGTGTCGGCGCGCAACCGGCGCCGGATTGCCCGAGAGATGCGCTGGAGCCGTTCCCGGGCGATCTTGGCGATACATCCTGAAGGGATGTGGCGGGGCGACGTTCGCCGCATCCTGGTGCCGCTGGGGGCGAGCGTGTCCTCCCTGGCGATCCTGCCCGTGGCGAGGAAACTGGCGCGGCTTCTGCGGGCGAAGTTGCTGTTGTTCCATGCGGTCGGAGACGGTCCGGCGGATGTCGCGATGTCGCTGAACGCGATCGCCGGACGCCTTCGATCCGAAGGGGTGTCCGCCGAGGCGGTGCTCTCGGAAGGACCTCCGGCGAGGGCGATCGTGCGGGCCGTATCGTGTCGGGGAGCGGACCTCATCGCGATGAGCACGCGCGGGCGTCGGGGATTGGCGCGATGGGGGCGCGGCAGCGTGACGGAGGAGGTCTTGCGGAAGGGCAAGGTGCCTGTGTTGATGATGTGCGGAATGCCGGGTCATGCCGGCTGGAGCGCGCTGAGGAGGGCGTTATGACGAAAGAGCTGCTGGCCAAGGACATGATGAGGCGACCGGTGAGATCGGTTCCCACGGGAATGTCGATCCGTGAGGCCACGCGTTACTTGCTGCGGCAGGACATCAGCGGGGCCCTGGTGATCGACGAGCAACGGCGGCCCGTGGGCGTGTTCAGTCTCAAGGACGTCGCGTTGTACGTCGGGATCCGCTTGGCGGACTTGCCGGAGATCGATCCCCACCAGGAGCGTATTCGCGAGACGGGCGAGCCCGTTCCGACGTCGAAGGGATTCCATTTCCACGCCATCGACGACACGGTGGTGGAGAACGTGATGACTCCGGGCGTGATCACGGTAAGTCCGGACGCCGCGGTGAACGAAGTCGCGCGCGTCATGACGCGTTGGAAGGTGCATCGCGTCTTCGTCGAGGAACAAGGGACGATCCAGGGCATCATCACCTCGATGGACGCGCTCAAGGTGCTGTCGGGCGAGGCCGGGCGCGGGCGAAAAGCGGGTTAGCGGCGATCCGCGTCGGGGCAGCGCATGGCTCCCAGCGGGGCGCAGGACCGCAGTTTGCCGCGCCGGGGATCCGTTCGCGGACGTGAGCGCAGGCGGTAGACGCGTCCCACGATGGCTCCGTAGAGCACGTGGGCGAACAGTAGACCGAGGAGGCTCATCGGATCGAACGCGGATGGCGCGCGCGAGGGGGCGAGCACGAGTGCCGCTGTCCCGGCGGCGATCAGATGGGGGACGGACAACAGGACGCCGACGCGCCAATCGGCGCGGCGCACGGCCTCCATCGCGCAGGCATACAGGAAGGCGATCGCGGCCGAGGCGGCCAAGTAGATGAGGGGTCTGATAAAACCGGTGCCCGACGGAGCCGTCGGGATCCAAAGCGGTTCGAGCATCGCCTGGGCGCGAGTCGGCGCCAAACCGGCCAGGAAGGACACGGCCAAGCCCGCGACGAGGCCCGCGCCCAAGGCGCGCCATACGGAAGGGCGGACGGGGTGTCTCATGGCGGCAGGGTCAGCGATGAACTTTCTCGAGCGGCCGCCGGAGAGCCTCCTCGGGTTTCTCCTCCCCGCGGGCGTAGGCTTCCGTGCCGATGCCGTGGCGGAAGACCATGGATCCGCCCAGCCAACCGCCGATCAGCAAGACGCCGATGCCGACCCACGAGAGGGCGTACGCGACGGTCTGTGCGTCGGCGCGTCGAAAGAACCAGCCGATCGCGAGCAGAGCGGTGGCGGAGACGTTGGCGACGAGGTGGTAAACGCCGATACGCACGGCGGGATGGCCTCGCGGGACGGCCAGGAGATCGATGAGGCCGGTGACGGCGGTGGGAATCACCAGCACGACGCCCGCCGCAATGGTCCAGAACGAGAACGTCCACCACATGCGGTCGCCGGTCGAAAGGAAGACGATGTCGAGGATCAACGAGCCGATGAACAGGCCGATGGGAAGGTCCGTCAAGCCGGGGTGGACGGGGTGACCTCCGATCCGCAGTCCTCTCTTGCGCATAAGATTCTCCTGCCATCAAGAGCCGCCGCAGGGGGCGGATGTTACGGCCGGCGGAGGTGAAAACGACTTGCAGGAGCGAAACGAGTTTACGATACTCTTGCGCGGCCCCCATCGTCTAGAGGCCTAGGACACGGGTTTTTCACATCCGCAACACGGGTTCGAATCCCGTTGGGGGCATTAACCAAAGGGATACTTCCTCCCGCCCCTCTCCGGTATCTCACCTGGAACTACTGACCGATCGGCGTCCGTCCCGCGCTCGCCGCGGGACGGGCCTGCCCCGCCGAATCGCCTCTCCAAAGGCGCGAAGGGGGGCCGCCCGCTCGCCCCGCGAGGGCGGGTCGAACGAGCGGTCATGTTCTTTGGAAATTTGGAGAGCAACAGGGCTGCGCCCTGGGTGGCGGGGGTCCCTTCGGCGCGGCGAGGTCGGTGTCCGGCTCGCACTCGAGCCCTGGCTCCGACCACGCCGCGCTTGTCCTCATACCCTTTCCCCTTTTCCCTTACCCACCCCATCCAATCCGATCCCGAGCATCGGTCGATCCATCACCACTTCGACTGGTCGCGACGGAACGGTGGGCGTGGCCTTGGGGCTCGAATGGCGGCTGCGCTGATGCGCCTCAGCCGCCCGGAGGTCCTGGTCCCCGGGCTCCGCAAGAAAGCGGGATCGCGCGTGGTCTCGAGGGGACGCGTGGCGCGTGCACGTAACGGCGTCGGAGGACGCTGTTTCGTGGCACGCGCCCGGGTTCGGCGGCACTTTCCCAGCGAAAAAGCGCCGCTTTTCCGGAATCGCAGCACGCGGTTCCGCGCTGAACACCAAAATCGCGCGAAATACGAAGGGCGTGTCGGGTGGTGGAACCAGAGACACTGCATCGCGAGAGGAGGAGACCGATGGGTTTGGCGGAACTGAAGCAGGCCGTGCACGACCGGCTGTGGAACGCGCAGCAACGGTGGTTCGCGC
>JACPRB010000347.1 GCA_016190155.1 Planctomycetota bacterium
ACCGACCGCATCGACTACCTGGGCGGCGTGATGAACAACTTCCCCTACGTACTGGCGGTGGAACGACTGGCCGGCATCGAGGCGCCGCCGCGCGCGCAGGCGATTCGCGTGATGCTGGCGGAGCTCTTCCGCATCGCCAGCCACCTCGTGTGGTACGGCACGTTCGCGCAGGACGTGGGCGCGCTCTCGCCGGTCTTCTATGTATTCACGGATCGCGAGCAGGTACTGCGCATCATCGAGGCGATCTGCGGCGCCCGCATGCATCCGAGCTGGTTCCGCATCGGCGGCGTCGCCGCCGACCTGCCGCGAGGATGGGACCGTCTCGTGCGGGACTTCGTGCGGGTGTTTCCCAAGCACCTGGCGGACGTCGATCGGATCGTCATGCAAAACCGCATCTTCAAGGCGCGCACGCAGGGCATAGGGGAGGTCGGCGTCGAAGAAGCGATCGAGTGGGGCATGACCGGCCCCGGCCTTCGCGCGTGCGGCTTCGCGTGGGACTTCCGCAAGAAACGTCCGTATTCCGGATACGAGCACTTTGATTTCGATATCCCGACGGCTGATCGAGGCGACTGCTACGGCCGCGCCGTTGTGCGTGTCGCCGAGATGCGCCAGAGCCTGCGGATCATCGAGCAGTGCCTCGAGAACATGCCCTCGGGTCCGTACAAGGCGGACCATCCGCTGACTACGCCGCCGCTCAAGGACCGCACGATGCGCGACATCGAGACGCTCATCGCGCACTTCCTGAGCGTGAGCTGGGGGCCGGTCATTCCGGCGGGGGAGGCCTTCTTCGGCGTCGAGGGCACCAAGGGCAACAACGGCTATTACCTGATCAGCGACGGAGGGACGATTCCGTATCGCGTGCGCATCCGCGCGCCGTCCTTCGCGCATCTGCAGATGGTTCCGCTGATGAGCCGGGGTCGGCTGGTGGCGGACCTGCTGGCGATTCTGGGGAGCATCGATTTCGTGTTGGGAGAGGTAGACCGATGAGAGTGAGGACCCAGAAGGGAACAGAGGACCCTGAGAAAGAGGAACCGACACCAGAGGACGCGGAGAACGCAGAGGTTCTTCTCGAAAACGGACGCAACCGCTTGAGAACGAGTCGGTTGCCTGAGCACTCCGGAAGACCTTCGCGTCACGAGAAGATGTGGCTCGTGAGTAGTCCAGAGAGCGACGGTGCTCGGATACGGGATCAACGCCGGAAGAAAGTCCGTGACCGTTCACGGGAGAACAGGAGGGGATCTGCAACCACGGATTCCGCATCCGTGCAATCCGCGGTTTCTTCTCCGGCCTTAACGTTGATCGAGTGCCGTGAGACCCAGAGAGAGGAGGACTGATGTTAACAACTCAAGAACGATCGGCGATCGAGGAAGAAAGAGAGCATTATCCGACCGCGCGCGCCGCGTGCGTCGAGGCGCTCAAGGTCGTGCAGCGCACGCGCGGCTGGATCTCGGACGAGGCGCTGCGCGACGTGGCGGATCTGCTCAAGATGACCCTCGACGAACTGGACGGCGTCGCGACGTTCTACAACTTGATCTATCGGCGGCCGGTGGGACGCCGCGTCATGCTGCTCTGCGACAGCGTGAGCTGCTGGATCATGGGGTGCGACGGCTTGAAAGAGCATCTCAAGATGCGGCTGGGGGCGGACCTCGGCCAGACCAGCGCGGACGGTCGGTTCACGGTGCTGCCGGCGGCCTGTCTGGGCGCGTGCGACCACGCGCCGGCCCTGATGCTGGACGAGACGCTGTACGGCGACGTGACCCCTCAGGAGGTCGATCGGATCCTCCAGGAGGGCTCCTGATGGAACGGCCGCTGACGAAGAACCTCCGATCGGACGCGCCGGATCTGGCGGAGACGGAGCGAGTGGGCGGCTATCAAGCCGCGCGCAAAGCCCTGCGCGAGATGAGGCCCGCGGACGTGATCGACCTCGTCAAGCGCTCGGGTCTTCGCGGGCGGGGAGGAGCAGGCTTCCCGACCGGCGCCAAGTGGAGCTTCGTGCCGATGGGGTCCGACGTGCCGCATCCCAAGTACCTCATCGCCAACGCCGACGAGATGGAGCCCGGCTCGTTCAAGGATCGCTTGCTCCTGGAGGGGGATCCGCATCAGCTCATCGAAGGGATGATCGTCAGCGCCTATGCAATCGAGGCGAACGTCGGGTACATCTTCCTGCGATGGGAATATCGCGTGGCGGCGCAGCGACTGGCGTTGGCGCTGCGCCAGGCGTATGAGCGCGGATATCTCGGCCGGTACATCATGGGATCGGGCTTCTCGTTCGATCTGCATCTGCACGTCAGCGCCGGCCGGTACATGTGCGGCGAGGAGACCGGCCTGCTCAACTCGCTGGAGGGCAAGCGCGCCGTGCCGCGTTCAAAGCCGCCGTTCCCGCAGTCGTCGGGTCTGTGGGGCAAGCCGACCGTCGTCCAGAACGTGGAGACGCTCTGCAATGTCCCGCACATCGTCAATCACGGCGCCGATTGGTTCCGCACGCTGAGCCTGTCGGAGGAGGGCGGCACCAAGATCTTCGGCGTCAGCGGCAAGGTCCGCCGGCCCGGCGCCTGGGAGCTGCCGCTGGGGACGCCGTGCCGCCGGATCCTCGAGGAACACGCGGGTGGGATGAAGGACGGCGTGAGGCTGCGCGCGGTGTTGCCCGGAGGCGCTTCGACGGCGTTCCTGGCCGAGGATCAGCTCGATGTGAAGATGGACTTCGATTCCGTGGCGCGGGCGGGAAGCCGGCTGGGCACCGGCACGATGATCGCGCTCGACGACCGGACGTGTCCCGTGGGCATGCTGGCGAACCTCGAGCGCTTCTTCGCGCGCGAGTCGTGCGGGTGGTGCACGCCGTGTCGCGAGGGCTTGCCTTGGGTCCAGCGGATCCTCGATTCAATGGAAGAAGGGCGCGGGCAACCCGGCGACATCGAGACGCTGCAGCGGCACGGGAGATTTCTGGGGATGGGGCTCACGTTTTGCGCGCTTGCGCCCGGCGCAGTGGAACCGCTTCGGAGCGCGCTGACGCTGTTTCGCGACGACTTCGAGCGGCACCTCCGCGAGAAGCGGTGTCCCTGGAGGTGAAGCGTGGCGAGGGTGGTCATCGACGGCAAGTCCTACGAGGTCGACGGCCGGCGGAATCTGCTTCACGCTTGCCTCTCGCTGAAACTCGACCTGCCCTATTTCTGTTGGCATCCGGCCATGGGATCGGTGGGCGCCTGCCGCCAGTGCGCGGTGAAGCAATTCAAAGACGACCGCGACACGGCCGGGCGTCTGGTGATGGCGTGCATGACGCCCGCCGCGGACGGGACGCGCATCTCGATCGACGACCCGGAGGCGAAGGCCTTCCGCGCGAGCGTCATCGAGTGGCTCATGCTCAATCACCCGCACGATTGTCCGGTGTGCGACGAGGGAGGGGAATGTCACTTGCAGGACATGACGGTCATGACGGGCCACGTCGTCCGGCGCAACCGCTTCCCGAAGAGGACCTATCACAACCAGGATCTCGGGCCGTTTCTCACCCACGAGATGAACCGCTGCATCCAATGCTACCGCTGCGTGCGCTTCTATCGCGATTACGCCGGAGGGCGGGACTTCGACGTCTTCGGCGCGCACGATCAGGTGTACTTCGGCCGTGCCGAAGATGGAGTCCTGGAGAGCGAGTTCAGCGGCAATCTGGTCGAGGTGTGTCCTACGGGGGTGTTTACGGACAAGACGCTCGCGCGACATTACACGCGCAAGTGGGACCTGCAGTGGGCGCCGTCGATCTGCGCGCATTGCGGATTGGGATGCAACACGAGCGTGGCCGAACGCGGGGGAATGTTGCGGCGCGTCATGAATCGCGTCAATCCCGAGGTGAACGGCCACTTCCTGTGCGATCGCGGGCGCTTCGGGTACGAGAGGGCCCAGAGGGTAACAGAGGACCCAGAGAAAGAGAAGCGAACACCAGAGGACTCTGAGAAAAAGGGCCTCTCTGAGTCCTCAGGGTCCTCTGGTGTTAAGCGTTTCTCAGAGTTCTCTGGCTCTCTCTGCGGCCTCCTCATCGGGATCGGTTCTCCGCGCGCCTCGATGGAATCCAACTTCGCGCTGCAAACGCTCGTCGGGAAGGACCACTTCTATAGCGGACTGTCGGACCTCGACGCGAGCCTGGTCTCGCTCATCCTCGACATTCTCAGGAACGGGCCGGCGCGCGCGGCCTCGCTCCAGGACGTCGAGAATGCGGACGCGGTATTCATCCTCGGGGAGGACGTGACGAACACAGCGCCTCGGTTGGCGCTTTCGCTGCGGCAGTCGGTGAGGCAGAAGGCCCTGGAGAGGATCGGCAAGGGGGGGATTCCGCTCTGGCACGATGCCGCCGTGCGCGAGGCCATGCAGGACGAGCACGGTCCGCTCTTCATCGCGACGCCGTATGCCACGCGCCTGGACGACGTCGCCACCGCTGTGTGGCGTGCAGCGCCGGACGATCTCGCTCGATTGGGCTTGGCGGTGGCGCACGAGATCGATGCGGAGGCGCCCGCCGTCAGCGGCTTCCGCATGCCGATGAATTCGATGGCGGATGCGCTGCGGGACGCGAGGCGGCCGATTGTCGTATGCGGCACGAGCTGCGGGAGCGTGCCGCTCATCCAGGCGGCGGCGAATGTGGCCTGGGCGCTGCGGCGTCAAGGGCGCGCGGCCGATTTGTGTTTCACGGTTCCCGAGTGCAACACGATGGGTGCGGCGCTTCTGGGTGGCGGGCGGCTGGGGGCGGCGTTCGAGGCGGAGGCGGACACGGTGATCATCCTGGAGAATGATCTGTATGGGCGAGCGGGCGCGGCTCAGGTGGACGGCTTCTTGGGGAGGGTCAAGCATGTGGTCGTGCTGGATCATCTGCGGACCCGCACGACATCGAAGGCGCATCTCGTGCTGCCCGCGGCGACCTTCGCGGAGAGCTCCGGCACCACCGTGAACAACGAGGGTCGCGCGCAGCGGTTCTTCCAGGTGCTTCCTTCGCGGGAGCCGGTCATGGCGAGCTGGCGGTGGATCAGCGAGATGCTCGTCGCGGCGGGTCGCACAGGGTGGGCGTCGCTGGATGAGGTCTTGGCGGCGATGGGCGATGCTCGTATCCGCGCGGCAGCGCCGCCCGCAGCCGGTCAGCGGATCCCGCGCCGGCCGCCTCGATACAGCGGGCGTACGGCGATGGCCGCTCACGTGAGCGTCCACGAGGCGCCTCCCCCGCCGGATCCCGATTCACCGCTCGCGTTCTCCATGGAGGGCTTCTCGCCTGAAGCACCGCCACCGCTCACGCCGTTCTTCTGGTGGCCCGGATGGAATTCCATCCAGGCGGCGCACAAGTTCGCGGACGGCCCAAGCGGCGTGCGGTTGATCGAACCCGGTCAACGAGGTGCGTTCTTTCGAGAAGTGCCCGCGCCTTTCACGCCTCGCCGGGGCGAGTGGTGGGTCGTGCCGGTCCATCACATCTTCGGTACGGAGGAACAGAGCGCGATGGCTCCGGCGATCGTGAAGCGTTCAGTCGAGCCGACCCTGGCGCTGCGTCCGGAGGACGCGTCCGATCTTGGAGTGAGCACCGGAGGAGCCGTCCAATGCATGCTGGATGAGCGGACGTATCGCTTCCGCGTCCAATTGCGGCCCGAGTTGCCGGTGGGCGTGGCGGGGCTTTCGTTGATGGGGGCGACGAAGGGGGTGGGGCTTCCTTGTTGGATGGCGTTGAGGAGAGCATGATCGAGATTGTCGCCGTATTGGCCTTCGCGGTCACCATGAGCGCGATGCTCACGTGGGTGGAGCGGCGGCTCTTGGGGCTCTGGCAGGATCGCTATGGTCCCAACCGGGTCGGCCCGTTCGGGATGCTCCAGCCCGTGGCGGACATGATCAAGATCCTGACCAAGGAGGACTGGGTCCCTCCGTTCGCGGATCGCGCGGTCTTCGTGCTGGCGCCCGCCGTCGCGGTGGCGGCGAGCCTGCTGTCGTTCGCCATCGTACCGTTCGCTCCCGGCATCGGGATCGCGGACCTCAACATCGGCGTGCTCTTCTTCCTGGCCATGTCCTCCTTGGGGATCTACAGCGTCCTCCTGGGCGGCTGGGCGTCGAACAGCAAGTACTCGCTCATCGGATCGCTGCGCGCGTCGGCGCAGATGCTGAGCTATGAGGTGTTCATGGGGCTGTCGCTCGTAGGCGTGGTGGCGATGGCGGGCACGTTCAACCTGCGCGAGATCGTCGAGGCTCAGCGAAAACTGTGGTTCGTCGTGCCGCAATTCCTGGGATTCGTGATCTTCACGATCGCCGGGATCGCGGAGACGCGGCGACTGCCGTTCGATCTTCCGGAGGCGGAAGCGGAACTCGTCGCGGGATTCCACACGGAGTACTCCGGAATGAAGTTCGGGATGTTCTTCGTCGGCGAGTACGCGGGCATGACGCTCATCTCGGCGATGATCGTCACGCTCTTCTTCGGCGGGTGGCTGGGTCCGTGGCTGCCGCCGATCGCGTGGTTCCTCATCAAGCTGTTCGCGTTCTTGGGGTTCTTCATCCTCCTGCGGGCGACGCTTCCGCGGCTGCGCTACGACCAACTCATGGCGTTCGGTTGGAAGGTCATGCTGCCGCTGGCGTTGGCGAACGTCGTGGTGACGGGTGGGGTTCTGTTGGCGGCGAGGGGCCTATGATCAGCATCCTCCGAAGCCTCTGGGGCGTGTTCCTGCATGCGTTTCGGCGGCGCGTCACTCATCGCTATCCGGATGAGCCGATGCCGCTGCCGCCTCGCTGGCGCGGGCGGATCGTCCTGACGCGAGACCCGGACGGCGGCGAGCGTTGCGTCGCGTGCTACCTCTGTGCGGTGGCCTGCCCCGTGCACTGCATCGCGTTGCAGGCGACGGAGGACGCGTCGGGAAGGCGCTTCCCTGAATGGTTCCGGATCAACTTCTCGCGGTGCATCTTCTGCGGGTACTGCGAGGAGGCGTGCCCCACCTACGCGATCCAGCTCACGCCGGATTTCGAGATGAGCGAGTGCGAGCGCAAGAACCTCGTCTACGAGAAGGAGGACCTCCTCATCGCCGGCATGGGGAAGGTTCCTGGCTACCACTATTACCGCGTGGCGGGCGTGGCCATCGAGGGCAAGGGAAAGGGCGAGGCGGAGAATGAACGGCCGCCGGTGGACGTGCGAGGGCTTCTGCCATGAGCGCGACGTTCTATGTCGCGGGAGCCGTGGCGATCGCGTCGACGGCGATGGTGATATCGCGGCGCGACGCCGTGCATGCGCTCTTGTATCTGGTCGTGTCGTTCCTGTCGCTGGCGACGGTGTTCCTGACGCTGGGCGCCCCCTTCATCGCGGCGCTCGAGGTGATTCTCTACGCGGGCGCGATCGTGGTGCTGTTCGTCTTCGTGGTCACGATGCTCAACCCGGGTTCGCAGGAAACCCAATGGCGGCGTCCTCGCGCCTGGATCGGTCCGTCGATCCTCACGCTCGTCTTGGCGGGAGAGTTGGTGGTGGTCATGGCGCGGGGCGAGGCGCCCCAGACCGGCGGGGCGGTCACGACGCCGCGGGAAGCGGGTCTGGCGCTCTTCGGACCGTATCTGCTCGGCGTGGAGGCGGCGTCGATGCTGCTCTTGGCCGGGCTCGTCGGCGCGTTTCATCTGGGGCGAAAGACATGATCTCGACGACGCACGGTTTGATTCTGGCCGCGGTGCTCTTCGCGCTGGGGCTTACGGGGCTGCTGGCGCGACGCGACGTGATCTTCGTTCTGATGTCGATCGAGATCATGATGAACGCCGCCGGGCTCGCGTTCGTCGTGGCGGGCGCGCGGTGGGGCCGGCCGGACGGGCAGGTCATGTTCCTCTTCATTCTGGCCACGGCGGCCGCGGAGGTGTCGGTCGGATTGGCGCTGATCTTGGCGCTCTTCCGGCGCGCGCGGACGTTGGACGTCGATGCGGCCAACCGCATGAGGGGATGACGTGCAGGACTTGCTTTGGCTGGTGCCTGGACTGCCGCTCCTGGGGTTCCTCGTGCTGTCGCTCGCCGGCGGGAGACTCTCGCGTCCCGCGATGGCGGCGGTGGGTACGGGCTCGGTCGGCGCCTCGGCGATGGTGGCGACGCTCGTGGCGTTGGGATTTCACGAGCCGTTCCGGCAGGTGTTGTGGGAGTGGATGCGGGTGGGCGAGTTCGCGCCGACCATCGGGTTTCGTTTGGACGCGCTGTCGCTGGTGATGATCCTCGTGATCACGTGGGTGGGCTTCCTCATCCATGCGTACTCCTGCGCGTTCATGGCGGGCGATGCGGGGTATCGGCGGTTCTTCGCGATCATGAATCTCTTCGTGGCGGCGATGCTGACGCTGGTGCTCGCGGACAACCTGCTCTTCCTCTATCTCGGATGGGAAGGGGTCGGGTTGTGCAGCTATCTGCTCATCGGATTCTGGTATCAGGATCCGGCCAACGGTCGGGCGGCGCGCAAGGCGTTCATCGTGACCCGCGTGGGCGACACGGCGTTCGCGATCGGGTTATTTTTCCTGATCGCGCAGGTGGGCACGCTGGACATCGAGGAGGCGATGACGCGTGCCGGATCGATCTCGGCGGCGACGGCGGCGGCGTTGCTCCTGGGTGGGGCGGTGGGAAAATCGGCGCAGATTCCGCTTCAGGTGTGGTTGCCCGACGCGATGGCCGGCCCGACGCCGGTCAGCGCGCTCATTCACGCGGCGACGATGGTGACGGCGGGCGTGTATCTCATCGCCCGCACTCAGGCGCTCTTCGCGCTGGCGCCGGTCGTGCAGACGATGGTGGCGGTCATCGGAGCCGCCACGCTGCTGCTGGGAGGGATCGGCGCGTTGGCGCAACGGGACATCAAACGCGTGCTGGCGTATTCGACAATGAGTCAGATCGGATTGATGTTCCTCGCGTTGGGGCTGGGGGCGTGGCCGGCGGCCATCTTCCACTTCATGACACACGCGTTCTTCAAGGCCTTGCTGTTCTTGGCCGCGGGCTCGGTGACCTTGAGTCTCCATCACGAGCACGACATCTTCCGGATGGGCGGGCTGTGGAAATCGCTTCCGATCTCGTTCGCGACGTTCCTGATTGGGGCCGCGTCGCTTTCCGGAATGCCGTTCGTGACGGCGGGATTCTTCAGCAAGGAATCCATCCTGGGCAGTGCTTGGGAGCGAGGTGTCGGCTGGTGGTCGGTGGCGCTCGTCGGGGTGCTCCTGACATCGCTGTACATCTTTCGGGTCGTCTTCATCGTGTTCTTCGGCGAGGCGAAGACGTCCGTGGCCCCAAGGAGAGACGTCTTGTTGACGCTCCCGATGGTGGCGCTGGCGATCCTCGCCCTCGTCGGGGGGTGGATTCCGATTCCGGTCGGTGTTTTCGAGCCGCACGTCGGGGTCGCGTCGGTGGTTTCCATGGCCGGCATCGTGATCGCGTGGTCTTTGCGGGCGCCGTTGGCATTCCCGGGTGTCGATTTCGATGGGCTTTATGAGCGGGCGTTCGTGCGGCCCTTCCTGCGATTGGCGAATGCGGTGGGGCGAGATCCGGCGGACGCGGTGAGCTTCGGGCCGGCTTGGGCGGCCGCGACGGCGCATCGGCTGGCCTCGGCGACGCAGACGGGGTCGTTGCGGTGGTACGCCGCCGGAATCGTCTTCGGCGGGGTTGTGCTCTTGGCGGTGGTCCTATGGTGGTGATCCTCGGCGCGTTGCTCCTGGGCGGACTGCTGGCGTGGGTGGCCGAGCGTTGGGGTGAGGTGTGGCCGCGCGGCGTCGCTCTCATGGCGCTCGCGATTGCCGCTGCGTCTTCGCTGGTACCTTCGTGGCGCGGTGAGGTGGCTTGGCCGTGGATCCCGCGACTGGGCGTCGGGTTTCATCTGGCCGTCGACGGGTTGAGCTTGCTGCTGGTGTGGCTGGCGCTCTTTCTGGGTTTCGTGAGCGTCGTGGTCTCGTGGAGAGAGATCAAGGAGCGCGTGGGGCTCTTTCACTTCAACTTGCTGTGGGTGCTGGCGGGCGTGATCGGGGTCTTTCTGGCGGCGGACCTGATGCTCTTCTACCTGTTCTGGGAGCTCATGCTCATCCCGATGGCGTTCCTCATCTTGGTGTGGGGATATGGGGATCGCGTCCGGTCCGCGCTCAAGTTCTTCATCTTCACGCAGGCGAGCGGATTGGCGATGCTGGTGTCGATCGTGGCGCTGGCGGTCTTTCACGCGCGAACGACGGGCAGGCTCAGCTTCGATCTGATGGAGCTTCAGGGTACGCCGCTGAGCCAGGGCGCGGCCAGGTGGGTGATGTTTGGATTCGTAGCGGCGTTCGCGGTGAAGCTGCCGGCGGTGCCGGTGCATACGTGGTTGCCCGACGCCCACACGGACGCGCCGACGGCGGGCAGCGTCGTGCTGGCGGGGCTGCTCCTCAAGACGGGCGCCTACGGTCTGCTTCGGTTTGTCGTTCCGCTCTTCCCCCAGGCGGCGGCCGAGGCGGCGCCGATCCTGATGGGCGTCGGGGTGGCGGGGATTCTGTACGGCGCCGTGGTGGCGTTCGCGCAGACGGATTTCAAGCGCCTGGTGGCGTATACAAGCGTCGCCCATATGGGCTTCGTGCTCCTGGGGATTTTCGCGCTGAACCCGATGGCGCGTCAGGGCGCCGTCCTTCAGATGATCGCCCACGGGATCAGCACGCCGGCGTTGTTCATCATCGCCGGGGCGCTGCAGGCGCGATTGCACACGCGGGATCTACGGGAGATGGGAGGGCTCTGGGCGGTCGCGCCGCGTATGGGCGCCGTCGCGCTCTTCTTCATCGTGGCGACGCTTGGACTGCCGGGACTGGGCAATTTCGTCGCGGAATTCCTGACGCTGGCGGGGACGTTTCAGATGCGCGCCTGGATGGCGGCCGTGGCGGCCGCGGGAGTGGTCGGGGCGGCGATCTATGCGCTCAGCCTCATGCAGCGTTCCTTTCACGGGCCGCATCGCGAGGGGTTGGTCATGAGCGATCTGTCGGTGCGGGAGGTCGTCGTGCTCGGCGTGATGATGGCGGTCCTCGTGGGATTGGGCCTGGTTCCGCAGCCGGTGCTGGATCTGGCGGGAGGGGCGCATGTCGGGCCGTGATGTGGTGTCGCTCTTGCCGATGCTCATGGTCGCCGGCGGCGCGGTCGCGACGATGCTCGTCGCGGGCTTTTGGCGTCGCCACCGGTTGGCGCAGCGCGTGACGGTCGTCGGATTGGCGTTGGGATTTGTCTCCGTCTTGTGGATCGATTCGGAAACGCCGCGGCACGTCACGACGCTCTTGGTGATCGACCGATTCGCGCTGCTGTTCATGGGTTTGCTCACGGCGGCGAGCTTCACGATCGCCGTGCTGTCGACCGGGTATTGGGATCGGAAGGGAGGACGGGTCGAGGAGTTCTACGTCCTCCTCCAAGTGGCCGCGTTGGGAGGGATGGTTCTGGCGGCCAGCCGGCACCTGGTTTCATTCTTCTTGGGCTTGGAGCTGCTGACGGTGCCGCTCTATCCGCTGATCGCGTACTCGCGGGCGGAGGATCGATCGATTGAAGCGGGAGTGAAGTATCTGGTGCTGGCCGCCGGATCGGCGGCGATCCTGTTGTTCGGCATGGCGCTGCTCTATGCGGAAGCGGGCACTCTGGAGTTCGGGCGGCTTGGGGGTGGTTTGGCGCCGGCGGGCTTGGCGCTCATCCTCGTGGGGGTGGGCTTCAAGCTGGGAGTGGCGCCTTTTCACCTGTGGGTGCCCGATGTGTATGAAGGGGCGCCTGCGCCGGTGACGGCTCTTATCGCGACCGTATCGAAGGGGGCGATGTTCGCGGTGCTCTTGCGGTTTCTCCAAATGACGGGCATGACGCCGTCGCTGGAGGCGGCTCTCGGCGTGATCGCGATCGCGTCGATGGCGCTGGGCAACGTGTCGGCGCTTTTGCAGGATAACGTGAAGCGCCTGCTGGGGTACTCGTCCATCGCGCACTTGGGATATCTCCTCGTGGCGCTTCTGGCCGGCGGGATCGACGTGGCCGCGTACTATCTGCTGGCGTATTTCGCGACGGTGCTCGGGGCGTTCGGGGTCGTCATGGCGTTGTCGGGTCGTGATCGGGATGCGGACGATCTGGCGGACTATCGGGGATTGTACTGGCGGCAGCCCGGAGCGGCGCTTGTCTTGGTGGCGTCGTTCTTGTCGTTGGCCGGGCTTCCGATTACGGGAGGATTCCTGGCGAAGGTCTTCGTCGTCGTTTCCGGATTGCGGTCCGGTCTGTGGATGCTGGTGGCGGCGCTGGCTGTCACGAGCGCGGTAGGCGTCTTTTACTACTTGCGCGTGATTGTGACCGTGTTTCGCAAGGTCGAGGAGGCGCCGCCCTCTCCGCGGTTGTCACGAGCGGCTGGAGCGGTCTTGGGGATCGTCATGGGATTGCTGGTGTGGCTCGGCGTTTGGCCGGAGCCTTTTCAGCGGATCATGGTCTCCGCGGCGGGGGCGTTACGGTGAGCGGGAGACACGCTACGGCGAGCCCTGGGTTGGTATCGGAAGCCACTGGGGATTGTGCCAGAGCAGCGGAGAGACGCCCGTCAGCGAGAACTGCACATCGAAGGAGTCGGCCGTCGCGCGGGCATGGAGGCGCCATACGCCCGGGGCCGGGGCCTGGACAGGGATTTGATCGGTCTGGGTCATGACGAAGGCGGACGTAACTCCGTTGGGATCGGTCAAGTCGTACGTTCTGGGCCGGTCCGTCGTGCCGCTGGCGCCCAACAGGAAGCCCGGGGTTCCGGCCGGGACGAAGAAGTACCCGGTGAAAGGGCTGAGGAACCAGACGATGGTCTGTTCATCGGCCAAGATGGCGGCCGGGCGTCCTGGAACGTCGAGGGCGTCGATGAAGCTGGAGCGGCTGGAGCGCAGCGTATACAAGCCCGGATCGGTGGCTGCGAACTGGATGGGCGACAGGGTGGGGTTGTCGACGGTGGCGGAACTGCGTTCGAACCCGTCCGGCCCGATCCAGGAGAAAGAGCCGGTTCCGCGTACCTGGATCGTCACCGACTCGTTGCCGGAAGACGGAATGACCACGCTGGACCCGCGCCTCCTGCCCGGGGTGTAAGTCGGCAGGTCGGGTCGGTTGAGAGGCGCGAGATTCGTCGCGTAGGGGTCGATACTGACGACGTCTACGGGATCCGTTCCCGCGTAGAACATCAGCGCCTCGTCGAGCCAGGTTTGAGCCTGGGGGGCGCTCGGCGCGGTCGTGTTCTGCAGACCCGTGATCTCCGCCTGGGACAGGCCTCTCAGCTCCAGGTCTCGCCGTATGTTGGACTCGATATACCGATGGAAGACGGTGTAGAGCGACCTGGTGCGAAAGAGGAACTCGTAGTAATCTTTGGTTTCCTGCAGGGTCAGGTTGCCGATCGCGTCGGTATCCCACAAGCCGCGCCGATACCAGAGCCAGACGTGGCGCATCCAGTATGCGACGTGGCGCAGGCGCTCGAGAACCGCCGCGTTTCCGGCCGCCAGCGCCTCGGCTTCGGAAAGATCCTGGAAGGCCAGCGCAAGCGTCCGGTGGTTCACCTTCTGGCCGCCGAGCCAGCGTTCGTAGAAACGTCCCATCACGGGGGCGGCCGGGCCGAACGCCTTCTGGTAGAAGTCCTGGAGCAGGGCGTTCACGTCAGCGCCCGGGTCCCAGTAAAGCTTGCCGGCGGCGTAGTATAGAAGCCCGCGAGCGCCCCAGCCGTCGCCGGCCTCGGCGTTGTACACCTTGACGTTGCGCGCGGCATACCAGGGAATCGCGCGAAGGAGCTTATAAAAATCCTGGGGCGGATAGTCGCGGTACCAGACATTCACGTCGTAATAATCGCGGATGCCCAGGGCCACGCCTTTGGCGGCCAGGCCTTCGACTCTTTCCGTGAAAGACAGGGGTGTCTTGTCGAAGGACGTGGCGATTTGCACGAGGAGATTGGGTTCGAGCGGAGAAGTCGGGATACCGGCATAGAGCGAATAACTGTAGACGCTCACGTACTGGCCGGGAAAGTCGTTCTGGACGTTCTTGGCCACTTCATTGGCCAGATAGAAGACCTTGTCCGTGATGATCTGCCAGTCGGTGGACTCGTTGTAGGGGGGCGACCAACCGAGGCCGTCGTTGGGACTTATCGGCACCGCGCCGGGCGGGAGCCTGTCGAGCGAGTCCCACGAGGAAGTGTTCGCGGCGGCCAGTTGTCCGCGGGCGTAGGCGATGGCGCGGTCGACGATGTCGGGATGATCGGGCTTGAGCTGCAGGGGCGGCCCGCCTTCGGGGAGGAACCAATCCGGATGAGCGGCGTACTCGGAGGCGGGAGCGATGTCCGCGTAGCTGTGTCGGACTTCATAGCTCGCGGCTCCGTCGAGGCGGTTCCTCGCCTTCCAGCGGGCGAAGCGATCGTTATCGACGGATACCGGGTGCCAAATCCTTCGATAGAGGAAATCGGGTTCGTGGAGCTCGCTGAAGGGGCCTGGATCGGCGAGGGTGTCCGGCACGACTTCCCACGCGGAGTGTTTGAAGAACCACCGGACGCCGAGTTTCTCCAGCAAGAGATAGGCGCCGTGCCGGGCGGCGATCGGGGTCTTTCCCGTGATGCGGATACCGTCGGGGTCGGCCAGGATCTTCACCGCTTCGTCGTTGCGGCCGGCGAATTCCGGCAGGGCGGCGTTGACGTCCAGGCGTATGGCGGGGTCCTGGATGTCGCTCGATTGAACGCTCCACGTGCGGCCCGACATGCTTCCAAGATATGTCTGCAGTTCCTGCGCCGCCTGCTGCAGGAAGTGATTCGTGGGGTCGTCTTGGCCGACGATCGCGATCGTCTGCAGGCCGTCCCATCCGCTCCAGGTGGTGGGTGGGGGAGGCTCCGGGGCGATGGAGCCGCCCTCGGCGGGCGGCGCGCTGTCGCTGCCCTTCTTGCATCCCCCGAGCAGGCACGCCATGACGAGGCTGATCCCGACCGCTCGCTGTACGAAGGTCGCCATACCTGAGGTTCTCCCGTGTTCCACATAAGATTCGTAATCCAGGGGCGGGGAATCACGGCGAAAATACGACCGAGGCCGGAGCGATCATTCTTTGGCATGGATCAGAAGATGCGACTCGCAGGTAACACCGGCAAGACCGACGGGAGATGCGGCGATCAGGGAATCGCCCAATCTGCCATACCCGTCTTGTTACCCTCTGTTGAAGCAGGCCCGTTCTTGGAATGATCGGCACCTTGTGCATGCTCAAAGCAGTGAGTAATATTACTCAGAATAATGAGTAACATATCTCCCCCTTTTGTGCGTCCCCAGGGCGCTGTTCTCGCCCAGCGCCTCGCCGAGCCACGGCGTTTCATCATCGTTGTGGCCGGGCCGCGCCAGGTCGGAAAGACCATGCTGGTCCGGCAGGTCAGCGAAAAATCTGGCCTGCCGATCCGCTACGCCAGCGCGGACGAACCCACTCTGAGGGGATCATCCTGGCTTGCGGAGCAGTGGGAGGCGGCGCGCTTGGAGGCGGGCAAGCGGGGAGCGCTCCTGGTCGTCGATGAGATCCAGAAGATCCCGAGCTGGGCCGAAGGCGTAAAACGCCTGTGGGACGAGGATACGCGCGCGAAGCGTCCCCTCAAAGTCATCCTGCTCGGCTCGGCCCCGTTGCTCGTCGAGCATGGGCTGACCGAGAGCCTTGCGGGACGCTTCGAGGTGTTGCGATTGCCGCACTGGTCGCTGGCGGAGATGCGCGTGGCGTTCGGATGGTCACTCGACCAGTATCTCTTTCATGGCGGCTACCCGGGCGCCGCGCCGCTGGTCGGCGAGCCCGCGCGATGGGCCCGCTACATCCTCGATTCGCTCGTCGAGACGACGATCTCGCGCGACGTCCTCCTGCTGACGCGGGTGGATAAGCCCGCGCTGCTGAGACGGCTCTTCGAGCTCGGCTGTGCTTACTCCGGACAAATCCTGTCGTACACGAAGATGCTCGGTCGGCTGCAAGACGTCGGCAACACCACGACGCTGGCCCACTACCTGGACTTGCTCAAGGGGGCGGGGATGTTGACGGGGCTACAAAAGTATTCCGGATCCGTCGTTCGCCGGCGCGGGTCCAGCCCGAAGCTGCAGGTCCTGAACACCGCGCTCATGACCGCCCCGACGGGTCTCACGCCGAGTCAAGCGCGCGCAGATTCCGGATTCTGGGGACGGCTGGTCGAGTCGGCCGTCGGTTCCCATCTGGCGAACGCCGCCGCAACGGGCGTCTGCGAGGTGTTCTATTGGCGTGAGGCGAACCGCGAAGTCGATTTCGTCGTGAGGGCCGGCCGCAGGCTCACCGCGATCGAGGTGAAGAGCGGGCGGGCTCGCGAGGCTCTTCCGGGGCTGGCGGAATTTGCGGCCGCCTTCAGGCCGCAGCGCCAACTGCTCGTCGGGGGTGACGGCATCGGGGTCGAGGAATTCCTTGCCCGTCCGGTCGAGCACTGGATCGGAGCGTGACCTCGGCGGCCGGTTCACCCTCCCAGCCGGATCGCCAGCGCCGCGATGTGCTCGGCGGAGACCTCGAATTCCTTCACCAGCTCCCATGGAGCGCCGGATTCGCCGAAGCGATCGCGCACGCCGATGGAGCCGAAGCGGGGCGCGCGCCCGCCGCCGAGGCCTCTGAGGACGGCCGCCGCCACGGGATGGGCCAACCCGCCGATCTGGTGTTCCTCCACGGTGATCAGCACCTCGCACTCTTGTGCCGCGGACACGACCGCGCGTTCGTCGAGCGGCTTGACGGTGTGCATGTTGACCACCCGCGTGTCCCAGCCCTTCTCCTCCTTGAGGATCCACGCCGCGCGCATCGCCTCCGGCACCATCGGTCCGTTGGCGACGAGCGCCACCTTCTCGCCCTCACCGCGGTACTTCTCCGCCAGGACGGTTTCGAAGGCGTCGATCATGTTGTCCGCCACCCGCCGCAGCCGGAGGACGTTGGCCTTGCCGATGACGAACGGCGTGGCGTCGGTGGTCACGACGGGTGTCGCCTCGCGCGCGAAACGCAGGTACTTGGGCCCGGTGATCTGGAAGAGGAGCGCGAGCGTCGCCTTCTTGGTTTCGACGGCGTCGCACGGCACCACGGCCATGATGCCGGGGATCGGCGTGATGTTGGCGATGTCCTCGAGCGCCTGATGCGTCGCGCCGTCCGGCCCGACGGACACGCCTCCGTGGGCGCCGGCGATGAGGACGTTGAAGTTGCCGTACGCGACGGTGGTGCGGATCTGATCGAGGTTTCGGGCGCTGGCGAAAACGCCGTAGGTCCCGAACGTGGGGATCTTGCCCTCTTTGGCCAATCCGGCGGCGATCGTCGTGGCGTTCTGTTCGGCGATGCCGACGGAGATGAAGCGGCTGATTTGCTTGCCCTTCGGGGCGCGGTCGGGATGGCCCTCGTAGAACTTGGCGATGGTGATCGAGCCGGAGATGTCGGCGCCCAAGCAGACGACGCGCTCGTCGGCGCCGCTCTCCTGCAGCGCGCGGCCGTAGCCCATGCGCGTGGGGTCCATCTGGACTTTCATCACGGGCTGCCGGTTCCACCAGTAGTCGTTGCCGAACTTCGGCATCTTGGCGGCGAGCTCCGCGTCCACCTTCTTCTGGTGCTCGTCGGCGATCCGTTTCATCCGGTCGAGATCGACCTTGCCGTCCAGGCCCAGCTGCGCAAACGCCTTGCGGGTCTCGTCCAGGCTGGGCGCTTTTCCATGCCAGCCCGCGACGTTCTCCATGAAGTCGACGCCCTTGCCCTTCGTCGTGTGGGCGATGATCACGGTGGGTTTGCCCCGCACGGCGGCGGCCTCGTCGAAGGCGCGCAGAATGGCCGCCAGGTCGTGCCCGTCGCATTCCACGGCGTGCCATCCGAAGGCGCGGAACTTGTCGGCGATGGGGTCCACATCCATCACGTCCTTCACCCAGCCGTCGATCTGCAGGCGGTTCTTGTCGACGATC
This sequence comes from Planctomycetota bacterium, assembly GCA_016190155.1. Lineage (GTDB taxonomy): Bacteria > Planctomycetota > MHYJ01 > MHYJ01 > JACPRB01 > JACPRB01. The sequence goes on from JACPRB010000347.1 coordinate 17,863, forward strand.
GAGACAAGACTGTCCAGGCCGTAGTGGCCGGCGGCCATGGCGGCTTCCCAGATCGAGCCTTCCTGCAGTTCTCCGTCGCCGTTCATGACGTAGACGCGAAAGTTCTTCTGGTCGAGCTTCGCGGCCATGGCGATGCCGACGCCGATGGAGAGCCCCTGGCCGAGCGAGCCGGTGGAAGCCTCGGCGGCGGGAAACTTGAGCCAGTGGGGATGGCCTTGGAACGGGGAGGTGAGCCGGCGCAGGGTGGCGACGTTCTCGACGGGGAAGGCGCCGGTCATGCCGACGCCGATATAGACGTTGGGCGCCTTGTGGCCCGTCGACCAGATGATCCGATCGCGGCCGTCCCACGCGGGATTGTCGGGATCGAGTCGCGCCACCTTGAGGTAGAGCGCCGCCGTAAGATCCATCGCCGAGAGGGTGCCGCCCGCGTGGCCGGAGCCCGCGCACGCCAGGACGGCGAGGTTGTAGCCGCGCATGAGCCGCGCGGCCTCTTTGAGCTCGTCGAGGGAGTAATCCTTGCGGATGCGGCCCGACTTGGAATCGATCAGCGGCATGATGTGTTCACCTCGCGGAAGTAGTCCTCGAATCCCTTGCGGTCTTGAGCGGCCTCGGCCAGGCGGCGCACGCCGTCCTTGAGGGAGTCGAGATCCGTGGCCGTCGAGAGGCGCAGGAAGTGTCGGCCTTCGGCGCCGATGCGGCCGAAGGAGTTGCGATCCATCGTGGCGACGCCGTGGCGGTACAGCGCGAAGAGCTGGAAGAGCGTGGACGGGCTGGTTCGCGCGCGCCGTTCCGGAGGGAGCGTCGCGTAGGCGTCGAGCAGGCCGAGCGATTCACAGACCCCGCCGATGTTGGGGAAGACGTAGAAGGCGCCTTTCGGGGTGGCGCAGGTGACGCCGGGGATCTCGTTGAGGGCGCGCACGACCCAATCGCGGCGGGTCTGGAACTGGCGGACCATGTCGGCGACCAAGGGCTCGATGGCGGGATTCTCCAGCGCCTCCTTCCCGGCCATCTGGATGAAGGGAGGGGTGCAGGAGATGATGTTGATGTTCAGGTTCTTGAAGATCTGCGCTTCTTCCTTGTGGGGCAGCACCGCGTAGCCGAGCCGCCAGCCGGTCATGGCGTACGATTTGGAATGGCCCGACACCAGGATGGTGCGCTCGCGCATGCCTGGGACGGACGCGATCGAGGCATGCTCCAGCCCGTCGAAGACGATGTGTTCGTAGACTTCATCGGAGTAGACGCGCACGGAGTCGTCGCATCGCGCGCGGATGACGGCGGCGATGTCGTCGAGGTCCTGCCGCGTGAGCACGCCGCCGGTGGGGTTCGAAGGCGAATTCAAGATGATGACCTTCGTGCGCGGGCTGATGAGCCGTTCGATGTCCGTGGCGGTGAACCGGAAGCCGCGTGACTCTTCGAGGTGCAACGGAACGGGAGTTCCGCCGCAGAAGGTGACGCACGACTCGTAGATGGGGAAGCCCGGGCTGGGGTAGATCACCTCGTCGCCCGCGTTCACGTACGTCAGCATGGTGTAGAAGATGGGCGGTTTGGCGCCGGGGGTGACGACGACCTCGTCGGGTTCGACGTTCAGGCGGCGGGTCCGCGAGACTTGACGCGCGACCGTCTCGCGCAGCGGCAGGATGCCTTGAGGGTCGCAGTAGTGGGAGTTTCCACGATCGATCTCGCGTTTGGCGATCTCATTGATGGGCGCGGCGGAATTGAAGTCGGGTTCGCCGAGGTTGAGCTTGACGACCTTCATTCCCGCCGCCTCGCAGCGGCGGATGTCGACTCCGATCTTGAACGCGTTTTCGGTGCCGAGACGCGAGATCCGGTCGGCTTTGAGGCGTGTCGAGGTTACGGGCATAGTCACCTCCCCTGTCGGGCATGGTTCGGGTTGAGAGCCCGGAGGGTAACAGAGGACCCAGAGATGATCCAATTTTCTCTGGTGTTCGATAAGCTCGCCGCGACCGTTACCCTTGTTTGAGCCATGTCGGAAGCCGCTACGGCGGGTAGCTTACCGATTAGGAGAGGCTCTGGCCAGCAGTACGCACTGCCGTTCATCCGTTCATCGGTTCGTCCGTTCATTCGTTCCGGGGCACGGTTCAATCCGGGCTTGTGCGAGGAAACAGAGGGAAGCGGAGCACGCAGAGAGGAAACCGACACCAGGACACGTGGTACTCGCGGACGGCGCTGGAAGACCTCCTGGGGGTGAGTCCGGAGGCGGTGAACAAGGATCGGCTGTACCGGGCCTTGGACGAGGTGTTGCCGCACAAGGAAGCGATCGAGCGGCATCTGCGGGAACGATTCATGACGCTCTTTGACGCGCGGATGGACTTGGTGCTGTACGACGTGACCTCGACGTACTTCGAGGGGTTGATGGAGGCCAATCCTCAAGCGAAGCGGGGTCACTCGCGCGACAAGCGGCCGGGTTGTCTGCAGGTGACGATCGCGCTTCTGGTGACACGGGAAGGGCTGCCGATCGGGTACGAGGTGTTTGCGGGAAACCGCAATGACATGACGACGCTCCAGGAGATCGTGGAGCGGATGGAGCGCAAACACGAGTCGATCGGCCGCGTGTGGGTGGTGGACCGGGGGATCGCCTCCGAGAAGAACCTGGAGTTCCTGCGCCAACGCGGGGCGAGCTACGTGGTGGGGACGCCCAAGAGCGCGCTGAAAGGCTTCGAGCGACACCTGGTCGAGGGCGGATGGTCGGAGGTAGAGCCAGGGGTGCAGGTCAAGGCGTGTCCGGGCCCCGACGGGCAGGAGATCTTCGTGTTGTGCCGAAGCGGAGATCGGCGGGAGAAAGAGAAGGCGATGCACGAACGATTCGCCACGCGGATCCAGAAGGCTCTGCAAAAGCTGGCTGGGCGACTCGAGCGAGCGCGCAAGAAGGTGGACCGGGCTCAGGTGGAGCGACAGATCGGGCGACTCTTGGGCCGGAACTCGCGCGCGGCCCGGGGATTTGAGATTCGCATCGAAGAAGCGCCCGACCGGGGCAGCGGGCTGAAGGTGAGCTTCGCTCGAAACGCCGCCTGGACGGAGTGGGCGACGCTCAGCGAGGGGTACTATCTACTGCGAACGAATCTGGTGGGCTGGACGCCGCAGGACCTGTGGAAGACCTACATCCAGCTGACCCAGGCGGAGTCGGCCTTCCGGATCGAAAAGAGCGAGCTGAAGATCCGGCCAATCTGGCACCATCTCGAACACCGAGCGCAGGCCCACATCCTGTTCTCGTTCTTGGCGTACGCCATGTGGAAAACCCTGGAGCAGTGGATGGCGCGATCGGGGTTGGGGAACGGGCCACGGACGGTCGTGGAGGAGTTCGCCAAGATCAAGGTGATGGACGTGATCCTGCCCACGTCGACGGGCCGTCGACTTCAGCTGCGGTGTGTGGGAACCCCGGACGAAGGTCAGCGAATCCTTCTGGAGCGCCTGGGCCTCGACCTCCCGCGGCGCCTGGATCAGCCTCGTTGGATGGAGGCTGTACCGAAAATGTAGTCACGACGTTTGGCGAAAAACGCGAAATGCGCTTCAAAAAACCGCGTTCGTCGCCGCCAACTGCGCAACTTGGGCTAGAGCGAGTGGAGCGGATTAGGAAGGGATCCACCTGCGCGAACGCTCCCCGGAACGGCAGGTAGAACCGCGCCGGGAAGTGATACCGTGCATTGTTGACGTCAATGGCGATCGAGTCGGGATCGAGTTCCTTGCCGGTTAAGGAACCGGCAGAAAGCACGCGATTGGCTCGGTCTCAGCTCATGGCGCCCCAGGGCGATCACCATCTACCGCGATTCTACCACGTTGGCCATGCGCGCGAACTCACCTACACTGCCGGTTTGCGGGCCGGCCTGCGGATGTCCACAACCAACTCCGCGCCGAGGGCCTCTGCGACTTTCTCGAGTGTCTTCAGCGTGAACCCGCCATACTCCCCGCTCTCCAGCCGGGCGATTGCCTGCTGGCTCGTCCCCATGCGCCTCGCCATCTCCCTCTGCGACAGACCCAGCTTGCTTCGGAGCGCGACGATCCGGTACGCCAGGAACGCGGCACGTCGCTCAGCTTCATATCCCCTGCGGAAACGCGCATCCTTCCTCTGTTCCCGCAGCCAGTCCTCGAACCGCCCGAAGTTCATCTTCCGCTTCATGCCAACTCCTCTCCGGCGGCCAGCCGCCGGTTCACTTCTTCCATCCTCTGCTGCGCCGTTTCGATCTCCCTCGCCGGCAGTTGTTGCGTCTTCTTCGTGAACGCGTGCAGCAGGACGACGTTATCGCCCCGAACGAAGTAGTAGAAAATGCGATGCTCCAGCCGGCCGAAGCCGACGCGAAGCTCTCGCAGCGGGCCTGCCACCGCATCGGCGTAGGGTCGCCTCAGCTGCGGCCCTTCTTCGGCCAGAAGCTCCAGTCGCGCCGCTACGCGCCGACGATGGCGCGGATCCTGGCCTGACACGTATTGCTCCACGGGCCGCTCACCCCGCTCGGTGCGGTAGAACCAGATCCGATACATGCCCTCGCTCCATGGGAAGTGTACATCAGGACTGATGTCGTTTCAAGCGCAGCGATTGCGTCGTGTCGCATCAGGGCTTGACGAGTGCCCCTGCCGCCTCGTCATCGTCGCGCTCCTCATCCCGCTCTCGCGGGTGAAACCTCCGGTGCGCCTCCTTGAGGTCGGGGATCTCCAGGCGCACGTACGCGTCAAGGCTCGCGAAGTCCTCGTGACCCGGGAGTTCCTTCACGTGCGCCGGGTTGGCCCGGTTGCGGATCATCCCGGTGGCGCAGCTCCGGCGAAACGTGTGCGGTGAAGTCGTAGAGAAGGGAGCGTCTCTATGGTTTGTAGGCTCCTCCGCTGAGCTCCGTCCAGTTCCACCCTCGCCCTCCTTTGTCGACGGGACCTTTCCACTTCTCCTCAAGTTCCTTTCCGGTGAAGCGGTACCGCCGCCGGCGGCGCGGGACGCGCCGGCCGAGCCACAGCAGCCCCAGCGGCAGCAGCAGGTCGAGTCCCACCGATCCACAATGACCCGCGTTGATCGTGTTCGGGGGAGGCGGCGGGATGCGATAGTCCACCGTCACCTGGCTCGTGGAGCTGTTGCCCGAAGTGTCGAAGGCCTCGATGGTGATCGCGTTGGCCCCCTCGATCAGGGGGATGCCCGCGTCCCAGACGGCCCGTCCGTCGGCCGAGCCCGTCTGACCCGTAGCGGTGTTGAACCACACGACGTTGCTGACGGCGACGTTGTCCGCGGCGATGCCGCCCAAGTCGAACGCGGGCGTGATGCTGAAGAAGGACGACGACGCGCTGGGCGAGGTCACCGAGAGGATGGGCGGGAGGGTGTCGCCCGACACCGTCTGCAACGTCACGAAGAGCAGGGCGCTGGTCGTGTTGCCCGCCGCATCCGTCGCGGTCACGCGGAGGACGTTGCTGCCGCCGGCGAGCGGCACGGAGGCGGACCACGTCGTGGTGCCCAGGGCGGCGCCTCGCCCGCCCGTGCCCTCGTTGAGCCACGTGACGCCGGCGACGCCGACGGCATCCGAGGCCAACCCGCCGATCGTGACCGGGGACACGGACGTCGTGTACGCCGGTTCCGTCGTCGGAACATTGATCAGGATCGACGGCGCCGTGATGTCCGGCGGCGACGTGAAGCTGATGTCGACGGTCAGGCTTCCCTCGTTGCCGACGGTATCCGTGGCGGTGATGACGACCACGTTCGTCCCGCCGGCGAGCGGGATGGAGGCCGACCAGGAGTCCGTGCCGGAGGCGACCCCGCCGACGCCGGTGGTCGTGTTCAACCAGCGGACGACGGCGACCCCGCTGGCGTCCGAGGCCAGGCCGTTCAGCGCGAAGAGCTGGGCTCCCGTGACGTAGCTGCCGGACGCCGTCGAAATCACGGGCGGAGTGGTCTCGGCCGTGAATGTCACGAGGATCGAGTCGGATCCCGTTCCTCCCGCGTTCCAGCCGTAGACGATGAGGCCGTTGTCGCCGGCGATCAGCGGCACGGCAGCCGTCCACGCGGTCGTGCCGACGGCGATTCCGCTGTCGCCCGTCGCCGTATTGATCCAGGTGACGCTGCTGGGGCTGTTGGTGGCGGTGCCGCCCAACGCGACCACCGACGCGGCGGTCGTATATGTCTCGGCCGTCGTCGGCGTATCGATCGTCACCGCCGGCGGAGGCGGCGTCAGCGTGAGCGTCACCGAGACCGTCTGCGGCGAATTGGACGCGCCCGGATCGCTGACGGTGATGGTGCCGGTGAAAGTCCCGACGCCGAGAGCGCTGCTATCGACCGAGGCGGTCAGGAGGACGGACGCGTTTGCCCCGAGCGACCCGTTGATCGGGCCGACATTCAACCAGACGACGCTGGAGACGGCCGTCCAATTCAGCGGCAAGCCTCCGGAGTTGGTCAGAGTCATGGTTTGAGGGGCGGGATTGGATCCTCCTTCCGCGGCCGTGAACTGGAAGGTCGCGACGGAGAGGCTGATGGCCGGAAGCGGCGTGACGTCGTCGTCCAGATTGGTCACCGAGATGTCGACCGCGTTGAGGCCGCTGTACGCCGCGTCGGCACTCGTGGCGGGACCGGTGACGATCGTATAGCCGATATCGCCGTCGACCACCGTGTCGTTGATCCCGGTGACGGTCACCGTTTGTGGAGCCAACGCGTTGGCCGGGGTGAACGTCAGTGAACTGAGCGAAACGGAGCCCTCGGTGGCGTCCGAGCTGGCCAGCGGGATCGTCACGCTGCCGGTGGGCACCGTGTTGAGAACGACGCTGAACGTCGCCGTGCCGCCGGCCTCCAGGGTGATCAGGCCGGACACGGGCTGTACGGTCACGCCCGGTACTTCGTTGTCGACGTTCGTCACGCCGACGTCCTGCGGATCCAGTCCATTGTAAGATCCATCCGCGCTCGCTGCCGGGGCGAGCTGGATGGTGTAGGCGACGTTTCCGTCGGTGCTTCCATCGTCGACCCCCGTCACCGTGACCGTTTGCGGGACGAGCGCGTCGGCCGGCGTGAACGTGAGCGAGGCGGGCGAGACGGTGCCCTCCGCGGTGTCGGAACTGGACAGCGCGATCGTGACGTCCGCCGAGGGGATGGTCGCCAGCGCCACGGTGAAGCTCGCCGTCGAACCGCCCTCATTCGTGAAGAGACCCTGTGTCGGCGTGACGGTGAATCCCTCCACGTCGTCGTCGTCGTTGGTGACGGAGACGTCGGGCGGGTTGAGGCCGTTGTAGACGAGGTCGACGCTCGTGGCGATTCCGGTCGCGATCGTGTAGGAGGCCGGTCCGTCGACGAGGAAGTCGTTCGCGCCCGTCACGGTGACGGTTTGCGGGACCAGGGCGTCCGCCGGCGTAAACGTGAGGGACGCGGGCGAGACGGTGCCCTCCGCGGGATTCGAGCTTGTGAGACTGAGAGTGACCTTCGCGCCTGGGGTGGACGTGAGGGCGACCGTGAAGGTGGTTTGTCCGCCGCTCTCGGTCGTCGTCAGGCCCGTCGTGGGGATCACGGCGAAACCGGCGACGTCGTCGTCGGTGTTCGTCACCAGCACGTCGGGCGGAATCAACCCGTTATACAGCGGATCCAGGCTGAGGGCGGTTCCTGTGACGATGGTATACCCGATGTCGCCGTCGATGAAGGTGTCGTCGACGCCGCGGATGTCCACCGTTTGCGGCGTGAAGGCGTCGGCGGGGGTGAAGGTCACGCTGGACTGGAGCGGCACCCCTTCGCTGGGATCCGAACTGGTGAAGGTGATCGTGACGTTGGCGGTCGGCTGAGAGTTCAACACGAGCGAGAAACTCGCAGCCCCGGACGCTTCCGTCGTCACGAGTCCGGACGTGGGCGTGATCGAGACGCCGGGCATGTCGTTGTCGCTGATCGTGACGGTGGCCGAGGAAGGCGTCGTCACGGTGTACGTGCCGGGGGAGAGAGTCAGCACGACGGTCTCGGCGGTTTCTTGAACGGCGTCGTCGATCGGCGTGATCGTGAGGGTCGCGGAGGCTTGACCGGCGAGGATCGTGACGCTGGAGCCGAGGGCCGCGTAGTCCGTTCCTTGGCTCGCGGTCCCGCTGGTGGTGAAGTCGACGGTCAGGTCCGCCGTCGTGGAGCCCGTTCGCGTCACCGTGAACGACGCGTTCTGCGGACCTTGCTCGCTGGCCAAGGTCACCGTCGCCGCGATCGTCACCTCCGGTTCGTTGTCGAAGTTGGTGACGGAGACGTCGGGCACGCCGGCGGCGGTGAGGGCGTCGAAGATCGGATCCGCGCTCGTCGGGTCGCCGGTTCGCGCGGCGAACGAGACGTTGCCGTCGGTGATCGTGTCGTTGACGCCGGAGACCGTCACCGTCTGGGGGACGTTCCAGTTCGCCGGCGTGAACGTGAGCGAGCCGGTGGAGACGGTCCCTTCAGCCGTGTTCGAGCTGGAAAGAGGGATGACGACGTCGGCGGCCGGCTGACTGGTGAGCACCACCGTGAACGTGGCCGTGCCGCCGCTCTCGGTGGTCGGACCGGAGATGGGTGAGACGATGATATTGGCCGCATCGTCGTCGGAGATGTTCACGGTAGCCGTGGAAGCGGTCAGGGTGTAGCTTCCGGGCGACAGCGTGACGACAACCGTTTCCGGTGTTTCCACGGAAGCGTCATTGATCGGACTGACGGTGATCGTGGCTGAAGGAGAGGCGGCCGGGATCGTGACGAAAGTCCCGATGGAAGCGTAATCGGTGCCGGACGTAGCGGTGCCGCCGACCGTGAAGGGCACGGTCAGGTCGGATGCGGTCGTCCCCGTTCGAGTGACGGTGAAGGTGCCGGAGTCCGGGCCGGTCTCTGAGGCCGAGGGATCGGACGCCGTGATCGCGACCTCGGGTTCGTTGTCGTTGTTGACCACCGTGACGTCGGCGACGTCGGAGGCGGTCAGCGTATCGTAGGCCGGGTCGGCGCTCGTCGGATCGCCCGTAAGGACGTCGAAGGTCACGTTGCCGTCGGTGGCGGTGTCGTTGACTCCGGTGACCGTTACCGTCTGGGGGACGTTCCAGTTCGCCGGCGTGAAGCTGAGCGAGGCTGTAGAGACCGTCCCTTCCGCCGCATTGGAGCTGGAGATCGGGACGGCGACGTTCGCCGTGGGCTGAGTCACGAGGACGACGCTGAACGTGGCCGTGCCGCCGTTCTCCGTAGTCGGTCCGGAGATGGAGGAGACGTTGATTCCCGCGGCGTCGTCATCGACGATCGTCAGCGTCGCCGCGCTGGGCGACGCGAGGGTGTAGCCGCCGGCCGCCAGCGTCAGCACGACGGTTTCGTTCACTTCGGCCACCAGGTTGTCCAGGGCCGTTACGGTGATCGGGGCGGACGCCGAGCCTGCGGGGATCGTCACGGAAGTCCCGATCGATGTGTAGTCGGTGCCCGAAGTGGCCGTGCCGCCGACAGTGAAGTCGACGGTCAGGTCGGATCCGGTCGATCCCGTTCGCGTGATGGTGAAGGTGCCGGTGTCCGCGCCCGGTTCCGAGGCCGACGCGTCGGAGGCCGTCACGGTGACTTCCGGTTCGTTGTCGTTGTTCGTGACGGTGACGTCGGCGACATCCGCAGCCGTCAGCGCGTCATAGCCCGGGTCGGCGGCGGCAGGATCTCCCGTCACCACCGTGAAGGAGACGTTGCCGTCCGTTGCGGTGTCGTTGACGCCCGTCACCGTAACCGTCTGCGGGGAATTCCAGTTTGCGGCGGTGAAGGTGAGCGAGGCCGAGGAGACGGTGCCTTCGGCCGTATCGGAGCTGAAGATCGGGATGACGACGTCGGCCGTCGGCTGCGTCTCGAGGACTACGGTGAAGGTAGCGGTGCCGCCGCTTTCAGTGGTTGGTCCGGAGATGCCGGAGACGGTGACCCCGACGGCGTCATCGTCGGCGATCGTGACGTCGGCGGTATCCGGCGATGCGATGGTATAGCTGCCCGCGGCGAGCGTGAGGGTGGCCGTCTCGCTTCCTTCCGCGATGAAGTCATTGACGGGAGAAATGGTGATCGTTGCGGAGGGCGAGCCGACAGGGATCGTCACGGCGGTCCCGATCGCGGCGTAGTCCGTGCCCGGGGTGGCCGTTCCGCTCATCGTGAAGTTCACGGTAAGGGCGGCGGCCGTTGAGCCGGTCCGCGTGACCGTCATGCTGGCCTCGTCCGCGCCGGCCTCGGAGGCCGAGTTGTCCGAGGCGGTGACGGAGACCTCGGGCTCGTTGTCAGTGTTGGTGACCGCCACGTCGGAGACGTCGGACGCGGTCAAGGCATCGTACGTCGGATCGGCGCTCGCGGGGTCGCCGGTGAGGATGTTGAAGGTGACGTTTCCGTCGGTGGCGGCGTCGTTGACGCCGGTGACCGTCACGGTTTGAGGCGAGTTCCAGTCTGCCGGCGTGAAGGTGAGCGATGCCGCGGAAACGGTACCTTCCGCCGCGTCGGAGCTGGAGATCGGGATGACGACGTCCGCGGTGGGCTGGCTCGTAAGCATCATCGTGAAGGTGGCGGCGGCGCCGTTCTCCGAGGTGTCGCCCGAGATCGCCGACGCCGTCACTCCGGCGGAGTCATCGTCGGCCAGCGTGACGGTCGCCGTGTCTGGGGTCACGATCGTGTAGCCGCCCGCCGCCAGCGTCACGATCACGGTCTCGCTTCCCTCGGCCAGGGTTTCATCGACGGGCGAAACGGGTATGGTCGTCAAGGAAGAGCCGGCGGGGATGATGACGGAAGTGCCGATCGGGGCGTAGTCGGCGCCGGAGCCGGCGGTGCCGCTCACGGTAAAGTCCACGGTGAGCGCGGCGGCGGTCGAGCCGGTGCGTGTCACGGTGAACTCGCCGGGATCCGGTCCCGCCTCCGAAGCGGCGGCGTCGGAGGCGGTGACGGAGACCTCGGGTTCGTTGTCGGTGTTGACGACCGTTACATCGGAGACATCGGACGCCGTCAGGGCGTCGTACGTGGGATCGGTGCTCGTCGGATCGCCCGTAAGAATGCTGAAGGTGACGTCGCCGTCGGTCGCGGCGTCGTTGATGCCGGTGACGGTCACGGTTTGAGGCGAGCCCCAGTTTGCCGATGTGAAGGTCAGCGAGGCCGCGGAAACGGTGCCTTCCGCGACGTCGGAGCTGGAGATCGGGAGTACGACGTTCGCCGTGGGCTGGCTGACGAGGACGACCGTGAAAGTGGCCGTGCCGCCGTTCTCCGTCGTATTGCCCGAGATCGCCGAGACCGTGATGCCGAATGCGTCGTTGTCGTCGATTGTGATCGTCGCGGCGTTGGGCGCCACGATGGTATAGCTGCCGGCGGCCAGCGTGAGGACCACCGTCTCGCTTCCTTCCGCCAGGAAGTCGTCGATGGGCGACACGGTGATCGTCGCCGACGGTGAGCCGGCGGGGATCATGACGGGAGAGCCGAGCATGGCGTAGTCGGTGCCGGCGGCGGTACCGCCGACCGTGAAGTCCACCATGAGCGCCGCGGCGGTCGAGCCCGTACGCGTGACGGTGAAGCTGCCGGGATCGGGTCCCGTTTCCGAGGCGGAGGCATCCGAGGCGGAGATGTTCACCTCGGGTTCATTGTCGGTGTTGACGACCGTGACGTCGGCGACGTCGGACGCGCTCAGGGCGTCGTAGGCCGGATCCGCGCTTGTCGGATCATCGGTGAGGATGGTGAAGGTCGCGTCGCCGTCGGTGGCGGCGTCGTTGACGCCGGTGACAGTCACGGTTTGGGGCGAGTCCCAGTCCGCCGAGGTGAAGGTGAGCGAGGCCGCCGAAACGGTGCCTTCCGCCGCGTCGGAGCTGGAGATCGGGACGACGACATCCGCCGTGGGCTGGCTGGCGAGCACGACCGTGAACGTGGCGGCGCTGCCGTCTTCCGAGGTATTGCCGGAGATCGCCGACACCGTGATCCCGATCGAATCATCGTCGGCCAGCGTAACCGTCGCGGTGTTGGGCGCGACGACGGTGTATCCTCCTGCGGCCAGCGTCACGATGGTCGTTTCGTTTCCTTCGGCCATGAAGTCGTCGATGGGCGATACGGTGATGGTGGCCGAGGGCGCGCCCAGCTGGATCGCTACCGAAGTGCCGATCGGGGCGTAATCGGCGCCCGAGGCGGCGGTGCCGCTCACGGTGAAGTCGACGGTGAGCGCGGCGGCGGTCGAGCCGGTGCGCGTGACGGTGAAGCTGCCGGGATCGGGTCCCGTTTCCGAGGCGGAGGCATC